>JACPPM010000137.1 GCA_016191015.1 Acidobacteriota bacterium | reverse complement strand
GCCGACGCAAAGACCGCCCTCGTGTCTTCCCCGTTGCGTGTGGACACGAAATGGCAAGTCTGCGAGTGGGCAAGATCGTCCGCACTCCACACACGAAAGCAGGAGGAGAGGAATGCAGGAACGGAGCAATCGCCTGGGACGAATCAGAGTGGCTCGGAAGAACGCTCTCACTCTCCACGCTCCCACGCGCGGCGGAGACGCAACCAGTGCAGGTTGCGGCTCCGCTGCACTGTGCAAGCCTTATCAGCGCTCCCGAGCCGTGGCGTCGATATGTTCGATCGTTACCTTGTTGCTCCGGCCGGGTTGCTCGGGCTCTCCCGCTTCACGCTCGGCCCCATCCGCCAGAGCGGATGAAGCCCAGTTGGCCGACCATGTGCCGGTCTGGTAGAGATAGCCACACGGATAGATGTAGAGACCCGAATACTGATACGTACCGGTAGCAGACGTGGCGGAGCTGAACTGACCGGTGTACCCGAACGTCCCCCCGGTGCTGCCGAAGCTCCCGTTGCTGATGCTTCCGGTGGACGTGACTGTTGTCTCCGTCGTGCCGTAGCAGGATCCGAAATCGAAGTCCGTTTTCAGCTTGAAGTACCGGTACTGGGTCCCGCCGGATATCACCTGGTATGACATCGGCTGGCCGCGGCTCGTCGTCCCCGTCCAGCTGCCGGAGGTTGGCGTGATCCCGCCACCGGTACACGTCAAGGTCCAAGTAAAGGTGGACCAGGAGCTCTTCATGCGGTATCGGCTCGGGCCCCATGCCGTGGTCCCGCATTCATCGATGGCATAAAAGGTGTACTTTCGCCCACCTTCGAGCTTGAGGCGGCGCACGGTGTAGGTCCCAGCCCCTGTTGCGTAGCCCTTGTACTTTCCGTCCACGTAAAGGTGGACCTTGCCACCGCAGGCGCAACTGAAGCTCAGGAGCTTCCAGTATAACTTGATGGAGCTTGTCTGATCCGGCAGGAGACCCTCAGGCTCTGATGCGTCGACAAGATCGAGCGCCCGCTGCTCACCGACGGGCGGTAGTCGCAAGTTTGCGACGCCGCTCGCGTCACCGGCCGCGGCCAAGGCTTCGCCGCCCGAAGGCGCTGGTGGAGCGCTAAAGCCGATCACCGTGCTGAACATCGTCGTGGTCATGAGTGCGGCGAGTAGTCGAAAATTCATTGTGTTCCTCCAGGGGTTATGTGCGATTTCTCGAGATCCTTCACAGTTTCGCCTCAGCGGCACCTCTTCTTCACTCCATAGTGGCGGTCCTCAAAAACCATGTCGCAGCTCCCATCAGGGTAAACGATGGGAGCCCCGAGGATGCAGTGCTGGAGGCGTCCAGAAAACCCCTGCGGCCGCATCGGCCACCGGGGTCGATTCGGGGCGCCATCTCGGCCTCGATGACTGCCCCACCTCCGGGCCTCCCGGCGGGCGTATTCCCCTGCCTATCCCTGTGCGTAGGTGGTGGTGCCGGAAATCGACAATAGGGCGGGGCGAGATCAGCGCAACCGTGCCGGCTCCCCCGCGATCCTGAGGGAGTACTCGACACCACTTCATCCATGAATCCGTTGACGCCCAGTGGCTCCGGCTGAGTCAGAGCAGAGTAGCGTCGTGGGTTTGCTTCGCGAATTGCAACCTGGACCGGTCCATACTTCCGGCTGAGCGAATCGATTTCTTTCTGGGTTGTTGAAAGCTGCTCGGCGCTGCTCCTGCCATTCGGGAGTCGTACGTGCCGGTCGGCATTTACTTTGAGCAGCAGCCGCAGCGCGCACTCGCGTTCCAGAGGCTTCCTCGTGGCCAGCGGGCGGGTCGCTTCTGGGCATCTCCATCAAGAAAGCGACGTAAAACTCGCACTGCAGGTGATCCGTTCCAAGATCTGATGCGCGCAGCTGAGCCACTTTCAGCTTGGACCGCCGGGAATCTTTGAGATCGAGCGATCGATCAATGTTGGCACGAGTCCCCGACACCTCATCGCTCGCGAGTTTCAACTGAGCGATCGCGACCGACGTCTCGGCATCGCCACCGCGGTCTGCCACGACTCGCAGCAGTGCGAGAACGAGGTCATGTTACGGCCCTGCCTTTTCGTAATCCTTCCGCCTTGATCGACGCATGGAGGACGCCGATGTCGGGGAGCACTGGCCAGCTCGACGGGAGCGAAAGCCAAGAAAGCCACGGCCCCGCAGCGCGATCGACAGGCGTTAGACGGCTGGCTGCCAGCCAGCGACTTCTGCGTGAAATGTTTCTCCGGCTATCCCCACTAAGAGGGTGAGGGACCCATTGAAACAGCAATTCCTCGTAGCCGTCCGGGGGCATCGGTGTGTCGCGCCTCAGATCCTTGGCCTCCCAGCAGGGCAGGCCGATACTACGAGGCAAGCGCGGCTCAAGGAGGATTGCTGCTTCGCCGGGCCGATACGTGCTCCCCCTCCCGGTCCCCGATACCACGTCTGTCACACTCTCGACCATTTTTCAGCAATTCGTTCAATCAGAAAGGATTGAGATGTTTATCAAGAAGTTGCTCTCGTTGCCGCTCGCCCTCTCCCTGATCTTCGTGACCCTGCACAGTTCAGAAACACATGCCAAGAACAAGGGCCTGATCATTGCTGGAGCGGCGGTAGCGGGTGTGGGCGTCGCCGTGCTCATCGCGGCCGCGCCAGATGACAAGTACTTGACCGGCGCCGGGAAAGTTCTGGTCGTCAGCACTCTCGGCGCTGGGGCGGCGTTGATGGTTGTCGGCGCTAGGCGAGATGATATTAGTGAGGGCGTCGGGCCAAGAGATTGGCGTGTGGCGCCTGGGTCGAGCAACACACCAACGCGAAAGCGCGGTAACTCATTGGCGACTGATGCACCTCCCCATTTCATGATCGGAGCAGCACCGACGAGAAACGGCTTCGTCGCAGGCGCCAGGATCGGTTGGTAGGACGCGGCGGCCTGCGCGAGTCTGCGGGTAATGGCGCGGGCTCAATGGCAGTCTTGGCGTGTTCAGAGGACGGCCTCGAGTGCCGTCCTCTGAACGTTGACTCCTGCGGGTCTTCAGCAGAACTCGTGGGCTGGTCGCGTTTAGCGGTGCCGTGGTACAAACTATGTTCAATATCAACGCCCGGGGCACATCGCCGGCGACCTGACGTGTGCCAGGAGCGTGGCACACCGAACACTTTCTATAGATCTAGGAGGAGTATTATGAAAAAGACCACATTGCTGCGAACGAGTGCGCTTGTCGGCTTTTCGATAGTCGTTCTCCTCTTCGCGGCATGCGGTGACGACAAGAACAAATGCCAGGAATGCAGTACATGGACCTCCTGCCCGGCAATCACCAAGCAATGTTCGTGGGGTACCAAGACGGTGCAGGAATGTTCGGGCTCGTGCTGCACCACAGACCCGAACAAGATCGACTGCAGCATGGCGGCGGCGTATGGCTGGAATGGCTCGTATGAGCGATACGAAGACAAGGTCGTCGTGAAGCTGTACGGCGGGGGCAGGTACGCGAGGATCGAGATCGACGCCACGGCGAATGGGTGGCTTCTCCCGGGCATGACCGACGAGGAGATGGCATCAGCCATTCACGACAAGATGATGATGATCCGGGAGAGCGGTCAGCTCTGATACGAAGGAACCGACGGGGTGGGCAGCGCCGAGTGTCCCCCCGGTCCGTTCCGCGCTCTGTCTACAACCTGGTCCAGAGCAGCAACCTGAGTCGCAAACCCGCACGCGAGGAGCTCAAACGGCCGGCGATCGCATCGAATGCCCGTAATCGTTCCCGATCCCGTTCCCGACCCGAATTGACGGAATTGGCACGGATCGTCAGGAACGGGGACCAGACCACGGAAGCACAAGGGTCTCAACGATGTCGAAGGCAGCCGAGATAAGTGCCGACACCTACTGAGAAATCTCCTCTGACGGACGCTCCGCATCGGCTTTCGTGGTCCTTCCGAATAGGTGATCCAGAATGTTAAGTTCCCGCCCCTTCCAAAGGTGGATCTGATCTTCGTGCGCGCACAGAAGGGCGTCCAACGCTGCGAATGAGCTGCGGGCCCAGACCTGGCCAGCCGTGTGCACCCGATTCGGGCGACAGTATGTAGACAAACGTAGCCCCCGCATCATCGATGACCCTTGGCAGACGAGCATCTAGATAAGGAGCGCCAATGATGACGTCGCTGATGCCGTCGCCGTTCACGGCCCCAGATGCCACGGAGTAGCCAACGGCCGAGTTCTTCTCTTTGCCGTACGTAAAGGATTGCGTCGTGCTCATTTGAAGCCATGTCCGTGACCGGCGCACTTCCCGCGCCTAGGAACCAGGATTGAAGAACCAGGAAGAACAGAGACCATGGAAAAGACCTGATTTCGTGTCCTGCATTCTGCTAAGAAATCTGTTTCGTCCATGTTGAGAGTTGATTATCGCGACAAAGCATAGCCACCCTCTCGTGTGGATCCCGGCGAGATCGCTGTTGATATCGAAGATCTCGGTTCCACCTCTAGCCTCGGTCTGCCTGCTCGGAACCCCGGCATGTCTCACCGGATCACTAGGTGATAGGCCCGACTTCATCACCACTTCCATGTGGAGATCTGAGGAATCCATTTCAAGGCATCGGAAGCCTTTTCACGCGAGGTTCACGTGCGTTCAGCCTCCGCCCTGCGGCGAGATCAGCGCTCTCTCGCCGGCTCCCACACGATCCTGAGGGCGTACTCGGTCACCACTTCGTCGGTCCCGTCAGGAGAGCGCCCGCTGAGTGTCAGGATGAAGTCGCCAGAGCCCAGCGCGTCGGCTGGCACAAACAGCGAGATCGCTTTGAGACCGGATGAGGACGGAGGCTGGATGTTCGCCTGCATCCACACCATCTGGCCATCGGGAGTAGCAATCGCGGCTCTGAATGATTCGTAGCGGTCTTTGCTCCCAGGACTGACCTGGAGATCAATGAGCTGGGTCCCGGGGTGAATGACGAGCGGTTCTCCTTGAGCACCTCTGACCAGCGGAGCCACGCTGAAGGTCTCGACCGAGGGTCGTCGTGGTTGAGCAGACAGCTCTTGCTCAGGCTGCTGGGAAGACATAACCGACTCGCGCTCGCGCAGCTTCCGGGACAGTTCGTCGCCGCGAGCGCGTTGTGAGCCAACTTGCTCCTGCAGGTCTATCGCCTGCTGGCGGAGTGCGGCCACCTCTGTCACGGCCTGATCGAACCGCGATCGTTGGCGGAGATGCTGGCGAATCAGCCATGAGCCGCCCAGAAGCACGATACACATTGTCGCGGCCATCAACGCGAACGGCGGCCTGGGATACCGAACGCGATCCACCGTCATGTAAGACCAAACCGACTTCCACCACCCACCTGGCGCGGCCTGGGGTGCACCAGGGGCTGCCAGTCCCCTTGAGCGGCAGGCCCACTCAACCAGACCCTTCGCAATCTCAACCTTTCGCCGTCGCTCCGGGGACGTCAGGAAGTTCCTCTCGAAGAGATCGTGTTCGACGGGTGGGAGCTCCACCCGCGCATAATCGTCGATCAACTCGTCTTCAATGACAAGGATTCTCTCAAAAAACTCGTCGTCCGTGATGCATCGCAGCTCGATCTGTTCCTTCCCCTCGGGAGACAGGTCCCCCAACAGATACCCAACTATCAGCTTGTCCTCTTCTGTCCTACCGGGCTGCATGCCACTCCCCCTTGACTAGTGACGCGATCCGAAATCCATGTCGGGTCTCCTGGGGGGCCGAGGTTCGGGAGCGAGGTGGCTGGTGATCATTGTTCGCCCCTCTGCGGGCAGGGCTCCAGGGAAACAACCCCCCCAGGCCACGACGTGTCCACGTTCATAAGGCGTTATTCATCAGTCGGACAGGCGCCGACGCACTGTCGCAAATCCTGCTTGAGGCGGAGGACCCTCAACCTCAGGGCATTGATCGAAATGTTCATACGCTGCGCGATCTGGTTCCGCGCAACGATTTTGTCGTGACCCGTTTGACCGAAGTATTCCATGAGCATCGCCCGCGCGTCAGGGGGCATGCCTTTCATGCACATCTCGATCCGTTCGATCAATTGCTCCCTTCGCTCTCTCTCGGATTCCCGTTCTGCCATCTCGTCCGGATCTATCGAGAGATGCCTCTCTTGATCGACGCAGTCAATCTCAACCGCCTCCTTTCGCGCTGCATCCCAGTGCTCACGCAGTACGTTTCTGGCGACGCCATAGAAATAGCAGCTCGGTTGGGTGGCCTGGATCACCAGCCCCTCTCCAAGCTGCGAGGCCACCCGGAAAATGGACTCGTCGGCTAGATCTTCGGGCATAGTACAGCCCCTCCACTCGAAGAATTTGACGAGCTTACGGCGGAGCGCGAGAAACTCCTGCTCGGCTCTACCGGGATCCTCATTTAGCAACGCCAACATGCGATTCATGGCATCCGGGCTCAGGGCTCTCGCTCTTCCTCGGTTAGGCGCCTCCTCGGCCATCTCCATCCCCATCAGCCCCGTTTCACATTTCCCGGTGGACGGCGTGGATCATCTCCACTCGCCCTGAATCACGAAACCGGCCCAGAGGTATGGGGATTCGAATCGCTTGCTGCGAAGCATGCTGATCTGGGCCTCCCTGAGCGCCGCGGCGGGCTGCAACGCCCGCGGCCCCAGCATCTCCTCGTAAAATTTCTTCATCAGCTCGGCGGTGGCCACGTCATCGACTCTCCACAGACTCGCCACCACACGCTTCGCACCCGCGTACATCAATCCGCGCGTCAGTCCGACGAGTCCTTCACCCTTCACATCTCTGCCGAGTGCCGTCTGACAAGCGCTCAAGGCGACCAGCTCAGCCCGCAGCTTCATGTTGTAGATGTCGTCCAGCTTCAGGAAGCCGTCCTGAGGCCGCCCCTGGCGATCCACCAGGGAGAGAATGACCCCGGAGAGCTCAGGCGTGACACTATTGAGAATGCCGTGTGTGGCGAAATGCACGACCTGATACTCTCCCAGCTCACCACTTGTCGCCGTCGCGCGGCTCGCGTCGAAGTCGAGTGCCTCCCTGCGCTGCTCCGCGGGCACAAGCCGCGCGATGGCCTGCGCCTCCCGTCTCGTAAAGAGAAGGCGAGGGATTCGGGAGCCGGCACTTCCCACCCCGGCCTCTCTCAGCGCCCGTTCCACGATCGGCGGTTCGGCGCCTTTCCCAGTCGCTGCAGGGCTTGGTGATCCGCCTCGGGCCGCTCCTGCGCCCTCTCCTCCGGCACCCGGCCTGATTCGCGGATCCTCGCTGTCGAACACAGGATCGGCCAGCACGGCGACGAGCTTGGGCGCTCGCCCTCGCCCCCCGAATTCGCGCCTCAATAGGGCGATCGTCGAGGCCGACGGGGTGTGGACGATCTCATGGTCCACGATGAGAGGATGCGGGTCGGACGCCGACGGCGCATCATTCTCCGCTGGAGCCGGCAGAGCCCCGAAAGGAATGTACTGCAATGCTCCATCACTGACGACGAGCAGGCGCCTGTTACCGATTTCGGCTGCCACCGGTGCGATGATCATGCGGCTCAACGCTGTCGCGGCCTCACGATACTCCGCTTCCGATTTCGCGATCCGCTTGTTCCTGGCATCCGCGGTTTCCCCGTCGATACGTTGGTTGGGTGCGATCAACGAGTCGTACACGCGTCTCGCCGCCGATTCGATCTCCCCCCTGTTCGGGAGCTCTTGACTCTTGATACTTTGCCGTCCCACCACCCAGCAGTAACTCCGATCCTCGCCCAAGGCGTACTCGAGCAGCAATGTGTTCTCGTCAACCACTTCATCCTGGATCCCCTTCACACTGAGTGGCTCCGGTTGAGTCAAAGCGGCGTAGTGTGGGCTCGCTTCGCGAATCGCGACCTGGACCTGTTCATACTCCCGGCCGAGCGAATCGATCTCTTTCTGGTTCGTGGTAATCAGCTCCGCACTGCTCCTGCCATCCAGAAGTCGCACATGCCGTTCGGCCTTCGCGTGGAGCAGAAGCCGCAGCGCGCGCTCGCGCTCCAGAAGCTTCTCGTCAACCCCTTGCTTCAGATCAATGTGTGCCTCGCTCAGCAGTTCCAAAAGACTCCGCGCCCTGGCCCGCTCACATACCTCCAGCGCCTCCACCTCGTGACCAGCGCTGGGATCGCGCCTATGCATCTCCATCAAGAGATCGACATAGAACTCGTAGTACTGGTGAGCGGTCGCAAAATATGAGGCGCGCAGCTGAGCCACCTTCAGCTTGGACCGCAGAGATTCGATGAGATCGAGTGATTGCGCGATGTTGGCGCGAGCCCCCGACACATCATCGATTGCGAGCTTCAACTGAGCGATCGCGAACAACGTCTCGGCCTCGCCGCTGCGATCTGCCACATCTCGCCGCAGCGCGAGAGCGAGGTCATAGTACTGCGCCGCCTTTTCATAATCCTTCCGCAGTTTGTAGATCGAGCCGATGCTATGAAGAGTCGCCGCCTCACCCGCTCGATCGCCGGCATCTCGCCGCAACGGGAGCGCTTGCTCGTAGTACTCCAATCCCTTGCCGTCGTCCTTCATCGACGCATAGAGAACGCCGATGTTGTGGAGCACGTTTCCCTCTTCTTTCCGGTCGTGGACGCCCCGGGTGAGCGGCAGAGCGCGCTCGTACGAATCGAGGGCGCTTTTCTTATCCCCCAGACGAGAGTAGGCGGCGCCAGTGTTGTTGAGCGCTACCGCCTGCCCGTGGCGATCGCCGGCCGCCTCCCATCGCGGGAATGCCTGCTGGTAGAAGTCGAGCGCCCGCTGAGGCTCTCCGAGGTCCTCGTATACCTCGCCGATGTTGTTGAGCGTGGCTGCTTCACTGGCGGCGTCGCCGACTTCCCTCAGAAGCCTGAGAGCCTGATCGTAGTACTGAAGGGCCTCCTGTTTCTCGTCCAGGGATGAAAGCGCGGCGCCCATGTTGGACAACGTAATGGCCTCACCTGCTTTGTCCTTCAACGCCCGCCGCAGGGACAGCGCCTGTTTGTGGTATTCGAGCGCCGACCTCAGTTCTCCCAACGCATCGTAGACGGCAGCGATATTGTTGAGGGTGACGGCTTCGCCGGGAAGCTGTTTCAGCTCCCTCGTGGCCGCCAGCACCTGAGTGTAGTATCCGAGCGCTTTTTGGTGCTCACTCATCGACCAATACACCAACCCGATGTTGTTCATCGTGGCGGCCTCGCCCGGGCGATCTCCTCGTGCGCGCAGGAGCGTGAGCGCCTGGTTCAGAGAATCTAGGGCCTTTTCCTTTTCGCCCAGGTCACTGCTGACCAGGCCTATGTTGGCGAGACATTCCGCCTCGCCCGCTTCATCGTGGATGGCCCGAATGAGCTCCAGGGACTGCGTGAAATACTTCAGCGAGCTCCGTTTGTCGCCGAGCAGGTAGTACACCTCGCCGAGCTTCGAAAATGTGTTTGCGCGTCTCGAATCCTCTCCTGCAATCTGAAACAGCTCTATGGCCTTCTGGTATCCGGCGGCGGCTCTCGGAAGCGACTCCGCTGTCATCTGCGATTGGAGCTGCTCCGCGCCCGCAAATGCCTTCTCAGCTTCCAGACGCTTGTGGTCCTGCTGCGTGGCTGGGCGGAGCTCGTCGAGTTTCACGCTGTACATCCCGGCCGGGGCCTGGGTGTCCGGAGCGCGAACTTCGATCCGGTAATCCCCCGACGCCTCGGCCACGAGCTCGAGCGGCTCGGGTCCGTGCGCGCCGTTTGGACTGTCAACCTGCATCACTGGCTTGCCGTCGGGAGCGAAGGCTGAAACAGCCACGTCTATTCCATTCTGGTCGACGGTCAGATGAACGTACTGATCGGATGCGAGGGCGACAGCGTACTGATGGACTCCCCCACCTGCCAGCTCGCGCTCCACTGATTCTCCCGGTTTCAAGTTTGAGCCCCCAGCCTCTCCACTCTCCAGGGCGCCGGATGTAGCCAAGGCAGCCTGATGCACGGGCTCGCCGGTGAGGCGGGCAGCATCCCACGGGAAGATGGCGCCCACTAGCAGCAGCACGAGGCTGCCCGAGGCGGCCCGCCGGATGCGTGGCGGGTGCACCCGACACGGCCCGATCGTCGCCCAGGCAATCACGGCGCCACGCATGGTGGGATTCCCCCTATCTTCCGGAGCGGACTCAAGATACGACAAATGCTGATCGACTCCCACCATGTGATAACCTCCATCAAGATGACCATCCGTCCGGGACGCCGGTGGCCACTCACGCAACGGAGCGCCCGTTCCGGAGGGGCTGAGTAAGCCCACCACTCGTGTAGTCCCATCGCGTGGATCGGTTGCCCAAGGCCGATCCATCGCAGCGCACATAGTACCACGACTCCCGGCCGGCGATGTATCGGGTCCGACCCTCGGACATCCCAACGCGGCGGAGCCGCGCGTGAGAGCGTCATCCCGGATCCTGCCCCAATGAGATAAACCGGCCGGACGCCCGATGTGGGTGACCCGAGTGTGACACGTTTTTGCCCTCTCGCCACGAGGAAGTAGATGCTGAAACGAAGTGGACAGAGGCGCTTGGCAGCTCGGCAGAGGCAACAGGTGCGGTCCTAGCAGGCGTCGCGTCCGACGCTACGTTCAGCGCGCCGACACTGATGTCAGCGCGAGCGCTCCAATGGCTTCGATACTAATCGTGTGAGGTGAAAAATGCGGAAGACTGTAGTTCTCGTTTCATTTGTCCTGTCCCTCGTCTCGGTGCGAGCCCGCGCCGCGACCACGGTCCAGCTGAACCCCGGGGAATGGCTCACGGTCCAACCAGATGGCGGCTCTCTATCTGTGGTGACGAACAAGCCGACGTTGATCAAGGTTCAGTGCGCCGCAAGCAACGAGAGCAGTGCCGAAGCGATCGAGCCGGCGACACCCTCTAACCAGACCGCAACACTGAGGCCGGGTCAGGCTGTTATCGCGTTGCCCACGGGGGGTGCGCTGGTGGTCAAACTGAACACCCCGACCTCAGTCAAGATCTACTGTAGTGCTCAGACGCAAACGAAGTGGGGTATCTACGACCTCGTCTGTTGCAGTCGCAACGGGAGCCTGACTTTCTGGGGTACGATCGCCAATGTGACGAAGCAATCCACGCTGACGAAGTGCAGCAGCACACCTTCCTGGCAGGGCTATGCCCCGGGCAAGGCGGGGCGAGTGACCATCAGTTGGGGAGTGAAATCAGGGTGCGCCGGCAACTTCGGGCCCTTCACGTGGTCGCCATCAACTAGCCTTCTCGCTGGCAAGTGTTACGCCTTCGCTCTGGATCTTGACGGCTACTATCTCCGGATCTCGCTTTACGAGATCACCGACTGTGGTCGGCCCTCCTCGCCCGGGCGTCTGGATCTGCGTGCCGATGCAGAACTGATCGAGTCCGCCCGGATGCCAGTCGAGTGGCCCGTCGAGTCAGGTGGAGTGCGATAGCCGCCCTGAGGCGTGGGAAGAAGATCCGTCACTTCTCTTCGAACGCGACGGCGTACCGCCCGTCCTCCATCAGAAGGACATCCTCGCCGTTCGCCATCCTGAGTACGACCCGTGACACGCGAATACGCGGCTGGAGAGTGGGAATGTAGACCCTGTCGATATGCACGACCTTGTCGGGGCTCGAGAAATTGCGGGGCCCGACCTGTCCGCCGAAGTGATCGGATCGGCCGAACGCGATGTGCAGTCCGAGCTTCTCGTCCAGGAGTACCTCGCCGATGGGGGTGACACCGAAGTCGGCGAGGACGCCGCACCCGAATTCGGCCAGGTTGCCGTACGCTGGCTCGGAGCGCAGTTTCAGGGCCTCGGCCGCCGACGCCGGGCCCTCAGTCGTGACACCCACCGCAACATTCTCTCGCACCGTGTAAATCACCACCTCGTCGCCGAATTGCACCGGGATCTCTCCGTTCGAGAGCGTCGGGTCCTGGGCCAGCTCGCCTTCGTACGGCACGATGTACGCTTCCCCTGACGGCAGGTTGCCCGCCATTCCGCGTGTCCGCAGCAGGCCGGTCGATTCATGTGCCGTCCGATGTCTGAGATCGAGGCGGAGGTGGAGCATCCGGCCGTCGGCTTCGAACGAAAAGTCCGCCCGCTCGGCGGCATCCAGGAGCTTCTTCAGGATGCTCACGCGCGCTGCGATCCTGGCGTAGTCGAGCCGCAAGGCCGGGATCATCTCCTGGGAGAAGCCGGGCATTGTTGCCGCGCGGAGCATGTGAGTCCGGGCCGCCACCTTCAGTGGCGCCGTGGCCGAGAACTCCGTGAGAGCAATGAGGATCTGGTGGGTTCTGAACACATGATCGAGCTCGATCGCTTCCCCGTGAACTTCGTCAGCCGTGACCGGTAGGCTCGCGCCGCGATGAATCACGGCAGAGGCCGGAAGGTCGGCGTTGTTTGCACGCACGTTGCGGTAGAGGACGAGGTTGACGGAGTCGATGCCAACATCCGAGGTATGCGACGTCAGCATTCCGGCCCACTCCGCAGCCATCTCTCTCCTGGCTCTCCACGCGGGGTGATCAGGGACGGCCTCGTCAGGCAAATCAACAAGAATCGCGAGGCGACGGTCGTCCCCACGGGGTTCGAAAACACGCTGTACGAGCCGTACCAACTCGCCCGCCGAGATCTTTTCGCGCATCGAAGCCTCCTCGCCCTTTTGCATCGAAGACTGCATTCTAGCAACGCCGGTGCGCCGAAGCGAGTGGCCTCCGACCTCGTGCAAGGCTACGGCAAAGTCCCGGAAACCGCAGATTTCACAGATTGACTCGCAGATGTCGCCGATAGCTTCGCGCCGACCCGAGAGTGGGGAGCAAGTTGCTCGTCGGTTGAATGCTGGAAGAATCTGCGTGATCTGCGCGGAAATCTGCGCCATCTGCGGTTTGGCACGGAACGGCCTCGCCCGAGCCGGCGCCTCGACTTTGCCGCAGCCCTGACCTCGTGCCAGATTCCTTGTGCGACGGAGGGGGTGTTGGCATCTTCACAATTTCTTAACAAGCCCTTCGCACGGGCTTCACACGCTTGTCGTAGTCTCACATCCGAGGAGCTAAGGAATGAAACGCATATTGTTTGTGGCGGCGCTGATGTCGGTCGGATGCGGCCAGAAAAGGGACACGGATATCATCGTGGCGTATGGCCGGGAGAACAACTCAGGAACTTACATGTACTTCAAGGAGCACGTCCTGGGCGGCGTGGACTTCGCGGCCAACGTCCAGACGCTGCCGGGAACTGCCGCTGTGATCAACGCGGTATCGAAGGATCCGCGGTCGATCGGGTACGGCGGCATCGGCTATGTCAAGGGTGTGAAGACACTGAAGGTCGAAAAGGATGACGCATCGGCGGCCGTCGAGCCGACCCTCGAGAACGTGGTGAGCGGGCTCTATCCGATCAGTCGGTATCTCTACTTCTACACCGCCGGCGAGCCATCGGGTTTGGCGCAGCACTTTATCGACTGGGTTCGGAATGAGGCGGGACAGAAGATTTGCAAGGACGTCGGTTACTACCCGATCCCACTGAACAAGAGGCCACCCGCGTCCGCCGCACCTTCCGACATGCCGACGGGCACCATCACGGTGAAGGGGTCGGACACTATGGTGATCCTCGGGCAACGCTGGGCTGAATACTACATGCACGAGCATCCGGGCATTCTGGTGCAGATCACGGGTGGGGGTTCCGGTACCGGCATCGCAGCATTGATCAACGGCTCCACCAACATCTGCCAGTCATCGCGGCCGATGAGCGCCAAGGAACGGGAGCAGATCAGGGCGAAGTACGGAACCGATGCGGTCGAGTACGCGGTGGCCATGGATGGACTCGCCGTTTTCGTGCACGAATCGAACCCTGTCACCGAAGTGACTCTCGACCAGCTCAAGAGTATCTACACTGGCGTGACCGCATCATGGAAGGATCTTGGACGAGGTGGCAGAGGAACAACTACTCCTTAGGCGAAGACGACGGGTCGGGGAGTACTTCCTCGAAGGTCTGATCCGTTCGAGCGCGTTCGTCGTCATAGCGGCGCTTGTTCTGATCTTCGTCTTCGTGGCGAAGGAGGCGGTGCCGATCGTGACATCCGCCGTCGTCCATGAAGAGGTGACGGTTGCCACGATGATGCTCCCGCAGCCTGGCGGTGCGTTTTCCTGGCAGCCTGTCTCGACAGTACCGAAGTACTCGCTCCTCCCCCTCTTGATCGGCACCTTGAAGGTCACCGGCGTCGCGCTTCTGATCGCCCTCCCGATCGCCATCGGGGGGGCGATCTTCACATCCGAATTCGCTCCACAAGCGATGCGGGAGTTAATCAAGCCTGCCGTCGAGCTCCTGGCCGGCATTCCGTCGGTCGTGGTCGGGTTCTTCGCGCTGATGGTGCTCGCGACCTGGCTTCAAGACGCGTTCGACATTCTGATTCGACTCAACGCGATCACGGCAGGCATCGGATTGGCCCTCGCCGTGATCCCGATCGTCTACACGGTCACGGAAGACGCACTCTCTGCGGTTCCGCAGGCGTTTCGTGATGGGTCGACTGCGCTTGGCGCGGACCGCTGGCAGACGGCATGGCGCGTGGTGTTGCCGGCCGCGATGCCGGGCGCGTTCGCTGCGTGCGTGCTGGGAGCCGGCCGAGCCATCGGAGAGACGATGATCGTCCTGATGGCCAGCGGCAACGCGGCCACTGTTTCTCTCGACCCCACTCAGTCCTTTCGGAGTTTTTCTGCAACTATCGCCGCGGAGCTCGGCGAGGTGGTCCAGGGCAGCCCCCACTACCACGTCCTGTTCTTCATCGGGGCTTTCCTGTTTCTGATTACATTCCTGATGAACCTGGCGGGTCACTGGTATGTGCAGCGCCTGGGTCAAAAGCTACAGGGCCGCTCCAGGCTCAAGGCGAAGTCATGAAGCGCCTGATCGGCATCGCGTCATGGTTCTTCCCGAGCCTCACAGGGCTCTGTTGCCTGCTGATTCTGGCCATGGTTGTGATCATCCTCGGCGACATCGCCCTTCACGGTGTGCAGCGGCTGTCGTGGGAGTTCGTCACGGCCGAGCCTCGTGTCGGGATGACAGAAGGTGGTATCTTCCCTGCTATTTTCGGGACGGTGCTACTCGTGATCCTGATGACGATCGCCGTCGTGCCGCTGGGCGTAGCGACCGCCATCTATTTGCACGAGTATGCGCGACAGCAGTCGAAGATCGTGCATCTTGTCCGTCTGGCTTTGCAGAATCTGGCTGGCGTTCCGTCAATCGTCTTCGGCCTGTTCGGCCTTGGGTTTTTCGTCGCGTTTCTTGGCAGCGGGATCGACGCCGTCGTGTTTGGCGGTCGCCTGACCTACGCCCAGCCGTGCGTGCTGTGGGCCTCGCTCACGCTCGCCGTTCTGACCCTCCCGACAGTCGTGGTGGCCACCGAGGAGGCGTTGCGGGCCGTTCCGCGGAACTATCGAGAGGCCGCGTATGCGATGGGTGCGACTCGCTGGCAGGTGGTGCGGAGGGTTGTCCTGCCTCAGTCAGTCGGCGGGATGCTGACCGGGGCGATTCTCGCTATTTCCCGAGGCGCTGGAGAGGTGGCGCCCATCATGTTCACCGGCGCAGCCTACTATCTGCCCTACCTCCCGAAGAAGCTCAACGACCAGTTCATGGAGCTCGGCTATCACATCTACGTGATGACGACTCAGTCACCGGACGTGGAGGCGACCAAGCCGATCCTGTATTCGACGGTTCTGGTCCTGCTCCTCGTTACCTTCGCACTCAACTTCACCGCCATCATCATCCGCTCGCGAATCCGCCGCAAGCTCAGGTCCACATGACGCCGCTTATCGAGGTCCGCAACTATTCGGCCTGGTACGGCACCCAGCCGGCGCTCGGCGACATCTCGCTGGACATTCACGAAGGAGAGATCCTCGCGGTCATCGGCCCGGCCGGTGGGGGAAAGACGACATTTCTGCGGGGCCTGAATCGCATGAATGATCTTGATCCGGGGTTTCGGGCGAGCGGGTCGATCCGGCTTCACGGCGTGGAGCTTCTTGGCAAGGACATCGACGTCGCCGTGCTCCGGCGCCATCTCGGCATGGTGTTCGCGGTTCCGGTACCGTTCCCGGTGTCCGTTTACCAGAATCTGGCCTTCGGCCCCAGGCTCAATGGTCACACGCGTGATGTTGAGGCCCTTGCCGAGAAGAGTCTGAAGGCAGCCTATCTATGGGACGAGGTCAAGGACCGGCTGCGGCAGTCCGCGCTCAACCTCTCCGGTGGCCAACAGCAGCGGCTTTGCCTTGCCCGCACGTTGATGCTCGAGCCGGCGGTGCTCCTGCTCGACGAACCCTGTTCCGGCCTCGATCCGATCTCGACGGCCAAGATCGAAGAAGCGCTTCGGGAGCTGAAAAAGGAGCTGACCGTAGTGCTCGTAACCAACAACGTCATGCAGGCATCGAGAGTCGCCGACCGGACGGCCTTCTTTCTCCAGGGGAAGCTCATCGAGGCGGGCACCACACAGCAGATCTTCATGAACCCGAGTGAGACAATGACTCATGAGTACATCAGTGGCCGTTTCGGTTAGGCCCGATCCAAAGATCCGCGTCCAGCGCGTCAATATCTGGTATGGCGCATTCCATGCGTTGAAGGACGTCACGTTCGATATTCCGTCACGGAGCATCACGGCGATGATTGGCCCCTCGGGGTGTGGAAAGACGTCGCTCCTGCGCTGTCTCAACCGCATGAACGACGGCATTCGCGGGTTCAGGATCGAAGGTGAGATCCTTCTGGATGGATGCAGTACCCTTGGAGGACGCGACCTGACCAAGCTCCGCAAGCGGGTCGGCCTGGTGTTCCAGCGCCCGAACCCGTTTCCGCTATCGGTTTTCGAAAACGTGGCCTATGGGCCGCGGGTCCATGGGGAATGGAGCCGGTCGCGACTGGGAGAGATCGTGGAACCGGCTCTGTGCGCCACGGCGCTTTGGGACGAGCTGAAGGACCGATTGGAAGAGAACGCCCTGGCACTCTCCCCCGAGCAGCAGCAGCGGCTGTGCATCTCGAGGCTTCTCGCGGTCCAGCCCGAGGTGCTTCTCATGGATGAGCCTTGCTCGGCGCTCGATCCCGTCGCCACCGCTCGGATCGAGGAATTGATGCAGGAGTTGAAGCAGAGCTATACAATCGTGATTGTGACCCATAACATGCAGCAGGCATCGCGAGCGTCGGACTACACCGGATTCATGTGGCTCGGCGAGCTCGTCGAGCTCGACGCGACAACCACGATCTTCACGAGACCTGCGCAGAAGCAAACTGAAGGGTACGTGACGGGAAGATTCGGCTGATGTGCCTTGCAGCATCGAGTCCCTTTCAGGCGACCCTCAACAGACGATAGGAAGAGGCATGATTCACCGGCACTTCGAAGAACAGATAGCGGAATGTAAGTTCCATCTCGTGCGCATGGGCACGCTTGTGGAACAGATGGTAGACAAAGCGGTTCAGAGCCTGATCGAACGGCGGGAAGAGGGGCTCGCGGAGGTGTTCAAGCTGGAGGAGGAGGTCAACGAGCTGCAGATCGAGATCGACGAGCGAGTGATCAACGTGATCGCGTTGCAGCATCCGGTCGCGGCAGATCTCCGGATGCTCGTCATGTGCTCGAAGATCGCGGGGGAGCTCGAGCGTGTCGGGGACCAAGCCGTGAACATCTGCCAAAACACCGTACAGATACTCCCCTTTCCGCCCTCGAAGCCGGCCGTCGAGCTGCCGATGATGGCCGACGCCGCACGCGCTATGTTGAGAGACAGCTTGGACGCGTTCGTTCGCCTGGAGGTCGATCTGGCTCGGAGCATTCTGGAGAGAGACGACGAGGTCGACGCGTTCAAGCACCGGATATTCCGCGAATTCCTGACCCACATGATGTCGGAACCGGCCTCCATTCCTCACGCCCTCCCGCTGATTCTCATCGCCCGAAACCTCGAGCGCGTCGCCGACCACGCGACCAATATCGCGGAGGAGGTCATCTACGTGGCGCAGGGACGCGACGTCCGCCATCACCACGAGGAGAAAAAACGCCGGTGCTCCGCGGAGGAGCCGGTGTGAGGCCTCCAGCAGTCCTCCTCAGCAAAGATGGACCCGATCGCGACGGGACGCTGGAGCGCGACCTCACCGAGGCGACTCCGCACCATTGCCGGTAGAAACCTCGAAGCATGTTCCTGCGAATGTTCCTCACCTTTCTCACCCTGCTGGTCCTTGCCATGGCAACGATCGCCGTGAGGGCGGGGAGGATCACCCGAGTGCGCGTTCTCGACGAGACGGAGCTTCGTCTCGAGGCTCAGGCCGCGGCGCTCCAGCCGTACCTTGCGACACAGCCGGCACGGGACGCGCTGCAGGATGAGGTCCGGGCGCTCTTCGGTCGGACCGGGACTCGTGTGACGGTCATCGACGCGGACGGCGTGGTTCAGGCGGATTCGCATCAGGATCCGCGCGTGATGGACAATCACAACCTGCGCCCGGAGGTGGTGCAGGCGCGCGCCGCCGGGAGCGGCAGGAACTTTCGATATAGCGATACCTTGCGCGTGGAGATGATGTACGACGCGGTGCTCCTGGATCCGGCCAGCCCCCATGGCGTTGTCGTCAGGTGTGCTCTCCCCCTGCACCGGGTCCAAGATGAGGTGCGTGCAGTCTATCGCGAGATCGCGTTCGCCTTCCTGCTGATCGGGTTGGCCGGAACCGGCGTGACGTACCTATTGTCAAGGTGGATGACGCAACCGCTACGGGAGATCCAGGCTGTCGCTCAGGCCATCACGCGAGGCGATCTTGGGCAGAAGGCTTCCGTGTGGGCCACCGGTGAGGTCGGTGACGTTGGACGTGCGATCAACAGGATGGCGGATGAGCTCGCCGCGCGGCTCGCTTCTCTGACCGCGGCGACCTCGCAGCTCGAGGCCGTGATCGGGAGCATGCAGGATGCCGTCGTCGCGGTCGATGGTCACGGAAGGGTCCTGCATCACAACGAGTCCTCGGTGGCTCTGCTGGATATTCGTGTGGATCCAACCGGGCTCCGGGTGTGGGAAGCGATCCGCCTTCCCGGCCTCCAGGACGCAGTCGGGAAGGTCCTGCGCGAGAGGACGACCGTTCGGATTCTCAGGGAGGTGGGACCTCGCGCCGTATCCGTGATCGTTTGCCCGATCTCGGCCTCCGATGGAGCCGTGCTCGTCGCTCACGACGTCACCGAGGACCGTCGCTACGACTCTCTCCGGCGGGAATTCGTGGCAAATGTCTCCCATGAGCTGCGGACTCCGATCAGCGTCATCCAGGGATTCGTGGAGACTCTGAAGGACGGCGCGTGGAAGGACGAGCAGCGGGCGCCGGAGTTCCTCGACGCGGTTCACAGACACGCGCGTCGGCTCGCTGCCATCGTGGAAGATCTTCTGCAACTGTCGCGGCTCGAGTCCGCGGGCCAGCTAGTCAAACCGTCCTGGATCGACGCGGGGCCCTTCCTCGATAGGATCCGAGATGAGTTCGAGCCGCTCGCGGAACGGAAGCAACAGAACTTCTCTGTGGATTTGGACCCGGAGATCGAAGAATTCAGAGCCGATCCCGACCTCCTCGAACGAGCCGTCGGCAACCTGGTTGACAACGCTATCAAATACACGCCGGATGGCGGCGAGGTGCACGTCACAGTCCGGTCGACGCGAAGCGGCGTAGCCATCGAAGTCGCGGACACGGGCATTGGCATTCCTGAGTCCGACTGCACCCGTGTCTTCGAGCGCTTCTACCGGGTCGACAAATCCCGCTCCCGCGAGATGGGCGGCACGGGCCTCGGCCTCGCCATCGTCAAACACATCATGCAACTGCACGGAGGAAACGTCTCAGTCCAGAGCCAGGTTGGTTCCGGCAGCACCTTCACTGTCTCACTCCCACGAGGCATCCGCCCCGCCGAACCCGCAGCGGACTCCGCCGGGAGCCCCCCGACCACGTAGAGGCCGACTGGGTCAGCTGCCTCCGGCTATGACGGCCTTTCAGCGGCATCACCCGCTCCGTTGGCCTGTATGACGTCAACGGTGATGGAGGGATTTCGGGACTTTGCCGCAGCCCTCGAGAAAAGGTCCCAAATCCGCGGCTAAGCCGCGGATTTGGGCAATTCAAAATTCAAAATTCAAAGACCGGAAACTGCCCGGTCAATCGCCGGGCGCGGCGTGCTCGGGGCGCATATGAGAGCCGTCTCAAACACGAGTCAACGTCGCCAAGCATCTCTTGACAGGAAGAATCCTCAACTCCTT
>JACPPM010000153.1 GCA_016191015.1 Acidobacteriota bacterium | reverse complement strand
GTTCGCGAGGCCGGTGGAATTCGCTTTGAGGAGCGCCCTGCGATGAGTCATGATCCCATCTGTGTAATCCCTCCGGAAATCTGCGTCATCTGCGGTTTCCTCCGATCGACTTCACCCCGACTTCGCGGTGCGACTTTGACGTTTTCCCGACACGGCCACATTCGCAGATCACTTTCTGCCGGATCTGGCACGCGCGCGCCGCCTTCCAGTTCCGGGCTATGGTAGGATACGAATGCATGAAAACGCGTGTGAAGTACCTGATCTACCTGCCGGTGTTACTGACGGTGCTGATGCACGTGACTGGGGTTCACGGGATGCCGTTATTCGCGGTGAGCTGCATGGCGATGATTCCGATGGCATCGCTGATGGGCAGAGCAACCGAGTCTCTGGCCGCGCGCACGGGGGCCGCGATGGGTGGTTTCCTGAACGCGACGTTCGGGAACGCGGCCGAGCTGATTTTGGCCATCCTCGCGCTGCGAGGAGGTCTGATCCCGCTGGTCCAGGCCACCTTGACCGGCTCCATCGTCGGGAACCTTCTCCTTGTCCTGGGACTCGCCATGCTCACCGGCGGGTGGAAGCGCCCCACACAGACCTTTTCTGCGATTGCAGCCGAGTCGGGATCGTCGCTGCTAGTGCTTTCCGTGATCGGGATCCTGATACCATCGGCGGTCCATATCACCGATCCCGGGATTGTTCAGGCGAAGGAGATCCATCTCACCCTGTGGGTCTCCGTCGTGCTGATCTGCACCTACTTCGTCTCCCTTCTCTTCTCTCTGAAGACCCACAAGCACCTCTTCGGGGCTGAGGAGAAACACGAGAAGCCGGAATGGAGTGCCAAGCTCGCGCTCGGCTTGCTTGCGGCAGCGGCCGGTGTCGTGAGCTATCTGAGTGAGAATATCGTTCACACTGTTGGCGAGGCCGGGAAGCTCCTCGGGTTCAATGATCTCTTCATGGGGGCGGTGTTGCTGGCGATGGTCGGCAACGCGGCGGAGCACGCGTCGGCTATTCTGATGGCCCTGAAGAACAAGATGGACATTTCGTTGAACATCTGTCTCGGCTCCAGTCTACAGATCGCGCTCTTCGTGGGCCCGCTCCTGGTCATCATCGGATATGTCATCGGCCAGCCTATGGCGCTCGCCTTCACTTCGATCGAGATCGTGGCCATCGCCGCCTCGACACTGGCTGTGCCCTTCGTCATCCTCAATGGGCAGTCGAATTGGTTCGAGGGGGTGGAGCTGTTGTCGATTTACGCCATCTTGGGACTGGCGTTCTACTATTTCTGACGCGAGCCACTCCCCGAAGGGAACGCCCGGCAGCGATCGGAGCCACGGGGCCCGATGACCTGACGAGAGGACTACCTCCCCTGTCGGCGGATCAGGTGCTGGCACTCATCCTTACCGGCGTCGGAGGAGGCGGAGATCACGAGGGTGGCCTCGTCGCCGATCATATCGGGCACCGTGAATCGCGCCGTGATCTTGCCAAACTTGTCCGCGACTCCTGAAAAAAGCGGCTGCGCACGTCCAGCGGCGACCAGACTTACTGCCACCTTCGCACCCGGCACCGGTTCGAGCGTTATGCTCTTTCTCGTCGACACGACGAACTCGCTCGGCGTTCCCGGCATAATCTCCAGCCTGTCCGGAAGCTTGATCTTGATCTTCTCAGTATTGCCATGGCCTCCGAGAAATTCCATGACCATTTCGTCGAGCGGCTTCTCGTCGGGAGACTCGAGCATGTTGGACTCCTTCGTCAAGTCCATCCGGCCGCTCTGAATCTCGAGGATCACCTTCTTGTGCTGCTCCTCCATCAGCTTCGTCAGCTCCGCTTCCGAGCACCCGTCGTCGACGAGCTCTTTGTAGGATCGTCTGCGAGTGGCCAGAATCTCGCCCCCCTTGTAAACGAGTGATTCGATCACAGGATTGGCCAGCCCCTTGTCCTCGGTCTGGATGTGAAAGACCTGGCCGCGGTGCTTGATATCCGTGTTGAATCCCGTGATCATCCGGGTCCTAGGAGTGTGCAGCGGAGAGCAACATCAAGATCGGGCTCAAATCAGAAAGCCGTCGCCCGATCGTGCAGACACCGGATGTGAACATTCGTCTCACACATTCGGGAACATATTTTTCGATTCAAAGCAAGCCGCTAGACGGATATATTACGGCCTGGTCGGGAAAAGTCAAGAAACCCCCACCCGCACCGCCAGAGCGGAAGGCGAGGCGTCGAGGTCTCGGTTGACATCGCCGTCCACTTTTGCACTGTTAATTGAAACTATCAAGGAAGGCTAACCACACAAGGCACAGAACGCGCAAACGGCACAAGAGGAAAGGATGAAAAAGAGGTATTGAGCTTTTGTGACTTCTGCGCATTTTGTGAATTTTGTGGTAGGTTTACCCTCACCCGAGCGGTTACGATTCGAGTAGAATACGCGGGAGGCTCACGAGGTGCTGGCTGTCTATCCGGGATCATACGACCCCATCACGAATGGGCATGTCGATATCATCGAGCGCGGTCGAAAGATTTTCGATCGCCTCATTATCGCGGTTCTGATGAATCCGGCCAAGCAGCCCCTCTTCACGCTGGAGGAGCGGATCGATGTGCTCAGGGAGCTCTACCCGCCCGACACGGGCATCGTTGTCGAGGCGTTCGACGGCCTGTTGATCGATTTCGCCGCGACGCGTAAGGCGGACGTGATCGTGCGCGGAATCCGGTATGTCTCGGATTTCGAATACGAGTTTCAGATGGCGCTCATGAACCGCCGCCTCGATGAGCGGATCGAAACCGTCTTCATGCTTCCGTCAGAAAGCTACTCGTACGTGAGCTCGCGGCTGGTAAAGGAGATTTTCCAGTTTGGGGGTTCGGTCAGCGGTCTGGTCCCGGACTGCGTCGAGCGGCGCCTGAAGAGCCGGGTCACGTAGGACGTGCGAAGCAGTCTGTTCGCAGCGGTCGTCGTCCAGCTCCTCACCGCCGCCGTTCCCGGCATCCCCGCAGGCACCGCGGACGAGGCGCGCCTGCTCGAGATGGTCAACAATGATCGGGTTCACCACGCCCTCGATCCGCTCGAGGCGGAGCCCCAGGCGAGCGAGGTGGCCCGCCGGCATGCATTCGAAATGATGGAGGCCAACCGCATCTATCACGATTCGCCCGTGAACGGCACGGTTGAGAAGAGACTCGCCCGGGTGTCGTTCTTCTTTTCGAAAGCAGGTGAGAACGTCGCCGAGGGGTTCGATCTCCAGATGATCCATGCCGCGCTCATGGACTCTCCCAACCATCGACGGAACATTCTCGATCCCGACTACACGCATGCTGGAATCGGGATCGCTGCTGTCGGCGGGGCGATCTTCGTCACCGAGGTTTTCATCACGAAGATTCCGCAGCAGGATCCCGAGGTGCTTACCGCGGCGCTGTTTGAGCGGCTTGACGTGCATCGCGAGAACCACCGACTTCCAACCCTGCGCCGCGACTCGTCCCTCTGTGGAGAATCGGCCAGACTCGCAGCGTCAATGCTGGTCCGAGACAGCAAGGACCCCGGAGAGGTGCAACTCGTTCCGCAGCGCGGCTCGCTCAGAATCTGCTCCTTCGTGGGGCCCGAGCCCGCATGGGATGTCATCGAGGGACAGTCGTTGAAAAACTGGGAGAGCGCCGGAGCGGGCGTTGTCCAGGGTCGCACGACGAAGTGGCCTCACGGGGCGAACTGGTACGTCGTCATATTTCGCGGAAAGTGAAGTTCAAAGTTCAAGGCTCAAAGTTGGAGTGACCGGACCTGCCGGTGCCCCGCGGGGCGTCCCGGCCCCTCCCGATCGTCCTGCTGGGTCCCGAGAACCGCTGACACTTCAACCCGGCGGAGCCGCAGCCAACACAGCTCTCGACTCCGCCGCGAGGGGATTGAGGGCGAGCGTAGGCCTGACCGTCTGAAACAGCGCCTCAGTTCCGGCGTTCCTCCCCTCACCTGGCTGCCGCTGATGATTCCGGAAAGGCTCTTGCCGCCTCAAACTCATGACGATTCCCGGATACATTCAGCGTCCCGGACACGAGACTTTCAGCTTTGAACTTTGAACACGTGCCTACTGCCCACTCTGGTGCGACGGGATGTAGCTTGCGGGGTGCGTCTCGCGGAATGAGCGGGTGAAGACGTCGAGGAGAATTTTTCCCCGCATGTCGAGGCCGATGGCGATGCCCTGATAGTAGAGGAGCGTCGGGAGGATGCTGTAGAGAGTGGTGGGACGGAGCACGATCCCGCGCGCGACGTCTGCGCCGTAGAAGTAGACAAATCCATCGGGGCCGCTCTCGTGGCCGCCGACCGGCGACCTGCCTCCGCGGAGCACTTCCAGCATCCGGCGCCAGACCGGCAGCGGCTCCATGCCGTGGATGGAGACGACGCAGAGCATGGTGTCTTTGGGGAGCGCGTCGAGGTACTCGCCCAGGATCTCGTCATAGTAGCGGTAGTATCTCTCGACCGCTCTTTCGAACACACCGTCGGTTTCCTCGAACGAGCGATAGCTCTCCCCCGCGAAGCTCGCCGGGAAGAAATGTGCGACCGCATCGAGCCCGCGCAAGCGAAAGGCGAGCACATCGGCGTCGAAGCGTCCCGCGAGATGCCGGACGATCTCGTCGTTTTCGAGAGCCTGTCCGAGTGTCTGCCGCTGCCATTCTGCGCCGCTCGGGACGACGGACTCGCCGAACATGCCCGCCAGATGCGTCGCCGCCTCAGCCCGGGCCTCGGTCACAGCCTCCTCGACGGCCGGGACGATGGCCGGCGGATAGACCCTCCGCCTTTCTGCGAGGGCCGGGGTTTCGATGAGTGAGCCGTGGACCGACCGGATCGGGGCCCACAGATCGATGATACTGGCGCTGAGTCCTCCCTCGGCCCTGAAGAAATCCCAGTAGCAGATGGTATTGCGCTGGAGCACATCGGCGGTCTGAACACGGAGCGATCCGGCCCGCTCGAGCACAGACTGGAAGAAGATCCCTCGAGGCAGCATGCGGAGTTTTGCGTTACACAGGTTGAGAAGATATTCGTGTTCGCCGGGGACACCAGCTGATGCGGGAGACCGGCCCGTGAGGACACTCGCCCACAGGGGCCGGGACTGCGCAGGGGTGATTGTCTGCAGCCGACCACCGGCCCCGCGCCTCATCAGCTCCTCGAAGTTTGGAAGTCGGCCCTGGGAAACGAGGGGGAGGATGTAATTCAAGGATGCACCCTCGAGCCCTATGAATACCAGCCGTCCACGCGTCGGCGGCAGCGGGCCACGCTCTTTCGAAGGCTGTGCATAGGACGATCCTCGATTCTGCGGGGGTGGGAGCAGTCCCGGGACGGCCAGCGCCAACACTGCGAGAACGAGAAGTGTCAGGCCGGCCTTTCTCCATCGCATTTTTGGGAAGAAGTGGTGGTACGAACCGATCAGCACCATCGCGATCATGAACGCTGTCCACGACATGATCCCCGCCACGATGGCATCGAGCCCCTTGGTGGAGACGAAAGCCTGATAGAGCATCGCATTTCGCACAAACAACAGAATCGCGATCACCGCATTGACCGCGAATGACCAGGCCAGGATTGGGACCGACAGCCACCAGGTTTCGAGCCGCCTGCCGACGAGGAACTGCGCAAGATAGAAACCGATGATCGTGAGGGAGAAGGGTGCCACGCCGTACGGCCAGTAGAGCGAGCAGACCAGACCGGCCAGCCGAGTCGGACTCCATTCGGTTGAGGGATTGAGCATGTAGAAAAGCTGAGCGAGCACACCCGCGAAGAACACGGACGATGCAAGCCCGCAGGAGACGAGATGAGCGAAGCGTTTCATTGCGCCCCCTCAGGACGGCATCGCCGACGCTCTCCGCAACATCTCCTCCGCATGACGCAGCGCCGTGGCGGACGGATCGGCGCTTCCCATCATTCGGGCAAGCTCTTGTATCTTGCGAGTCCCATCGAGAGCCTCCAGCATCGTTGTCGTCCGACCCCCTTTGACTGCCTTCGCCACTGACAAGTGGCGGTCCGCGAAGGCGGCGATCTGCGCAAGGTGAGTCACACACAGGATCTGCTGGCGGCGGGAGACCGCACTGAGCTTCCTGCCCACGACCTCCGCTGTGTGCCCTCCGATGCCGGAATCGATCTCGTCGAAGACCTGGGTCACCGAGGTGCGGTCGTCCCCGGCGGAATTCTTGATTGCGAGCATGATGCGCGATAGCTCTCCACCGGAAGCGATGAGCGCGAGCGGTTTGAGCGGTTCCCCGGCGTTGGGAGAGAGGAGGAACTCGGCCGTCTCCGTGCCTGCCAGGTTGAAGGCCTCGACCGGAACCTTCTCGAATCTGACTTCGAACCGGGTCGATGGCATCGCGAGATCGGCGAGTTGTTTTCTCAGGACCTTCTTCAACCGTTCGGCAGCACTCTGCCTGCTAGCCGACAAACCGGCGGCCGCGGTGGCGTACGCGCCGCGCGCCGATGCCAACCTCTCCTCCGCTGCCACGCTGTCAATCTCGACTCTGTCCAATTCGGCCAGCTCATCCTGTGCCGCCGCCAGACTCTGGAGGATCGCCGGAATATCCGCGCCGTACTTCTTTTTGAGCTTCTCGATCAGGTACAGCCGCTCCTCAATCGCCTCCAGTCGGGCCGGATCCGCCTCGGCTGCTGCGGCGATCTGATCCAGCTCCCGGCTCACCTCCCGGGCGCTTTCGGACAGCTCTGCCAGCCGCCGTGCCAGCCCCTCGTGCCGCGAGTCCAGGCGCGACAGCTCCTCGACGCCCTTCCGCGCCGCAACCAACCGCTCGTCTGCCGAGCCCTCGCCTTGGTAGAGCACCTCAGCCGCAGCCGCTGCAGCGCTCCGGATACGCTCGGCGTTCAGCAGAACATGCTTTTCGTGCCGCAGCAACTCCTCCTCGCCGGAGGAGAGCCCGGCGGCTCGAATCTCGTCGGCCTGGAACTGCAGGTAATCTCGCCGTTTGGCCGCGTCCGTCCTTCGCTGCTCGAGCCGTCGAAGCGCCTCCAGCGCCGCCACGCCCTCTGCAGCGCAGGCGTTTACCGCCCGGACCAGATCCGGATCTGCGGCGAAAGCGTCGAGCAACTGCAGATGCGCCCCTGCATCGAGGAGAGCCTGGTGCTCATGTTGGCCGTGGATGTTCACGAGACAGGCGGCAACCTCCCGCAGGATCGACAGCGGCGCGCTCCGCCCCTGCACAAACGCACGCGACCGCTTCTCGGACAGCTCACGCCTCAGCGCGAGGCGCACGCCCTCCTCGAGCTCGACATCGAGACGCGCCAGGATTTCATCGCGTGCCGCGTCGGCCTCCCTGAGCTCGAACTCGGCTTCGACGACGGCCGTCTCGGCGCCGGATCGGATGGCCTCGGGCGAGGCCCGCCCGCCGAGGAGCAGCGATATCGAGTCCACGATGATGGATTTGCCTGCACCCGTCTCGCCAGTGAGAACGTTCAGTCCCGGCCCAAACTCGACCTGGAGCGACTCGATGATCGCGATATTCTCGACACGCAGCAGTGACAGCATTTCGTCCTCGTATTGGCGATCGAACGTAGCACAACGCGAGGCGAAAAAAAAGCGCCCGTGTGAGCGGGCGCGTCAATCAAGGAAAGAGGCACGAGGGGGATCCTCCTCCTCGTGCCTCTCCAAATCTATCGCCGCGAGACTCCTCAGTCCTTCTTGATCTTGTTCCCGCTGCCACTGCTCTTGGGTGGGGGTGGGGGTGGGGGCCGCGGAGTGTACGTGCGAGGTGCCGGGCGGACGACGGGTGCGGACGAGGAACCGGAGCGCGGCTGAACGCTGCTGCCCTTGTCCCTCGACGACGACGATCCACCTTGCTGGACCGTGCTCCCGCCGCTCGCGCTGCTCCCACTGCTCTCACTTGTCGTTCGGTTGCTCGACTTGAACTGATCGTACACCTTACCCCAGAACGTACCGCTGCCACTCTCAGAGCTGCTGGTGCGATCGCCGCCGGAATAGATCACCGTGTCCTCGTACCCGCGTTCCTCAGGATCTCTCTGGATCGTGATGGCGTTGGAATCCTGATCGGAGTGCCCATAATATCTATGGATCGTCGAGCTCTCCCCTTCCGACGAGTTTCCGCCCTTCGGACCACTCCCGTTCGGTTGCCCCGGAGCGGGCAGGACGTGGTAGGTCCGATCTGATCGATCGATCGTGTTCCCGCCGCTGCCGCTGCCAGTCCCTCGCGGTACCACGACCGTGCCACCTTTGACCGGCGTGCCGTGATCGGAGTGAATTGCACTGGAACCGCCCGTCCCCTTCGGTGGGACATAGACGATGCCCTCGGAGCCCGTGGACCCGCCGCCTCGTGGAACAATCGTGCCGCCATGACTCGTGCCGCCGGTAGTGATGGAGGAACCACCCGATTTCGGCGTGACGCCACCCTTGACCGGTTCATTCCTGATGATCGGTCCCGTGCTCACCGTGGCTCCGCCACCGTGCCCGCCACCGACCGAGATCGTATTGCCGCCACCGCCGCCGCCGCCGCTGCTGCTCCCTCCGACGATGCCGATCGTGCCGCCCTTTATGGGAGTCCGCGTGATCCCACCCGATGGTGCGCCGATGACCGAGTCCTTCGAGATCGTGATGCGATTGATTCCCTTCACGATGCCTTCACTGACCGCGACATGACCGATGTCGCGGCCACCGATCGATTCCTTCGGGATGAAAGTCCAGCTTCGGTAGTCCGGATTGGAGACCCAGTTGTCACCCCACCAATTGCCGTAGTAGTTGTTGACGATGACGACGGGTCGGTCGTAGTAGTTGAGTGGGCACCAGCCAACGTAGCCGCCCCAATTGCTCCAGCTCACCCACGCCGGCCCCCATACGCGCCCTGGTATCCAGTACCATCCAATGCCGAACGAATAGTCCCACCGGCCGTAATGATACGGAGCCCAGCCCCATGGTTCGTTGGATATCCACGTCCACCCTACCCCGGGGATGTAGTCCCAGTAGCCATTACGATACGGACGCCAGTCCGCGACAACCCCGACGGGTCTCCACACGTATCCATACGGGCTCAGATACTGCCAGCTCCCGTAGCTGTTGAGCTCGTAGCCATACGAGGCAATCTCCGTCGGAAGGTAGTCGTCCTGCTGACGATACCCGCCGGTGTCGTAGGCGAGCGAACCAGAGCGGGCATTCTGGAAGTCGTCCAGAGAATCCCGGCGGGACATGTTCAAGGAGATCGGATAGGTCGGCAGGCGGCCGCTGCCCACCTGGGTCTGTTGGCCGGAGCGGACCGTAATCGACCCGGCTCCATTGGTCACCTCGGCCAGCCCCTCGTAGGCGGAAACCACGAGGCCGCCGCTCTCCATGTCAACTCTGTAAACGCCATTCTCCAGCATGCGCGCCGTGGCAATCGGCGTCCCCACCTCGAAGCTCCGCGCGTTCGCCAGATCAAGGTAAAGGCTCCCACCTTCGAGCCCGATTTGCGTGCTGGCGCCAGCCGAGTCGATCCTGATTCGAGTGTTTTCGTCGAGCCGCACGTAGTTCACGCCGTCGATCTCGATTTCGAGCCGCGCCCCCCGCTCGGTCCAGAGCGAATCGCCGGTCCCGACCGGGGTGTTCACACCCACGTCGCCAGTGTTGTAGTTCTGCGCGCGCTGCAGATAGAAGCCGCCTTCCACATAACTGATCCGCGCGTATTCGTACTGGTGATCGGCCTTCAGGTCCCCCTGGGCCGCAATGAGCGCCCCCGCAACCACCAGCGCCATCCCGACTCTCATCTGACACCTCCTGAGGGCATCCCGTCCTCCACTATCACTGAATAGCAACTTCGATGCCAGGCTACGAAGGCCCCAACATGTTGAAACAACGTGACATTCGGGGCGCGTGCGCTGTCCTCGGCTGGGGTCATCGTCCCGCTCCAGGTACAGGGCATCACTCGAAAAGGCCCGGCTGTCCCCGCAGCGGCCTCACGTTGAAATACGTGAAGGCCTTGTCCGTCCCGATGCGCCCGCGAGGGGTGCGGCTCAGGAACCCGTTTTGGATCAGATACGGCTCGTAGACGTCTTCGATCGTGTCAGCGTTCTCCCCGACCGCCACGGCGATGCTCTTCAGCCCGACCGGCTGACCGCCGAAGGTCTTGACGACGGTTTCGAGGATCTTGAGGTCCACTTCGTCAAAACCGTTGCGATCGATCCCGAGTCGCTCGAGAGCCTCCAGCGCCGCCTTCCGGTCGATCGAACCGCTTCCATTCACCATCGCGAAGTCACGCACCCGCCGTAACAGCCGGTTGGCAACGCGCGGCGTGCCCCTCGACCTGATCGAAATCTCCTCGGCACCCCCTTCATCAACACCGATCCCCAGGATCCGCGCGGATCGCTCGATGATCAGGGCCAGCTCCGCCGCGTTGTAGTAGTCCAGACGCTCGACGATACCAAACCGACTCCGCAAAGGGGACGTGAGCAGACTCAGGCGCGTCGTCGCACCCACCAGAGTGAACTTCTTCAAGTTCAGACGCACGTCACGAGCCGACGGACCCGATCCGATGATGATGTCGAGATGGAAATCTTCCAAGGCAGGATAGAGCAGCTCCTCGACCGACGTGTTCAGCCGATGGATCTCGTCGATGAACAAGATGCTGCGTTCCTCGACGTTCGTCAGAATCGCGGCCAAGTCGCCGGTCTTCTCCAACGCCGGCCCGGTCGTGCATTTCAGCGGAACGCCCATCTCCTCGGCCATGATGTAGGCCAATGTGGTCTTCCCGAGCCCCGGAGGGCCGAAAAAGAGCGCATGGTCCAGATGCTCCCCCCGCATCCTCGCCGCCTGGATGTAGACGCGCAGGTTCTCGACGATCTTCGTCTGGCCGACGTACTCGGTGAGCCGCCGCGGGCGCAACCCCTCCTCAAACTCGCGCTCCTCATCCACGGGGGGCGTGTACAGCTTCTCCTTCATCCCGCGTGAGTATATCCCGCCCCGTCCCAGCCCTCAATCAATCCCAACACCCATCAACCCGTCCCCATTCCCCACAGGTATCGTCCCACCTCGCCTACGGATCTCCCGGCATGTCCGACCCTGAGCTCGTCAGCCATGCGCTTTGCGCGAGCTCGGGACTACTTCGAAAGGAGCGCCAGCGCTTTCTTGAACAGCGGTTCGAACTCGGAAGCGACCTCGTCCCGCATCGCCTCTTCGACGGCGCGCGTGGCGCGGGGTTCGGGGTAGCCGAGGTTGACGAGGGCGGAGACGAGGTCGGTGCGAAGACCGAGGCCCGCAGGTTCTCCCACCTTCGTCTCGATCGCCATGGCACGGACCTTGTCGTGGAGCTCGAGCGCCAGTCGCGCTGCGGTCTTCTTGCCGATGCCGGGGACCATGACGAGTCGCGCTTCGTCTTTTCGCTCGATTGCGGCGATGAGCTCCTCCGGAGCTATTCCGGAGAGGATATTGATGGCGAGCTTCGGGCCGACGCCGCTGACGGTGATCAGCAGAGCGAAGAGTTGTTTTTCTACAGACGTAGAAAAACCGAAAAGCTCGATCGCGTCCTGGGTGACGTGGGTGTGGACGAGCAGAGTGATCTCGCCGGCGGCCCCCTCGAGGCGCGTATAGGTCGAGAGCGGTATGTGGACGCCGTACCCGACGCCACCCACGTCGATGACGGCATGGTTGGGCTGCCGGGTGAGGACGCGGCCGCGAAGTTGGGCGATCACCGTGCGCGCTCGACAACTCGCATGGCCGTCTGCGTTCGGTATGTGTTGGCGTGGCAGAGGGCGGCGGCGAGCGCGTCGGCGCTGTCGAACGCCATGCCGGTAACGGGGATTTTGAGAAGGATTCCGATCATCGAGCGGACCTGCCCTTTCTCAGCCCGACCCTGGCCAGTGACCGCCTTCTTGATCTGCAGTGCCGTGTACTCGTAGACGCGGCAGCCGTGTCGCAGGGCCGTGAGCAGGATCGCGCCGCGGACATGGCCGAGCACCAGGGCGCTGCGGGCGTTGGTTGCGTGGAAGATATTCTCCACGGCGCAGTGCTCAGGCCTGTACGCATCGATGATCTCTCCGAGTTTCTCTGAAACATGTAGGAGTCTGCTGGCGAATTCTGCGCGGGCCGGCGGGCGGATCGTGCCAAAGGCAAGCGTCTTCCCGGGGGTTTCGATGATGCCGTAGCCAGTGCAGTTGATGCCGGGATCGACGCCGAGGACGATCATGCCGGGAGCGGCCTACCCTGCCTTCTCCATCTCCTCCTCTGAGATGTCGAAGTTGGCCCACACGTGCTGGACGTCGTCGTGGTCTTCGAGGGATTCCATGAGCTTCAGCATCTGTTGGGCCTGCTTGCCCTCGAGCTTCACATAGTTCTGGGGATACTTGCCGAGCTCTGACGCTGCCACCTCGATGTTGCCGGTCTTCAGAGCCTCGAGAACGGCTTCATGCTTTTCCGTAGGGGTGAAGATCTCAAAGTTCGTGCCGTCGGGCTGAATGTCTTCGGCACCGGCGTCCAGGGTGACTTCCATCAGCCTGTCTTCGGTCGCCTTGGCCTGCTCAACCACGATGTATCCCTTCTTCGAGAACATCCATCCGACGCAGCCGGTTTCGCCGAGGTTCCCGCCGTTTTTCGAGAAAATATATCTGAGCTCGGAAACCGTGCGGTTCTTGTTGTCGGTCAGAGTATCGACGAGGATCGCCACGCCGCCCGGTCCGTACCCTTCGTATGTGATCTCTTCATAGGAGGTTCCTTCGAGATCGCCTGTGCCCTTCTGGATCGCGCGCTTGATGTTGTCCCCAGGCATGTTGATGGCCTTGGCGTCGATCACGGCCTTGCGCAGCCGCGGATTGGATTCCGCGTCGCCGCCGCCGATCCGCGCGGCCACCGTCAATTCCTTGATCAGCTTGGTGAACATCTTGCCGCGTTTGGCGTCGAGCGCAGCCTTCTTGTGCTTGATCGTACTCCACTTAGAATGTCCAGACATCGGTCTACCTCACCGGGAACACGTGCTGTCCCCGCCCTAAAATGAACTCTCATCCTAGCACCGCTCGCGGCAACAAATCAAACGTTTGCGGCGCGGAGGGGAATGCATCAGAATGCATCCTTCATGGGATGGGCGTGTCATCTGCTGGCGATCTGGATGGGTGCCGGGTGCGCCGAGCTGGTCCTTGACGACGCGTATGGTCCGAAAGCCGTCAGCCTCATCGGGCAGGCGAGGTCGAGTGTGACGGTGGCGATGTACCTCATGTCAGCCGGAGGAGGAGTCTCGGAAATCGAGCGTTCTCTGGCGACCGCGGTGGGGCGAAAGGTCGTCGTGAGAGTGGTGCTCGAACAGTCGGACGATCCGGACGACGATGTCACAGCCACGAACAGGGCGACGGCGGAGCGGCTGCGAGCGGCGGGAGTCAGCGTGTCGTTCGATTGCCCCGAACGCCGTTCGCACCTCAAGATTCTCGTCGTCGACTCGCGGCTCGCGCTCGCCGGGAGTCACAACTTGACCTATTCGGCCCTGCGGACCAATAATGAGGTCTCGGTGATGATCGACGACCCCGAATTGGCGGTCAGGCTTGAAGAATACGTCACCTGCCTGAAGGAGGGCTTATGTCGAGACTCGGAATAGCGGCGTTGGCTTTGTGCGCGGCGGCGGTCGCGGGTGGATGCGGGAAGAAGAGCGAGGAGGCGAGCGAGCCGGGGCCCGCGAAGACCGAGTCACAAGAGTCCCGGGAGGAGGCCCAGGCACAGCCGCCGAGCCAGCAACCCGCCAACCCCCTACAGGCACTCGAACAGATGAGCAAAGCACTGAGCGGCCGGCAGGGTGATCAGAAGGCCGCCCCCCCGATCGATTACAAGAAGCTGAAAGAGGCGTTGCCGAGCGGGAGCGGATGGTATCGATCCGAGCCGAAGGGCGAGATGATGACAATGGGACAGTGGAGTTACTCGATTGCCGAGGCGGAGTATGACAAAGGAGATGCGCACATCGAGTGCAAGCTCACTGACTACGCCTATGTGCAGGCGCTGATGAGTCCCTTCATGATGATGTTCGCCGGGAACTTCTCCCGCGAGAGCGACGATGGATACGAGAAGTCCGTGATGGTGGGCGGGAATCCGGGGTTTGAGCGATGGGAGAAAAAAGAGAAGTCGGGAGAGCTGACACTCATGGTCGGGAAGCGGTTGATCGTCCAGATCGAAGGCCACGGCATCACTGATCCTGCTGTGCTGCAGGAGTTCGTGAGCAGGATCGATTTCGGCAAGATCGGCCCGCTGAGCTGAACGACGCGCGGTGCCCCAATGTGCATGGAGTGCGGCGGTGATACCTCTCCCCAACGCGGCGGAGCCGCAACCAAAAAGGTTGCGTCTCCGCCGCGCGTGAGAGCGTTCTTCCGAGCCGCCTTGATCATCCGAGACGACGGCTCCCTTTCTGCATTCCTCCCTTCCTGCTTTCCTGAGAGGAGTCCGGAAGAACTCGCGCGCTCGAAAGTTTTGCCATTTCGTGTAAGCACTCAACTTCTTAGACACTATCTGTTCGCTGCGGCGAAAGGCGCTCATCTGCGGAGCAGCTCAAATCCGCGGCAAAGTCCCGATATCCATCTACGACCGATCCGCACCCGTACCCGTATGCCTGTGCCCGGGAACGAGCACTCCGGGTACGGGGTACGAATCGATCAGAATGTCCGCGGGCCCCGGGATTGCCGAGGCGATGAGAGCCGATGAAGACTGAGACGGAAGACTCGTCACAACCGCCACCGCCGGTCGAGGAACTGGAAGAACCGCAGGAGACTTACACGGATCGCCTCAAGCGTGTGGTCCTGGGCGAGCCGCGCGACATCACCGACCACTCCCTCTTCCACCGTCTCTCGCTGATACCCTTCCTCGCGTGGGTCGGGCTCGGCGCCGACGGTCTCTCGTCATCGGCATACGGCCCGGAGGCTGCATTCCGAACCCTCGGTGAGCACACCTACCTCGCCGTCGCACTGGCGGTGCTCACCGCCGTCACCGTCGTCGTGCTCAGCACAGCCTACAGCCTGCTCATCGAGCAGTTCCCCTACGGCGGCGGCGGGTACGTCGTGGCCACCAAGCTGCTCGGCGAACGCGCCGGCCTCGTCTCGGGTTGCGCGCTGCTTGTCGACTATGTCCTCACGATCACCGTCTCCATCGCCGCGGCGGGCGATGCGCTCTTCAGCTTTCTGCCGATCGAGTGGCACTCATGGAAGCTGCTCGCCGAGATCCTCATCATCGTGGCGCTCACTGTTCTCAACATTCGCGGAGTGCGCGAGTCGGTCCTGGTCCTCACCCCCGTCTTCATCCTCTTCCTGCTGACCCACGTCGCGCTCATCTCCGGCACCATCGGCGCTCACGCCCCGGAGATCCCACGCCTCGCCGGATCTCTTGGCGATGGCTTTCACGGTGGCCTCCAGTCGCTCGGGATCGCAGGCATGTTCCTCCTGTTCATCCACGCCTATTCGCTGGGCGGTGGTACGTACACGGGAATCGAAGCGGTTTCAAACGGGCTGATGATCATGCGGGAACCGCGGGTGAAGACCGCCAAGCGCACCATGGTCTATATGGCGGCATCGCTGGCGTTCACCGCCGCGGGTCTGCTCCTCGCCTACCTCCTCATCGGCGTCACCCATGTCGAGGGCAAGACGATGAACGCGGTCCTTTTCGAACGGCTCTTGCACGGATTCCCGCTCGGTCACGCCATGGTGATCGTCACCCTCATCTCAGAGGGTGCCATCCTCGCCGTCGCCGCCCAGGGCGGATTCCTCGCCGGCCCACGCGTCCTCGCCAACATGGCCATCGACTCCTGGGTCCCACATCGATTCGGGGCTCTGTCGGAGAGGTTGACTACCGCGAACGGCATCGTGCTGATGGGCGCAACCTCGCTCATCGCGCTTCTCTACACGCGCGGCGATGTCACTCACCTCGTCATCATGTACAGCATCAACGTGTTCATCACCTTCTCGCTGGCCATGTTCGGCATGTTCCGCTCGTGGCTGAGGTCCAGGAAGGCGCGGGAGCACTGGAAGCGCCGCACGGCCCTGTTCGGTGTCGCCTTCCTGTTCTGCATCACGATTCTGGGCATCACCGTCGTCGAGAAGTTCGCCGAAGGCGGCTGGTTGACCCTCGTTGTCACCGGCGGCTTCGTCGCTCTCTGCGTCCTCATCCGCCGGCACTACCGTACGGTCGCCGCGTACCTCGGGAAGCTCGACACGGCCCTCGGCGACATCCCGTCCTCAGGCTCCCCGTCGACCGAGGACCCCGATCCCACCAAGCCCATCGCATCAGTCCTAGTGGGCTCCTACGGCGGCCTCGGCATTCACACGGTCCTCAACATCTTCCGCTCGTTTCCCGGCCACTTCAAAGGACTCGTGTTCGTTTCTGTCGGCGTTATCGATTCAGGGGAGTTCAAGGGGGAAAAGGAAATCGAGGCGCTCAAGGCGCGCACCGAACAGGCGTTGAGAAAGTACGTCGAGCTTGCTCGCCGGCTCGGCATTCCGGCCACAAGCCGCTATTCCATCGGGACTGAGGCCGTCGCGGAGGCCGAAGAGCTGTGCCTGCAAGTGGCGAAGGAATTTCCGCAGACGACGTTCTTCGCAGGGAAAGTCATCTTCCAGAAAGAGCGATGGTACCAGCGGTTGCTCCACAACGAGACTGCTTTCGCAATCCAGAAGCGGCTGCAGTGGGGCGGTCAGACGATGGTGATCATGCCCGTCAGGGTCTGGTAGCGTCAGCGTCATCCTTCGGCCCCGCGCCGATGGCACCCGCGGCGGGACCTTCGCGACGCTCCAGTTGCCGGTCACTTCCTGGATCAGGGGTATTGCTGGCGATCCTTCGGCCCGGCGCCGGGCGCCGGGCCTCAGGATGACATCCAAACCGTCTTGATGTTCACGAACTCGCGAATACCGGCCGCGGCGAGCTCCCGGCCGTAGCCCGAACGCTTGACGCCCCCGAACGGGAGTCGCGGATCGGACTTCACGATGCCGTTGATGAAGACGCAGCCGGCGTCGATATCGGGAACCAGGGATTCAGCCCTTTTCGGATTGCTCGTCCAGATCGATGCCCCCAACCCGAAGCTCGTCCTGTTGGCCAGCTCAACGGCATGCCCCGCGTCCCGCGCCCGCACGATGGCTGCGACCGGGCCAAACGTCTCTTCGTCGAACGCGGCCATGCCCGGCTCGACTCCGGCGAGGACAGTCGGCGAGTAGAAGTAGCCCTTCCGATCCAGCCGCTGCCCGCCCGTGAGCAACCTGGCGCCACTCTTGATCGATCTCTCCAGCTGACGGTGCAGCTCTCCCAGCAGGTCCTCACGGGCCATCGGGCCGACATCGGTCGAGCGATCCAGGGGATCACCGATCTTCAACGCATCCATCGCCGCAACCATCGCACCCTCGAACGCCTCGGCGACCGGCTCCTCCACGATGAACCGCTTCGCGGCGATGCAGCTCTGCCCGCTGTTGATGCACCGCGCCTTCGCAGCGGATGCCGCTGTCTTGACCGGATCCGCATCGGCAAGCACGATGAAGGGATCTGAGCCGCCCAGCTCGAGCACCGTTTTCTTGAGCACCGAGCCCGCCTGCGAGGCCACCGCGACCCCCGCGGGCTCGCTCCCCGTCAGTGTCACCGCGCGCACCACCCTGTGGCGGATGATCCCTTCGACCGCCGGTGACGGGACGAGCAGGGTCGTGAAAACACCATCGGGGAACCCGGCCTTCCGGAAAACGTCTTCGATCGCCAGCGCGCACCCCGGGACGTTGGCCGCATGCTTGAGCAGGCCGACGTTGCCCGCCATCAACCCCGGCGCAGCAAAACGGAAGACCTGCCAGAAGGGGAAGTTCCACGGCATCACGGCGAAAATCGGTCCGATCGGGTCGTATCGGATGTAGCTGCGCGATGCGTCCGTGACGATGAAATCCTGCGCCAGGTAATGCTCAGCCTTCTCCGCGAAGAACTCGCACGTACCGGCGCATTTCTCCACCTCGGCCTCAGCCGCCACGATCGGTTTGCCCATCTCCAGGGCCATGACGCGCGCGTACTCCGCGATGCCCCGCCGCAGTACAGCGGCGGCGCGGCGCATGAGGGCGGCGCGGTCGCTGAAGCCCATCCGGCGCCATGACGCGAAAGACGTCTCAGCCCGCGCGAGCAACCGCTCGACCTCCGCCGGCGTGTGCTCCGTATACTCTCGAATCAGATCACCAGTCGCAGGGTTGATCGCTCGCACCTATGCTGCCTCCTCTCGGACCGCCTTCATCAGTACCCCGTCTGGTCCATCATGCAGGCGCCGGGACCGCGGGGATCGCCGCAGTTGTTGCAGGGACTCGGAAGCTCACCCGCCGGCGACGCACTCTTGACTCCCACGGCAAAAGTCGAAAGCTGCTTCTCGAGCTTGCGACCTCGACATGACGGGCACTCCGGCTCCGTCGACCCGTACACGATCGTTTCGAACCGATGGTGGCATTCGGCACAGACGTATTCGAATATCGGCATCATTGACTCCCAAGGTGCCGGCTCGGATTCTTTACTCGCCGGCCCAATCGATCTGGATTCTATCCGCCGCGCTCACTCGCCGCAACACCAGGCATGAGTTCAAAGTTTGTTACTACTCAGGTAGTCTGCGACAGGGACAATTCCTCTCACCGCAGAGACGCTGAGGACGCGGAGATGGCCTTGGGATCGTCCCCCCCTCTGCGCTCTCTGCGTCTCTGCGGTGAATCCCAACTCAAAGTAAACGCCGACTGAACGGTTACCGAAGTTCAAAGATCAGAGATCGGAGACGCGCGGGCGCAGACCTTGGATTCAGAAATAGACTGTCAATCCGGCCGTGATCATCCGGCCGTTGGCATCGAATTTCAGATCGGAGATCTTGATGCTCACCGCGGTGTATCTGTAGTCGGCATGGATGCCGATCCGGCTTCCGGGTTTGACCAGGACGCCCCCACCCAGGTGGTAGCCGAACTTCGTCTGGCTGTCGTCGATGTCCACAAAATCCGTCTTCAGTCGGATTTTCGTGAAATAGAAGCCGCCCCCGCCCAGCAGGTAGGGCGTGATCGGGCTGCGGGGGAGAAGCTCGGCTGTGAGCGAAAACAGGAGCGGAACGCTCTTGAGCATCACCTGTTGCTCGGCACTCTCATAACGGTCCTCGCGGTAGTCGATCGAGGCTTCGAGGCCGAGACCGCCACCGAGCTTGAGCCGAAGCTGGCCTCCGATGAAAGTCTTCCCCTCCTGAGCGTCCGAAGCCTTGAAGTCCGCCACGTGCGCACCCACGCCAACCGCGTTCGCGCCCGCGAGCGTCGATGCCGTGCCCCCGACCAATATCGCAACTGCGATGCAAAGTGCTTGTCTCATCACACCATTCCCTCTCTTGAATGTTTTCAGCCTGCGCAAGGGTTGGAAAAATATATGTGTCCGATTGATCTAGGTCAAGCGCTGTGTCGCGCCTCACGCGTAAGATACTCGCTCAAATGATTGAGGAGGGAAGCACCATGACACTCAGACAACAGATCCAGATCATCCTGGACACTCATCACGCGGATACGAAGCAAAAGCTGCCGGAGCTCGCCGCGAGGATCGAAGCGCTGCGGAAAACCAAGAGCGGCGATCAGCAGACCGACCGGCTTGCCCGCGCCTTCATGCAAATCAAGGGCGAGATGGAAAGCCACATGATGAAGGAGGAGATGATCCTCTTCCCGATGATCGAGCGAGCCGAGGCCGGCATGGGCATGACGGGCTGCGGCGTGCAGGGACCGGTCAGCCAGATGCTCTACGAGCACCGTGAGGCGAAGAACCTTCTGCTCGAGATGACCGACGCCGTCAAGCGGATCGATGGAATCGATCCGGAAATCGCCACGGCGGTCACATGGCTGAACGACGACCTCTACGAGCACATCCGCAAGGAAGAGGAAGAGCTCTTTCCGGGTGCCATGAAGGCCTGCGGCGCCGGGATGGAAGCCTAGACCGCGCGAGGGCGGCGGAGCGCCAACCACTTAGTGTCTTGGTAGTTGAGTGTTGACACGAAATGGCAAAAAACCTGTTCACCGCAGAGACGCAGAGGTCGCGGAGAAAGATTCCCCCTCTGCGCTCTCCGCGCCTCTGCGGTAAGATGGCATCCCCATGAGCCCGCGGCTCTTGGTTGCGGCTATGCCGTGTTAGGCACCTTAGCTCTCGACTCTTGCCAACATGTTGTCAGCCGGGGGTGAGGGAACCGGCGTCCAAACCGCCAAGACACGAAGACACCAAGCCGCACCAAGGGGCGAGGGGTTCCGCTTGGTGGATTCTTGGTGTCTTGGTGACTTGGTGGTGTTGCGGATCTCGGCTGCGAGCGGAGCGATCCCCTCATTCGAGGCGCAGCAGTCGAATGAGCATAGTGTTTAGTGTCTAAGAAGTGGAGTGCTGACACGGAATGGCAAAACTCTCGAGGGGGCGCGACCTTCCGGACTCCTCTCAGGAAAGCAGGAACGGAGGAATGCAGGAACGGAGCAGTCGTCTCGGACGATCAGAGTGGCTGGGAAGAACGCTCTCACCCCTTCGCTTCGCTCAAGGGCTCCGGCTCCAGGCTCCACGCGCGGCGGAGACGCAGCCTGTTTGGTTGCGGCTCCGCCGCGTTGGGTTGCCTCTCCGCCGCTCGTGATCCCCCGTTCCCAGCAGCGTCGATCGGCCGACCCGGGTGATAAACCAGGCGACCTCCTCGGGGGACTAACTATCTGCAAGAGGATCAGGAGGTCTCAAGATGAAGAAGGGTGTTTTTCTCGGCGCTCTGGGATTGCTGGCACTCCACGCGGGCGACGGAGGGGCTCGGCCACCGCGGCTGGAACAGTGGGAGTCTGATCAGATCGCTGCGGAAATCAGGGTCTTGAATATCGTCAACCAGCTCCACCTCACGGACGACCAGCTCGACCGTATCCTACCCCTGAGCCGTGAGGACGTGGCCGAGCGTGAGCAGCTGATACGGAAGAGGGACGAGGCCGAACCCGCACTCATGGCGGCTGCCATACGGCTGCGGCAGGAGCTGGCGAGTGGCTTCAACAGCACTCCGGGGAGCGAGGACGCGTGGCAGCGCGTGCACGGCCCGCTGCTCGACGCGTTTCTCGACTATCGGGAAATGCGCCACCAGCGCATTGAACAGGTCATGGAAGTTCTGACGCCGAACCAGACCGCGCTCATTTCACAGTACCAGCCGTGCGTCGTTCCAATCAAGGACTACAAGGACCCGGCGCGGATCGGGCAAGCCGCGTCGAGCTCGATTATCGAGAAGCACCTCGGACGGGTTCGCGAGATGCCGGAATCGCAGTTCGACTACTTGCAGGATCGAATCAGGGAACGCGTGGCGGAGAAGCTGCGGCTGCACTATCGTGCCGAGGAGATCCCGGCGAAGGTGGAGGAGTTCGTGCGGGCTGCGCGCGACGTGCGGGAGATGTCGGAGCTGGAGTTCGAAGCGAAGAAGTCGGGGATTGCCGAACGGCTGGCGCCGCCCGAACCGTTTGCGACAGGCCAGGCGCTCGAGGCACGCGTCGGCGAGTTTCTCTTATCGCCGGAGGCGCTATCGATCCTGGAACACCGGAGTGGGGTGCGATGAGCGTGTCGCCCGGGCAGATCGACCGCCGGGAGTTCCTGGTGCGGGCATGCGCGGCGGGGGCGTGCGTCTGTTTGGGCGCGCATGGGCCGCCGTCATGGGCGGCGGTCCCGGAGCGTGAGGCGCGCTACTACAGGTCTTTGCCTGGCAACAGGGTCCACTGCTACCTGTGCCCGTGCAATCCCACGATGGAAGCGTGCGGCGTGCTGTCGGATGGCCAGACGTGCTTCTGCAGGGTGAGGACGAACCGGGGAGGGCGTCTGTACGTGAGTAACTACGGGCGTGCGGCCGCAGTGCACACCGATCCGGTCGAGAAGAGCCCTCTCTACCACGTGCTGCCGGGAGCCAAGCTGCTTGCCGTCGCGGCGCCGGGGTGCAACCTGGCGTGCAAGTGCTGCCAGAATTGGGAGATGTCGCAAGCGGGAGTCGAGGACCTGCATACGATCGACGCGTCGCCGGAGGAGCTCGTGCGCAGGGCGGTCGAAACCGGATGCCGGGGACTGGCGTTCACGTACACCGAACCGATTGTCTATTTCGAGTATCTTGTGGATACTGCAGCTCTCGCCAGGAAACGAGGACTCCGGTGCTTCGTCTCGACCGGTGGTTACATCACGACCGAACCGTTGATCGAGCTGTGCCGGTACGTCGACGCCTTCTCGGTGAGCGTGAAAGGCTTCTCTGAGAAGTTCTATCTGGACCAGTGTCGTGGAAGCTTGAGCACTGTGCTGGACTGCCTGAAAACGATCCATGAGCGGGGAGTTTGGCTGGAAATCCCGGTCCTCATCATTCCCACTTTGAGCGACGATCCCGATGAAGTGGCCTGGTTCTGTTCGTGGGTCATCAAGAATCTCGGCACCGAGGTGCCCGTGCATTTCGTCCGGTTCTCGCCGTCGTTTCGGCTCAAGAACCTTCCAGCCACACCGGTGCCCGTGCTCGAGGCCGCTCTCAGCGCAGCCCTTCGGTCCGGGTTGCAGCACGTCTACATCGGAAACGTCCCCGGCCACGATGCCAACAACTCGACATGCCCGTCGTGCAAGCGGCTGCTGATCCAGCGAATCGGCGTGCGAGTGCTGCAGCAGCGGCTCGACATCCACGAGTCCGGTGGTGCGGCCTGTCCAGGTTGTGGGCGGAATGTTCCCGGGATCTGGACATGATTGGGGCTAGCCTGGATTCCCACGTGGGGGTTGTCGCCTAACATTTTGAGTGGCCGACGAGCGCCACCACGATGTTAGTCATTGAGTTAACTCCACGCGTCAACCGAAGATGAGTCGAAGGTGTTTCTGGCGGAGCCAGGGGATGC
>JACPPM010000135.1 GCA_016191015.1 Acidobacteriota bacterium | reverse complement strand
GCAGTCATCTCCGGAGCTCAGGGTGGCATCGAACAGACCCCTTCCTGCCTTCCTAACTTCCTGCTTTCCTGAGAGGTGCTCGGAAGGGTCTTGCAGCGTGCATGGGTCTTGCCTGTTTGGTTGCGGCTCCGCCGCGTTAGGATGGTTGCACTCGGAAATTGTCAGCTACGGGGACCGCTCATCCGCTTCCGCCACGAGCTCGCAGCACAGCTTCACGTCTTCGAGACGACCTTCGTAGTCGACGCGGCTCATCATCAACCGCTGGTACGGTGGTTGAACCTGGCCCAGCAATCCGCTGAGGGGCGCGGTTTCGTACACCACTGTCTGGATCTGTTGTTCGTCGAGCAGTCCACGCACGAGTGCGACCTGCCAGAAGGGGCCGTGGAAGACCTCTACCAGATCGACGTCGCCACCTCCGAGATCGCGTTCATCGAGAGGCGGCGTTTCGACGAGAGCCAGCCCACAGTCCGGACAGGCTTGGATTCCCACGACATAATCGCCGAGGCATTTTGGGCAGAAGGGCATCTCAGCCTCGCCTCCGCTACCGATTCACCGTGCTCATGTCCGGGTAGCGCGGGCCGGCGGTGGCTCCTTTGGGAGCGGCCTGGTCGAGGCGCGCGAGCTCCTCGGCGGTGAGCGCGATCTCGAGGCCCTTGAGGTTCTCTTCGAGATAGCGAATGTGCTTCGTGCCCGGAATCGGCACGATATCCCGGCCCTGAGCCAGGACCCATGCCAGAGCGACTTGGGCAGGCGCAACCTTCCTCTCCGATGCGACCATCTTCACGCCCTCAAGGATCGCGAGATTCTTTTCCAGGTTCTCGCCCTGAAATCGCGGGGCATTGCGGCGGTAGTCGCCGTCAGGAATATCTTGGTAGCTCGTGAATCTGCCGGTGAGGAACCCGCGTCCGAGCGGGCTGTAAGCGACGAACCCGATCCCGAGCTCGCGCACGGTGGCGAGGATCTCATCTTCCGGATCGCGTGTCCACAAGGAATACTCGGTCTGCAATGCCGAGATCGGATGGACTTTGTGTGCACGCCGGATCGTCGCTGGCGCCGCTTCGGACAGCCCCAAATAGCGCACCTTTCCCTGTCCGACCAGCTCGGCCATCGCTCCCACCGTCTCCTCAATCGGCACGTTCTTGTCCACGCGGTGCTGGTAGTAGAGATCGATGTGATCGACGTGCAGCCGCTTGAGCGACGCGTCGCAGGCCTTGCGTACGTAATCGGCTGAGCCTCTGACGCCCATCCACTTGCCCTCGGGACTCCGTTCAATTCCGAATTTCGTGGCGAGAACGATCTTGTCGCGCCTTCCCGAGATGGCCTTTCCCACGAGTACCTCGTTGAGGTACGGGCCGTACATATCGGCGGTGTCGAGAAAATCGACGCCCAGCTCGATGGCGCGGTCGATCGTGGCCAGGCACTCCTGCTCGTCGCTCGTCCCATAGAACTCAGACATGCCCATGCATCCCAGGCCCAGGCCGGAGACGACGAGCCCCTGCCGGCCCAGCGGTCGCTTATCCATCTTTTTCTCCTCTTCGCTCACAGGTTCGGGATCGGTGCGCTGACGGTGTTGTTGTCCTCCTGACCCTCCGCCGTGGTCTCGCCGGAATCCACGACCGCGACCACGTAGGCGTGGGACCCGCGTGTACTCTTGGCCACGATCTTGCCAGATTCCTCACCGGGTCCGAGTGCCTGGACAATGGCGGTCTCCACGAGGACCGAATCCGCACCGACTGTCGGAGTCGGTGAGAAATAGAGTTGCGTTGTGAATGGTGACCCGCTGGCGTTCACGGCGATGTTCTTGCAGGCAAACGTTGCGATGATCTGGCCGGTGGTGGGGTCCGTGGTGAAGTCGGTCCATGTGCCCGTGAGATCTGGAAGTGGCTGGACGGTGATCGTGATCTGACCTGAGCTGGTGCAAGCGGCTGTTGCCGTGGTGTCCGCAGTCAAAGACCAGGAAAACGTCCCGGCCTTCGAGTACGCGTGGACGGAGGTCTTCTTTCCGGATGTTGCGCCATCCCCAAACCGCCACAGATAGGAGACGGGCGCCCCGCAGTCCGTCTCGATTGTCGCTTCGAAGGTGACCGCGGCACCTATATTCGTCGACGACGGGACGATCGCGTCGCAGCCGAGATCACAGGTCGCCGACCACCGAAATAGTCCGCGACCTCTCGTCGCAGCATAGACGTTCGCGGGTGATGCCGCATCGACGGCCAGGGCGAGGACGCGGTCGTACTCGAGGCCCCGGTTCATCAGCTTCCACGAAGCGCCACCGTTGGTGCTGCGATAGACGCCATTGTCGACTCCAGCATAGGTCGTCGCGGGATTGCGCGGGTCGACGACCAGCGAGTAGACGGAGGGCAGGGGCAAGCCGGTGTTGATCGCGACCCAATTCGCCCCACCGTCGGTGCTTTTGAAAACCCCCATGTCATCTGTGGCTGCATAAACGTTCGCCGGTGCCACCGGATCGATGGCAATGTCCCGCACGTAGTTGCTTTCCAGTCCGTGGTTGGCCGCGGTCCAGGTATCGCCTCCATCGACACTCTTGAACAGGCCGCCCTGGTAGAGACCCACATAGAGCGTGGTCGGAGCCGCGGGGTCGATCGCCAGCGCCAGCACGGAGTCCTCGGGCAGCCCGGTCTGGGCCCGACTCCAGGTCGCTCCGCCATTAGTGCTTCTGAAGAGACCGTCGTAGGTTCCGGCATAAAGCCTGCTCGGCGCCACCGGATCCACGGCCAACGGATAGATATATCCGTTGTCGAATCCCCGATTAATCGCCTTCCACTTCCCACCGCGGTTCACGCTCTTGTGGACACCGCCCCCGTTGGTCCCCGCATAGATGACGGATGTCTTCATCGGGTCGACCACGACGTCTCCGATGTCCAACGAGCGCAATCCCAGGTTTGTGGCTGCCCAGCTCGCTCCGGAATCAGCCGTCCGAAAAACTCCCCCCGAAGTCGCCACGTAGATACCGGCCGGGTCGACCGGATCGATGGCGATCCCTCTGATGTTTCCGCTCGACAATCCTGATACCGCCGCGCGCCACCGTCCCCCGCCGGTCGTCGTCTTGAAAAGCCCGGATCCCTGATACGTTCCGAGATATGCCGTCGAGGGCGTCTTCGGATCGATGACGATGACATTGACGTCGAGGATCCTGCTTCCACGCCCGACATCTTTCCAGCTCCCGCCGCCGTTCGTGCTCTTGTACACCCCGCCACCGGCCCCGGCATAGACCGTAGACGGGTTGGCAGGGTCTATCACGAGACTCGTGATGTAGGTCTCTGGCATGCCATTCCTGACCGCCGCCCACGAGGCCCCGCCGTTGGTACTCCTGTAGACGCCGATCGCGGTGCCGGCGAATATCGTGCCGGAGCTCACTGGATTGACCGCCAACCCGGCGACGTAGAGATCGCCGAGGCCGGTGCTCGAGGGCGTCCAGGACTGCCCGCCATTCGTGCTCTTGAAGACCCCGCCTTCATTCGTGCCGGCGTAGATGGTGCTGGCGTTCAGCGGATCAATCGCGAGCGATCTGACGTCCCTGGTGGTCAGGCCGGCGTCCGCCCGTTTCCACTGCTTGCCACCGTTGGTACTCTTGAATACTCCTTGTGAATACGTCCCGGCATATACGACCGATGAGTTGGCCGGATCGACGGCCAGCGCATAGACGTACGCTTCTGCTAACCCTCGATTCGACTCGGCCCAACCCTCGCCCCCGTCGTCACTGCGGTACACGCCACCGCCTCCGGTTCCGCAATAGACGACGAGTGTGTTGGCGGGATCCACAGCGAGCGCCGCGATTTCCCTGACCTCCAGGCCGATATTGACCGATCTCCAGTGAAGAGCGCCATCGCTCGTCTTGAAGACCCCACCCCCGCTCGTACCCGCGTACACTGTGGACGGCGACTTGGGATCAACCGCGAGCGCGTACACATCCGCATTGTCGAGACCGCTGTTGATCGGTTGCCACTCGCCGTCGCCGGCTTTGGCCCCATCGTTGGTGTCCGGTGCCGGTATCCCGGAATCCGCGCGCGGCGTGTCGAATACCTGACCCAGGGTCACCAGTGCAACGGCGACTCCGGCCAATACGCCCGAGAGGGTTCTCATTGGTCCTTCCTTGGCAGGGGCTGAACCTGCGCGACTCGTCTGGCCCGGCGACACCGCTGATGCCCGGGTCGCTAATTCCATTCTACAGAGGGAGGCGGGAGATGCAAACCCGGAATCTGCCCTCCTCACGCTCGTAATCGGAGTCCGGGACCCGAATTGCCCTCGGCGCATCGGTGTGGCATAGTGGCGCGAGATTCATTGTCATTGTGAGAACTACCCGAAAGACGACACCTCTCGGAGACGATCGCACGGACGACGCTGGGTTGAGTACACTGAGAAACGTGCCGGCGAACCGGCAGGAACGGGGAGGGGATCATATGAGGACGGCTGATCTGCCGAGCATCATCCGTGTCGGGTTCTGCATCGCAGCGTGGCTGGTGGCTGGTCCGCGAGAGGTGCGGAGCTATGCAGAGGAGTCGCTGTTTTTCCGGGATCCGGCGACGGGAGAGGTCACCGACGATGCGGTGAGCTCGATTCACGCCGATCTCACCTATGCCATGGCGCTTGCTGCCGGCTTCAGCGACGCGGATGCGGCCTTGATCGCTCTCTGGGATCAGCTGGTCGATTCGGAGAAGTTGGGTCCGGGAGGCAGCGTGACATATACGAACTGCCTCGGATCGGTGAAGCCGGGTCCGACACCGGCCGCTTCGTGCCCGGGCGGAGCCGGTGCGGGCACGGTCGTCTGGCCCATGACCTATGACAGTGGCTGCACGACCTCGCGGTTCGGACCCTATTCGCCCTTCTTCCACTTTCCGCACGACACGCCGGAGGAACTTGGCGCGCTGCATGACTGGGCATGGGGGAGGACGCCGAACCTATTCGGTTATGCCGCGTACGCCTGGGGGGATCCGGCGGACAATGTTCTGAACGCGGATTGTCGAATCACTCAGTGGGAGGAGATCGACACTGGCGTCGCCGCCGGATCGCTGGCGGCCTTCGGCACGTTTCTCCACAGTCTCGGGGATTCATACAGCCATGGCGATTGCCTGGCAGCCCTCGACGCCCTCAACCAACCCTACCTCTGGGGAACTCACACGATCCTCCCGTCGACGGTCGGTGCCTGCTACTACGTGCCCACGAATCCGAAGAACAGCGACGTTCACGGGCAGGAGTTCGGGAGCGGCGGAGGCACCGGCCGCGCGGACGATGGGGTGCTCGCCACCTACGATGAGCTCATTGATCGAGCCGTGCAGAAGGAGGGCAGGTACCTGCCGATCGACCTCGGCGCGACACTCGACAAGATGGATGGGAAGCCCACGTTGAGAACGGCATTGATCAACTTCGTGCACAATTGGGATTACGAGAAAGCCATCGGAGACAATAGCGAGTATGCCACGAACAGAAGGGCCTATGCCGATCAGATCGTGGCCGCTGTCCTCGCCCAGAGGAAATCAGCAGCCAAGCCGACCCTCACCAGCCTCAAGCCCTCGTCGGCACATATCGCCGGCCAGTCAAAGGACTACAAGCTGACGGTGGCGGGTGAGAGTTTCATCAAGTACTCCGTGGTGAAATGGAAGGGAATCGCTCTGAAGACGACCTACAAGAGCTCGAAGAAGCTCACAGCGATCGTACCCGCCAGCTACTTCGCGAAGCCGGGCAAGGCAAAGATCACTGTCTATAATCCATGTGGCGGCGGGACCTCGAAGTCGAAGAAGTTCACGTACGACTCGTGGAGTGCACTGGACGATCAGGGACAGTTGACGTCAGTCCGAGTGCGGCAGGGCGGGCTCGATCGCCCCGATGCTGAGTGCTATCGGGCCTCCAGATCCCCATCCAGCACTCAGCACCCAGCACTTCGCTTCTGCCAGATCGCCGGTTCACGATTGCATGGATTCTGGAGCTGACAGTCGGACCCAAAGCTAGTCTCCGCGGGGCCGTGCATCGAACGCGTCGATGTGATCGTCCAGCCGTGGAGTGTAGAGGACCGACGAACGGATTCCGTAAACGCTCTGGCCAACCCACAGCGGTAGCCAGGGGAGGTCCGACATTGCGAGGTCCATCGTCTGTTGCAGCATCTCCAGTCGCTCCACCGGCTCGGCGATCCGGGATGTCACTTCAATCATCTGGTCGAGCCGCGAGTTGGAATAGCCGGTCACGTTTTGCAGGCCGAGGCGCCTCGACACGTCCAGAGTGTGCAAGCCGTATTGGAATAGCGAGTTCGCATCCCCGCTGCTGCATGACCAGCCTACCAGGTAGAGCGAACTGTCGTGATCCGCATAGATCTTCTTGTAGAAGGCATCTCGCGAGATCAGATTAAGGCTAAGCCGCACGCCGATAGTTTCAAGCTCAGACTTCAGAAACTCGCCCACGGCGGCGCGGCTGTCGATGATGTCGAGGGTGGCAGTAAACCCGTTGGGGAATCCCGCCCGCCTGAGAAGCCCCCGTGCCGTTCCCCGGTCCGGCTCGGGAGGTGTGATTGCCGGGTTGTAGCCAAAAACTCCCGGCGCCACCAACTGGCTCGCCCGCACGGCCCTGCCCGCCAGCACGCGATCCACCAGATTCTCGACATTCACAGCCAGCTGAAAAGCGCGCCGCACCCCGGGATCTCTGAATGGATTCGTCGGCGTATCGACATAGGGCGAACGATCGTGCGACACGTCGAAGGCCAGGTAGTACACGGTCGGTGATGGCTGAACATGCAGCCTGTAGCCGTTGTCGGGCGCGGGCTTCGACGGGATCCGATACGCGATGTCCACGATCCCGTGCTCGATCGCCCGCAGGCGATACTCGGAGCGGGGGATGACGGAGAATACGACCTGCTCGTAGGCTGCGAGGCGGCGCCAGTAGTCGGCGAATGCCGTGAGCCTGATCTCCCGCCCACGATCCCACCCCGAAAGCATGTAGGGCCCGGTGCCGATCGGATGTTCGCTGAACCCCGCGAGGCCATGATTCCGTATGTAGGCGGACGGAAGAATCGGAACTCCCCCCAGATCGACGACCACGTTATACGGGTCCCGGAGCTTCAGATCGATCGTGTAGCGGTCGATCACATCGATCCCCACCATGCTGCTCGCGAGAGCCCTGTACGTGGTCTCCGGAGATTGAAGTATCCTGTCGTAGGAATACTTGACGTCCTCGCTGGTCATCTCAACCCCATCGTGGAATCTCACCCCTTCGCGCAGGTGCGCTCGCCAGGTCAACTCATTCGGCGTCTCCCAGTTCGTCGCCAGGCACGGCTGGACCCTCATCTGTTGATCCGGGCGCACAAGCGGCTCGAAGATGTTGTCGAGGACCGAGAGGGTGCCGACTTCGTTTTCCAGATGGGGATCGAACCCGTGCACATCGGATTCCACGGCGATGCGCAGCGCCAGAGGGGGCTCCCCACCCGATCTCTCCGAGACCCTCGCACAGGCCACCGGGAATCCCACGATGAGGCCGATGGTGACGATCGGCCACCAGCGGGACATCTCACGCATCAGGCTCATTATACCGCCTCGGCGGACGCGAGCCCTCGGATCTCCCGATCGACGCAGGGGACGCACCGTGTCGAGCTACGACAAACCGTTCCCGAAGTCGGTTTGATTGCCGTGTGTTCCCGATCACTACTGGGCGCTGGGGGAGGACCTATGTTCGGAGGGGAGTAGGAAGTGCGCCCGGCCTCGTTGGGCCGGGTGGCACATTCGGGGTCGTCGCGCGGAGGCGCTGACGATCCTCCTCATCAAAGGAGGATGTGATGAGAAAAACAATATTGAGCATGTCACTTCTCGTCTTGTTCGTGTCGGGATTGGTCGCACCAGTCGCAACGGAGGCACAGCCGGCGGAAGGCCGGAAGGTGATGTCATTGACATCCCGCAGCGCCGTTGCGATCAGCTTCCTGTCCGATACGGGCACGAAGGTCGATATGGTCGGAACGCCTCTGATGCCCCGTGCACGCGGCGAGGCTGAGATCAAGATGAAATCCCGTGGACCGGCTCAGGTCAAAGTCGAGCTGAAAGGACTCGGTCAGCCCTACCTGCTGGGACCGGAGTATCTCACGTACGTTCTCTGGGCGGTATCGCCTCAGGGGCAGCCGAAGAACCTGGGTGAGCTGCGCATCGATGGAGAGGAGACGAAGGTCGAGTGCTCCGTTGAGATGCAGTCATTCGGGCTGTACGTGACCGCTGAGCCGTACTACGCGGTCATGCTCCCAAGCGATGTCGTCGTCGTAGAGAACGTCCTGCAAGAGGATACCAAGGGGAAAGCCACCTCGGTCAACGTCCAATACGAGCTGATGCCACGCGGCGTTTACGCGGCGGCAAACGCTCCAGGGGCCACCGGCCCCGGCGGGAACCCGAGGGATCCACTCGACCTGAGGCAGGCGCGCAATGCCGTGCAGATAGCCGATCTGGCCGACGCCGAGAAATACGCGTCGGACACATTCGTCAAGGCTGCACAACAGCTCCAACAGGCCGAGGATTCGTACCAGCTGGACCTGACAAAGAAGACCGTGGTCACTCAAGCTCGTAGCGCCGTGCAGACCGCCGAGGAGAGCCGAATGATCGCGGTTCAGCGTCGTCAGGCCGAGATCGAACAGACGGCGAAGCAGGCGGCGATCGACGCTGAGGCACAGAAGCGAGCGGCTGCCGAACAGCAGAAGGCCGAAGCTGAGCGGCAGAAGGCCGTGGCTGAGCAGCGTAGGCTGAATGCGGAACAGCAGCGAGTCGCCGCAGAGGCCTCGCAGAGGCAGGCTGAGCTCGTTGCCGAAAGGGAACGCTCCGAGCGAGCGGCGGCCGAGGCTTCGCAGAGGCAGGCTGAGCTCGTGGCGGAGAGGGAGCGTGGCGAGCGAGAGGCGGCGGAGAGGGCGAAGCTCGTCGCCGAACAGGCGCGCTTGCAAGCCGAAGCGGACAGGGCGGCGCTCCGCTCCAAACTCCTTGCCCAGTTCAACGAGATCCTGGAGACGCGCGACACCGCCCGCGGTCTGATCGTGAACATCGGGGATGTGTTGTTCGATACCGGCAGATCCAGTTTACGGCCGGAGGCGCGCGAGAAGCTCGCACGCTTTGCGGGGATCGTCCTGAACTATCCGGGCCTTTCGATCGTCTGCGAAGGGCATGCCGACAGCACCGGGACGGCGTTCTTCAACCAAACACTCTCCGAGGACCGAGCATCCAACGTCGCGGAGTACCTGGAAATGCAGGGCATCCCGATGGATCGTATCTCCTCGCGCGGATTCGGTGAGGAGGAGCCGATCGAATCGAATGCCACCTCGGCGGGCCGACGGATGAACCGGCGCGTCGAGATGGTCGTGTCCGGTGACGTCATTGGCGTTCCGCTGACGACCGGCCGAGGTCGGTAGGTCAGGGGGATCGTGAATGTGAGGGCGCGGGGGACGGGATCTCCCCTCGCGCCCGCCTTTCTCCTCGCAGAGAGCTCCGGCGCTGCCCCGGGACGGTTCGAGTGAATCCGGCGGCAATGCGTTCAAGGCTGGGATCTGTTGGCAGGCTCGCGATCCGCGCGGGTTTCCGAGCTCGCGGCGAACCGGACCCTTCTTGAACAGGGGAGTCGCAGGAAGGCCAGCCAAATCCCCGTCGAACTGCTATCCTGAAGTGGGAGGAGAGCTCGATGTGGATTGTGAGTAGATACATGAATTGGCTTCATACCCGCTGGCCGGCGGGCGTGATCGAGAAGCTGCCCGTCGCCGGCCCGGAGGGCGAGACCTCACTTCCTGGTGTGCGGATCGTGGGAGATCTCACGGGCATACCGCTCCTGAAGTTCTCCGCTGACACGGGTGCGCGAGCCGTGCAGGCGATACTGCGGGAACCGGGGCTCAGCCGCGGCGGCCAGAGGAATCCCGATGTCCTCGATCTGGCCATCATCGGCGCCGGGGTGTCCGGGGTCTCCGCCGCGTTGGAGGCACGGAAATCTGGATTGAGCTTCAGAGTCTTCGAGGCGACTCAGGTTTTTTCTACAATTGTAAATTTCCCGAAGGGCAAGCCCATCTACACATACCCGACCGAGATGGTGCCTGCCGGACAGATGCGCCTGACGGCGGAGGTCAAGGAGGGATTGCTCGACGAGCTGGAGGCGCAACGAACGGCGGCGGGGATCGAGGCTGTCCCGCTGCGGATCGAGCGTCTCGAACGCAAGGGTGACGAGATTCTGCTGCACGTCGGCAAGGAAAGGCCGCCCGTGCGCGCGCGTCGCGCGATCATCGCCATCGGGCGCAGCGGCAACTACCGCAAGATGAACGTCCCCGGCGAACAGCTTGACAAGGTCTACAATCGCCTGTACGACCCCAAGGATTTTGCGGGAATGCAGGCGCTGGTGGTCGGAGGAGGTGACTCGGCGCTCGAAACCGCAATCGCCCTCGCCTCGTGCGGAGCTCACGTGACCCTCAGCTACCGCAACAAGGAGCTCTCCCGTCCCAAGCCCGAAAACATCCAGCAGATCCGTGCGCTCGAGAAGAACCCTGAGGCAGAGGTGGCGGTCGAGAGACCGGTGTCCGACCGCGTGACGACGGCCGCCGGTTCCCTGATGCGCGGTGACAAGCCCGCAGGATCCCTGCGGCTCCTGATGGGGTCGACGGTGAGGGAGATTCGCCGGGACTCGGTGACCCTGAAGAACGAGGCCGGCACTGAGATCGTTCTACCTAACGACGTCGTATTCGCCATGATCGGCCGCGAAGCACCGCTCGAATTCTTCCGCCGCTCGGGCATCACGATCCGCGGCGAATGGAGAGCGCGGACGTGGGCGAGCTTTCTTCTGTTTTTCGCATTTTGCGTATTTCTCTACAACTGGAAATCGAGCGGCGAGCTCAACGCTCTCTTTCAGCGGCACCATTGGTTCCCCTTCAACATCGGCGCGTCCGGAGACCCGTCTTCGTTGCCGGGAACCATGACGATCACCTTTCGCGATCCATCTTTCTACTATTCGCTCGCCTACTGCTCCTGCGTCGTGGCGTTTGGAATCGGGAGGATTCGACGGCGAAAAACTGCCTACGTGAAGCTCCAGACCCTGACGCTGATGGCCGTACAGATCGTCCCCCTCTTTCTGTTGCCTTATGTCCTCCTGCCCTACCTGGGTCACAACGGCTTCTTCGACGACGGAATCGGCAAGACGGTGGCCGACAACCTGTTCCCCGCTGCGCAGGGTGGGCACGGCCGGGCATACTGGCGGGCGTTCGGGCTCGTCCTCGCCTGGCCCCTCTTCGTCTGGAATTTCTTCACCGAGCAGCCGATGTGGTGGTGGCTCATCATCGGCTCGCTGCAAACCTTCTTCATCATCCCGCTGATCGTGTGGCGCTGGGGGAAGGGCGCATACTGCGGCTGGATCTGTTCGTGCGGAGCGCTTGCAGAGACTCTCGGCGACAGACACCGGACCAAAATGCCTCACGGCCCGCTCTGGAACCGGCTCAACATGACCGGGCAGGTCATACTGGCTGCAGCGTTCATCGTTTTCGGTCTGCGCATCGTCGGATGGGCGAGCCCTCACTCCACCGCGGGTGTGTGGGCCCGGCGAGTCTTTCGCGGAATGCTCTCTGACTGGTCCTTCCTCGGCGTCCAGCTCAACTACTACCACATCGTGGATATCTTTCTGGCCGGGATCGTGGGGGTCGGCATGTACTTCTGGTTCAGCGGGCGGGTCTGGTGCCGCTTCGCTTGTCCACTCGCGGCGCTCATGCACCTCTACGCCCGATTCAGCCAGTTCCGGATTCTTGCCGAGAAATCAAAGTGCATCTCGTGCAACGTCTGCACCTCGGTCTGCCACCAGGGGATCGATATCATGAACTTCGCCAACAAGGGGCTGCCGATGCAGGATCCCGAGTGCGTGAGATGTTCGGCGTGCGTCCAGGAATGCCCTACCGGCACGCTCGCCTTCGGCCGCGTCGACCGTCACGGTCGAGTGGGCATCGATACGATCCCGGCTTCGCTCGTCCGCATGCGAGAGCGACAGGGGCCCGCGATGGTGAGCGGCGCCGGTGGAGGCTAGAGCCGCATCGGCACGAATCGGGCCTCTCCGCGCGCTCCTTGGCTTTTGCGATTTCTTTGTTGAGCAGGAACATCCCAATGGGCGCGGGCGTAAGTGGTGTGAACGAAACGCCGGTTGAGAGGAGCGAATGAAGCCTGAGCCGGATCGGGGTGAGAAAGAGCTGGTCAGGCGACTCAAGGCCGGTGAAAGGGATGTGCTGGTGCATCTGATGGATCGACACGGAGAGAATCTCATGAGGTACCTTTGCGCAGTTACGGGGACGAGAGAAACGGCCGAAGACGCCTTCCAGGACACCTGGGTTCGCGTGATGGAGGGCATAGGCAGGTTCGACGTCGAGAGAGAGCTCGCCCCATGGCTTTTCCGGATCGCGCGCAATTGCGCCTACGACATGGCCAGGCGCCGGAAGGGTCGATGGCTCTCCCTCGGCGGAGACGACCGGGAGCCGGACAGGACAGATTGCGCAGATCGTGATCCGCAATTCGTGGATCGAGTCCTGAATCGTGACATCGCCGGCAGGCTCCTGGCAGGGCTCCAACCCGAACATCGTGAGATCCTCTGGTTCCGATTCTTCAGGGACGAATCCTATGAGGAGCTCACGAGGAGCCTGGGGCTGCCGATGGGGACGGTGAAGAGCCGGTTGAAACGCGCTCTCGATCGCGTGGCGCTGCTGTATCGGGACATCGGAGGACATGCTGATGAGCGCTGAGAGCTCGAATTGCGAACGCGTCCGCCGCGAGTTGCTCGCGCGCGCATGTGAAGAGAGTGCCGGCGGTGTTCCGGCGAAACTGCAAGACCACCTCGACGCGTGTCCCGCGTGTGCACGCTACGGGGAGGGGCTCGGAGTCGCGCCGGAGGTTTTCCGTGTCGCCCCCCTCTATACGCGCGCCGTCCGTCAGCGAACGTTGCGGGCGATCGCCCGGATGCCGGATCCGTCGGCTCGATGGGTCCTGCCCGGACTGGTGCCGGTGGCGATCTTGAGCCTCTTGGCCTCCTTCGGTGCTCCTGTGTGGCTGGGGGCCACCATCCTCGAACAGTGGATCTCTTCTCCCGTGCTGGCCGTCGCATCGGCGATCCTCGCGACGCTGATGACGGGCACGGTCGTCACCTGCGCATGCGGCGTTACACTGATCAGACGCGGCGCACATCTCAATACTTGAATGAACATGGATACGGAGGAATGAAATGGAAAATCGGTTTCTCAAACGACTGGGCGTCTATTATGTCGGCGTGCTCGCAGTGTTGCTCTGCCTCGCGGTCTACGGCTTTGTTTCGGGCGTGAAATCACCCGCGGGCGGGGAACTGGTGCTCATCTACGTGGCGATCGCCTTGGCGCTCTTCATGGTTTTCGCCCTGATCGCGCTCGGCCACTATGTCTATCATGACGCCGAACGGCGCGGCATGAGCCCGGTCCTCTGGACGCTGATCTCGGTCTTCGCCCCATACTTCATCGGGCTCATCGTCTATCTCGTCGTCCGAACCCCGCTTCCGACACGATGCCCGTCGTGCGGATGCGCCGCTCCAAAGGACTCCGTGTTTTGCCCGAAATGCGGGAAGCCCCTCCGCCAGAAATGCTCGGCCTGCCAGGCGGTCCTCCAGGAAGGGGACCAATTCTGCGCCTCATGCGGGGCAGCGATCGAGGCACGCTGACGTCTCGGAAACTCTACAACCAGTTGGCAATCAATGGCTCGCGGCGAGTCTGTGGACGGAGCGAGAGGAATAGTGGAATGTTGGAATGATGGGGGCCTCGGCCGCGCCATAGCGGCCTCGTGCCAAGAAAGCCCCATCGCCGCCGCTGCTCACTCCCGGAACCCATTATTCCATCATTCCAATTGCGCGCGAAGCGCGCTATGTTCTGTTGGTCGATTAATGACGATCTGATCGTGCGAACGGGCACGCAGCAAAGGAGAGAATGTGGCAAACAACGCGATACCCGAGGGCTTTCACACGGTGACCCCGTATCTGCTTGTCGAGAATGCGGCCAAGGTGATCGACTTCATGAAGCAGGCATTCGACGGCAAGGAGATCGAGAGGATGACTCAACCCGACGGGGGCATCATGCATGCCGAAGTGAAGATCGGCGACTCGGTCGTGATGATGGGCGAGGCCAGGGGAGAGTGGAAGGCGCAACCTTGTTCGATGTATGTGTACGTCGATGATACCGACGCGGTGTACGAGCGCGCGCTCCAGGCCGGCGCCGCCTCAGTGATGGAACCCGCGGACCAGTTCTACGGTGACCGCAACGCCGGTGTGAGGGATCCGTCAGGCAATCTCTGGTGGATCGCCACGCACAAGGAAGATGTTCCGCCCGAAGAGATGGCCAAGCGTGCGGAAGCTCACTTGAAGCAGCAGGGACACTGACGCGCCGCGGCAATAATCCCGAAATTCACCAATCACCGGTACGTGCCCAGGTGCGAACCGGCCAGAATCCCCCGCCGACCTGACCTTGCCGCCGCCTTGATCATTGACTCCAGATCAGATGGTTTGAACAACACGAGAGGTATGCTAGGCTCTCGTGTCTACTTCTTCAGAGGGGGGAGCACATGCGGAGAGTTGGGACGATCATCAGTTTCATGCTCGTTCTCGCTTCGGCGGCGACTGCGCGGCCGTGGACGGAGGCGGAGCGTCGGGCGGGCCACTTCTGCGGCACGACTCGCGGGCCTGCGGGTGCCGAGGTGGCACGGCATCTGTACCACCTGAAGCAGCTCGAACGGCAGGGGATGCCGGCGACATTCGCCTCGCCCGGCAATCGCGACATCGGGAACATCTCGGTGATCGAGGCCTCGCGCGAGAGCGGGATCCTGATCGAGGCCAATCCGTTCGATCTCAAGCAGCGCTCACTCCGCTTCAAGCGAAATGCCGATGGGACGTACACAGCCCAGTTCTCCGGTGCGAAGTTCGACGGCGCTGCCGGGACAAAGCTGGACCTCACCGACGACGATTCCGAGCTCATCCAGCTCGGATTCTCCTTCAAGTTCTTCGACAAGACTTACACGAGCGCCTACCTCAACACCGACGGCAACTTCACGATGGAGAAGGGTGACAACGAGTCGAGCGATCGCAATTTCACGCGGTTCAATTCGATGCCGCGGATCGCACCTCTTTTTGACGACCTGAACCCCCAGCAGGGCGGCGAGGTGACGATGGCAAAGCTGGCCGATCGTGTCGTCATCACCTGGAACAATGTCCCCGAGTACGATTCTTCGTCGGTGCTCCCACCCAACCGCTTCCAGGTGGTGCTCTACAAGACCGGTGACATCCAATTCAATTGGACCAGCACGATGTCCCCGACGCTCGGGATCGTCGGGATCACCCCAGGCCTTTCCGGGAACGACATCCCGCAGATCGCGGACTATTCCGACGATGCCCCGATCGCCTCAATCTCAGGCGCCATCGGCGAGTTGTTCGCAAACGAACGAGACATCGACCACTTTTCCATCGTGCGGAGTTTCCTGGGCTCGCACACCGACTCTTACGACACGGTTCTCCTCTGGGTCGCGAACCGGGACATCCAGATCATCTCTCCCGAATCCGGGGCCTTTGCTTTCGAGCAGGCCCTCAAGAACCAGACGCGTGGTATTGGGCGCGACATCTTCGACTTCAGCTCGTTCGTCGGCAGCCAGGGCCGCTGTCGGAGCATTGTTGTAATGGATTATCTCGGCAAGTACCCGACGAACCCGTATCAGCTTGTCCCGCGTGTCGGTGAGAACAACACGGTCTCGCTTCTCGGCCAGGAAGTCGGACACCTCTGGCTCGCCTTCCCCCAGATCATGGAAAACAGCGTGCGCACCGAAAACTTGCTCGGTCGCGACAGCTCTCATTGGTCGTTCAACTACGATTCGGACGCGTCCGTCATGGAGGGCAACGACATCCAGGATAACGGAAACGGCACGTTCACGACGATCGCAACTGTTGACCGCTACTCGGCGCTGGACCAGTATCTGATCGGCCTACGGACCTCCTCCTCGGTTCCCGACAGCTTCTACGTCGCGAACGCCAGCGTCGATCCAAGTAGGGAGCCCGACACGGGCGTCACAATTTTTGGGAACCGTGTGAACGTCAACGTCGGGCAGGTCATCCAGGCCGAAGGCGTGCGCGATCCGTCGTGGGACAAGGCGCAGCACGTATTCAACGAAGGCTGGGTGCTGCTCGTGCCCGATGGAGCGTCCGCCAGCGGCACCGATCTATCGAAGCTCGAAGGCTTTCGCACCGCGTGGGCCGATTTCTTCAACGACGCCGTCGAAGATCGCGGGCTGACCTACAACGCGCTGACCGGCGGCGCCTTGCAGGGCAAGACGACGGACAAGAAGGGCACGCCGCTCGCCGGGATCCAGATCACGGTGAAGCACAAGAAGTACGGGATTGTGCAGACCGTGACATCAGGCGCCGATGGCTCCTACATCCTGAGCGTTCTCCCGGCCGCCGACTATCAGCTCATCGGCAAGCGCGGGAGCAAGCAGGTCAAGAAGTCGGCAAAAATCGTCTCCTCCGAAACGGTCACCGTCGACTTCAAGTTCTGATCGAATCCGCCCGGTCGCCGTCGTGGAGGCGGTCTGGAAGTGGTGGGGAGGAGTCATGCGGCGGCCCTACCCGTCCACTGAGTTGTCGTGGTTCTTCCCGCTGTAACCTGGGTAGAGCCTCTCCATGCAATCGGGGCAGATGCCGTGGCTGAACTCAGCCTCTGAGTGGTCCCGGACGTAAACCTCCATCTGGTTCCAGTATCCCGCATCATCGCGAATGCGCTTGCACGATGCGCAGATAGGCAGCAGCCCCTTCAACACCCTGATCTGGCTCATGGCCGCCTCGACCTGGGAGGCCAGTTGCTTCTGGCGGGCTCTCAGATGCCGGACACGGAACAGGTGGATGCCTGGGCCTAGAAGGAGCAAAAAGACACCGCACCCCCCGTAGAACCATCGGGTCTGGAAAAAGTACGGCAGCACGCGAAAGCTCAGGGACGCGCCTTCGCGGTTCCAGATCCCGTCGCTGTTGCACGCGATCACGCGGAAAACGTACGGTCCAGGCGGCAGATGTGTGTACGAAGCAACTCGGGCTGTACCAGCGTCGGTCCAATCGTCGTCGAGTCCGTCCAACTTGAACTTGAAACGGATCTTCTCGGGTCCGATCGGACTGAGTCCGGTATAGTGAAATTCGAACCTTCTCGTCCCGGGAGGTACGAGCAGGGGCATCGCCTTGGCTGGCACGAAGGTCTCGTGGTCAGCGATCAGGTTTTCCGTGTAGACGGTAGGAGGCCGCTCGTTGCTGATGATCTCATCCGGATTGACCGACACGACCCCTTCGATCGTGACGAACCACAATCTGCCGTCTCGATCTTTCCAAGCGGCAGGTTGATACGCGGCATCGTCGCTCTCCTCCCTCTTGATTCCGTCTTTCCTGCCGTATGCCACCAGCTTGACGTTCTCTCGACTGCCCGCGGCGCAGTCCTCGAGCTCCTTCCTGTCGACACGGGCGATGCTCTCATTGCCCCGGATCCAGAAACTCCCCCGGTCGTCCTCGATCACCTGATGGATGATGGGTTGGGTGAGCCCCTGTTTCAGGGTGCAGGTGGTGAATCGCCCGTCCTTGAATCGACTCAGCCCCCCACCCCACGTTCCGATCCACAGGGTCCCCTCGCGATCCTCGTAGAAGGTCGACACGTAGTCCCCAGACAGCCCGTCCTTCATCGTGTACGATGTGAAATGACCCTCCCGGAGGATGCAAATCCCGCCGCCGTCCGTGCCTATCCAGAGATCGCCTCTGCGGTCCTCGTGAAGCGCCATCACTCTCTCGTTCGTCAGGCCGTCCTTTGCCGTGTAGACCCTGACGCTCCCATTCTCAAGCACGGCAAGCCCCGACGGAGTGCCGATCCATACTCTGTTGCTTCGATCCGCCATGACCGTCCAGATGATGTCGTCGGGCAGGCCGTCTTTCGTCGTGAGGGTGGTGAATACGCCGTTTCTCATGCGATTCAATCCGCCGCCCGATGTGCCGACCCACAGGTTACCGGACAGGTCTTCGCTGAGGGCCGCGACGGTGTCGATCGAAAGCCCGTTCGCCGTTGTGTAGGTCGTAAATGCCCCGTCCTTCAACCGGTTCAGCCCGCCCCTCGTGCCGACCCACATGCTGCCCTCACGGTCCTGGTAGACTGCGAGTGCCGTGTCATCGGACATCCCCTCAGCCGTGCTGTAGGTCGTGAAAGCACCACCCGTCAGACGCTCCAGGCCACCGCGCGTACCGATCCACAATCCGCCGCCCGCGTCCTCGAAGAACGTAATCACAATGTTGTTGGAGAGGCCGTTCTTCTTCGTGTAGGAAGAAAACCGTCCATTCCTCATTCTGTCCAGCCCTCCACCGTATGAGCCGATCCACAGGTTCCCGTCCCGGTCCGGGTACAACGCGGAGATGAACTCGCTGGAGAGGCCGTCCTTGACCCTGTAGACGTCAACGCTGCCATCTCGAAGGCGATCGAGACCACCGCCGTACGTGCCGATCCAAAGACTCCCATCCCGATCCCCACAAATCGCGTACACGTAGTCGCTCGATAGGCCATTCCGGCGCGTGTACACGCTCATCTCACCGCCCTTGATCCTGACAAGACCGCCGCCGTCCGTGCCGGCCCATAGGCTGCCCTCGGCGTCCTCGTATAGCGAGAGAACGATGTCGTTGGGCAGACCTTCCTCGGTCGTGTACGCCGAGGATTTTCCATCCTTCAGGCGGCGAAGCCCTCCGCCGTATGTCCCAACCCAAAGCGACCCATCCCGGCTTGGGAGGAGGGCGTAGACCGGGATCGGGACAGTGTCGCCCAGCGGCCCGACGTTGGTGAAAATTCCGTCCTCAAGCCGGAGCAGTGAGCCTTCTTCGGTGCCGCACCAGAGGCTACCGTCTTCAGTCACAGCCAGCGCCGTGACACGATCATTGACGAACCCCTTCGTGTTCCCGGCGTTGAAAACGGTGAATTTCACTCCGTCAAACCGCACGAGACCACCGAGTGTCGCGATCCAGATATACCCGTCCGGAGTCTGAACGATATCCTCGATCGTATTGTGCGGGAGGCCGTTCTCTTTGCTCCAGATGTCGTGCACATACTGGGTGACGGCCTTCTCGGGATCGAGTGCGAACCCCGTCCGTCCCCCGAGACAGCAGCCGATGAGAGCAACGGCGGCGATCGGAGCGAATCGGGGAGTGGAGGTGCGGCGGGAGCGATTGGTTGGCTCCACCGGCCTCATCCTAACGCGTCGGAGCCGCAACCAAGGAGGTTGCGTCTCCGCCGCGCGTGAGAGCGTAGAGCGTGGAGCGTGTGAGCGTTCCGTGCCACCCTGAGCGTCTTGGAGAACCGGTCCGTTCCTGCACTCCTCCCTTCCCGCGTTCCCGGCAGGAGTCTCGCAACTCTCGCTCGCTCGAGAGTTTTGCCAATTCGTGTCAACACTCAATCTCCTAGACACCAGCGGGCGCCACCCCACCCAGTGGGGCTAGCTCTGCACGGGTACCTGGTATTTGATTGCGAGGTCATGTACAGACTATAGAAATCCGCAGGTAGCCTCGTCAAGCCAGCGCGCGTGGTTCACAGGGCTGCGGCAAAGTCGAGGCGGCGACTCGGGCGAGGCCGTTCCGTGCGAAACCGCAGATGGCGCAGATTTGCGGGCAGATTACGCAGATACTTCCAGCACTCAACCGACGAGCAACTTGCACCTCGCTCTCGGGTCGGCGCGAAGCAATCGGCGACATCTGCGAGTCAATCTGTGAAATCTGCGGTTTCCGGGACTTTGCCGTAGCCTTGGCGTGGTTCATGGCGACGTTGTCAAGTGCCACTTGCCCATCCGAGACCGTATCCAATAGACTCTACCGCGCCATGGCGCTGCTGACAGTGGTGATTCCGGTCTATAACGAGAGGACGACGATCCTCGAGCTCCTGCGGCGGGTCGAGGAGGTCGATGTCGACAAGGAGATCGTGCTTGTCGACGACTCCTCGACCGATGGCACCGGAGATATTCTAAGGACCAAGGTTGAGGGGCGGCCGGGAGTCCGCGTGATTTACCAGGAGAAGAACCAAGGGAAGGGTGCCGCGCTCGCTCGGGGCTTCAAAGAGGCTGCCGGGGATCTCGTGATCATCCAGGACGCCGATCTCGAATACGATCCCAGGGACTACCCGAAACTCCTCGCCCCGATCGTCGACGGAGAAGCCGATGTGGTCTACGGGTCGCGTTTCACGGGTAGCCCGCGCCGTGTCTTGTACTTCTGGCACACCGTCGGCAACAGCCTGCTCACACTCTTCTCCAACATGATGACAAACCTGAACCTCACCGACATGGAGACCTGCTACAAAGTCTTCAGGCGTGAGATCATCCAGTCGATCCACGTGCAGAGCAAGCGGTTCGGCTTCGAGCCCGAGATCACCGCGAAGATCGCGAAGATGAAGGTGCGGATCTACGAGGTGCCGATCTCGTACCACGGGCGTTCCTACGAGGAAGGGAAGAAGATCACCTGGAAGGACGGCCTTTCGGCGCTATGGCACATCGTCAGATTCTCCCTGTTCTCTTCCGCCTCGCCCGATCCCGGCGCCAAGAATCTCGAAGCTCTCGAGAAGGCCACACGATTCAACCGATGGATATTCGAACGGATCCAGCAGGACACGGGCAACAGGCTGCTCGAGGTCGGGTCGGGCAGGGGAAATCTCACCCGCTACTTCCTCAAGAAAGATCTCGTGATCGCCTCGGATGTGGATCCCGATCATCTCCAGATCCTGAAACGACAGTTCGGCCCGCTGCCTAACTGTCGTGTCGAGGAGCTGGACCTCGAGAGTTTCGATCCGGCTCGCTTCGCCGGAGGACAGCTCGACACCGTCATCTGCCTCAACGTCCTCGAACACATCAAGGACGACCTGGGGGCTCTGCAACGGCTTCGCGACGCCTTGCAGCCGGGTGGAAAGCTCATCCTCCTCGTCCCATCCCACCCCTCGCTCTACTGCTCCCTCGACTCGGCAATCGGTCATCACCGGCGCTACACCCGCAAGACGCTGGCGGCCCGAGTTCAGGAGGCGGGATTCCGCATGGTGCGACACGAATCCTTCAATTTCCTCGGGATCTTCGGGTGGTTTCTGAACGGCAAGATCTTCCGGCGGACATCGCTTTCCCCGATCCAGGTCCGCCTCTACGACAGGCTCCTCTTCCTCTTCAAGTTCGAGCGCCTGCTGCGGTTCCCCGTCGGCCTGTCCCTGATCGCCGTGTGTGAGAAACCGGCGTCGTGATCTCCTGCGTCATCCCGGCGTACAACGAGGAGCGCCGACTTGGAGCGACGATCGCCCGTGTGAGCGAGTACTTCGCGGCCGGCGGCCGGGAATACGAGATCATCGTCGTCGATGACGGGAGTCGGGACGCCACGGCGCGGCTGGCCGCCGAGCTCGCGCACCTGCATCCGCATTGCCGTCTCATGAGCCTCGGCCGCAATAGAGGTAAAGGTGCGGCCGTGAGGCACGGCGTGGCCGGCTCCCGTGGCGATCTGGTGCTCTTCTCGGACGCGGACCTTTCGACGCCGATCGAGGAGCTCGAGGTGCTCGAGAAAGCTATTCTCAACGGCAGTGACATCGCGGTCGGATCGCGAGCGTTGCCGGGATCGCGCATCGAAGTGCACCAACCACGCCTCCGCGAGCTCATGGGCAAGACCTACAATCTGCTCATCCGCGTGACGTTGATGTCAGGCATCCACGACACTCAGTGCGGATTCAAACTCTTCAGAGGCCCCGTTGCGCGGGAGCTGTTCGGCCTGGCCAGGATCGATGACTTCGGGTTCGACGTCGAGATCCTCTACCTGGCCGGCAGGCGCGGATTCCGCATCACCGAGGTCCCGGTCCGCTGGATCAACTCACCAGCCAGCCGCGTCATGGTATTCAGCGACTCCGCCGGGATGCTCTACGATCTGCTCCGGGTGAGAGCCTGGAGCCTTCTCGGCAAGTACCGCGCAGACGTCTAGCGGCCAGCGCCTACCTGGCACCGCGTCGACGCCACCCGGCCACCAGGCAGCGGAAGTTGCATCGGCTGTGATGCATGTCACAGATTTTCGCCTTCTTTTTGCCCAACCAGGAATCAATCCAGTTGCCAGGCGGCATGAACCGTGCTAGCATTCAATGATTGTCGTATGAGAGGGTTTAGATATGCGATTGACACGAGAGCAGGTCGAACTGATGGCGTTTCACATTATTCGAACCCTGCTCCAGGAGGGCAAGATCGAGGTTGATGACAGAGAAGGGGTCATCGATCGCATTGCCGAGGCGATTACGGTCGAACTGCAGATCGAAGATAGGCTCAATGACGAGGTTCGTGAGATCCTCAACAAGCACTCGGACGAGATTCGCACAGGTAACGTCGAGTACCAGACCATGTTCAAGATGGTAAAGGACAAGCTGGTCCGCGAACGGAAGCTGATTCTATAATGTTGGGACATTTGCATATGCACGCGCCCGATTTGCCATTCGTCAGCACGAAGCTTTCAAAAGAGAAGATAACTCGCCTCTCCCACGTCATCTCGAAGTTCCTGTCAGAGGATGATCTGGTTGAGTTTCACGATGATCCGAACGAGATCCGCCTGACGGTGGTACGGGTTATCAATGATGAGATGAAGCGAGACAACGATATCGATCGAGTCGTAAAGAGAAAGATCGAAACGCACAAGCGGCCGATCATCGAAGGCAGCCGCGAGTGGGACATCCTCTACAAGAAGTACTTCGAGGAGGAAGTCTCGCGGTTGCGTCGGTTCTCCGAGTAGGGGCACGGCGGGCCGTGTCCGTCACACGGCGGGCGGTGCCCGTTACATGACGGGCCCGGTGCGAACGATCCGCTTGAGCTCTGCCTTCACGCTGCCGACCGCCGCTTCGCTTTTGATGAGCACCGGAAGTCGGGCGGGCGCGTCCTGAAGCCAGATCCTCAGCTTGCCCTTTTTCTGGAAGGCGCCACCGAACCTCGGTTGCGGTTCGACGACGAAGGTGTCAAATCGGCCGAGTCTGATAGAGATGCTTTCCTTCTTGAGCACCTGCACGGTCATCGAATAGGCTTCGCCGCGGTCGAACGTGGGGACTTCGAACGAGCTTCCGGGGACAAGAGGTGCGTGTGACCTGATCGCATACAGCGCGGCGAGAATGTCGTTGAGGCATCCACTGATTGCCGTCGTGGTGATGTCGACCGGGTTTCGGATGCTTCCGCTCGCGGTCTCATACTTCGTCGTCTTCGCCCGGCCGCTCGCATAATCGAATTCGACGAGTCGGTCCTCGACACGTTTTCCTTCCTGCAGGCGTTTCTCGATCGCCATCGAACAGCCAGTAGTCGGGTCCAGATAAGAATCGATCCGGTCATTCACCTTGAAGAACTTCCCGGCCAGTCCGCCGCTTTTGACGATGTAGGTCAGATGCAGGGAGGGTCTGGGACCGTAGCTTGCTGTGGGGTCGAGCGTGAGTGCAGCCTCACCCGCTCCCAGAATCCACCAGCTCAGCGAATAGACCAGCTCCTCCTTCTCATAGACCCTCAGTCCTCCGGGCAGTTCGTTTCCCTGAAGTGCTGCGGCCGAGAGGAGTGCGCAGGCGAGCAGGGACGGGATCATGGTCGAGCGACTCACGGCCAGCGCAGGAGAGAACGGAGGGCGATGAGACAATAAACGGCGACCACCGCGGCGATCGCCCGGTACTCGCGGTTTTGCCAGATGAGGCGTCGATCGAACCCGCCTCCACTCTCTCCCGTAGCCCTCAGCCGCGGAAAGAACCCTGGTACTTCTGTGCGGTACCTCTCGAACTCGTCTCCGAATAGGCGCGCCAGAACCTCGGATTCGCATCGAATCGTTGCGCCGTAGCAAACGGCATAATAGAGAGCGAAGAGGAGAGCCATCCACGGATTCCCGGCTGCGATGACGACACCGAGGCCGATGAGCAGATTGCCGACGTAGAGCGGATTGCGGGTGTAGCCATAGGGGCCGTCCGTGGCCAGACGGGTGTTCTTCCGGATGTAGCCAGAGGCCCAGATGCGAACCGCCTCCCCGGCCAGCGTCACCGCGATCCCAGACAGCATGGACAGGCGCGTCGGGTGCGCGAAGAGGACGACGGCGAGTGCGACGATGCCCCCGGCGGGTACCCGCACCCTCGCGATTCGCCCTTTGATCGACCCCATCACCCCAACATCTCCCTGGCCAGATCAGCCACACGATCGATTGTGATCGAGTCGATGCAGTTCTCCCACGGGCATGCCCGGCGATAGCAGAAATCACAGCGCGTGTCCGCGACGATCCAGCGATCGGCATCGTTCCATGGACCGTTGCGATAGGGGTTGGTGGGGGCGAAGAGGCCGAGCACTCGCGCTCCGATGGCCGATGCCAGATGCATCGGTCCTGTGTCTCCGGTAATCAACAGACTGCTCCGCGCTGCCAGCGCTCCGAATTCGAGGAAGCTAGTCGGGAAGGCCAGCATCGCCGCCCCAGCGCTCGACGCCACCACCTCCTCCGCTATGCCCCGTTCGCCCGGGCCGTACGAGACGAGCACCTGTCGGCCCGCAAGCCTGCTCGCGACCTCGCCGAACTTCCGTGGACTCCACCTCTTGTTCGCCCACGCGGCCCCGGGGTTTATCAACACGAACCCCGGTGCAACGTCGAGTCGGAGCAGCTCCTGATCGATCCGCTCTCGCTCTTCATCCGTCACCAGCTCGCCGAAACTAAAAGCTCCCGTGGCGGGCGACGCACCGGCGTGCTCGGCAAGAGACAGGTTCTTCTCGATGACATGAGCACCGCGCGGGACAACGGCATCCGTGTAGAAGATCTGGCAGCCCCATTCGCGGGTGTGGCCGCGCGCGAACCCGATGCGGCGCCCTCCGGCCAGCCATGACGCCGCGGCCGTCTTCAAGAGACCCTGGAAGTCGATCGTCACGTCGAACTGCTCGGAACGCAGACCTCTCAGAAACGATCCGGAAAACTCCCTGATCGCATCAATCCTCTTCACGCGCTGAAGCAGGGGAACCCCGGCCTTTGTAACAGCCCAATGGATCTCCGCATCCGCGTGGGCCGCACGCAGAGCATTGAAGGCGGGAATCGTGTGGACAAGGTCTCCCAGCGACGATTTTCGAATGATCAGAATCTTCCGCGACATCAGCAGCGGCGCGCGAGGCGGCCGATCCGGGCAATCAGATCTCGGGTGGAGTGGTCCTTCGGATCACCACAGATGCGGACCCTCGTGCCGATCCTCCTGGCCATATCCTTCTCAGGCACCGTTTCGGCCGTGTAGTCGGTACCTTTGCAGTGGAAGTCGGGGCGGAGCAGCTCGAGCAGCCGATTGACGTCGGGGTCATCGAAAATCGTGACGAAATCGACGCAGGCCAAAGCCGCCACCAGCTCGGCCCGTTCCCGCTCGGGCTGAACCGGGCGCCCCGGTCCCTTGTAGCCACGCACGGAGCGGTCCGAGTTGACGCAGACTACCAGCACATCGCTCAACCGCTTCGCCGCCTGCAAGTAGCGGACGTGCCCGACATGCAGGAGATCGAAGCTGCCGTTCGCCAACGCGACCTTCATGCCGGCTCTTCGAGCGATCGCAACGCGCTTTCTCAGCGCCCTGAGCGCGACAACTTTCCTACGGTCCACAGTCCCCGGATCCCTGCCCCGGATTGTCCCGCGCCGCGGCACGCAGCTCATCCAGGCTCACCGTGGCCGTTCCGCGTTTCATGACGACGATGCCGCCGGCATAGTTGGCGATCTGCGCGGCCTCGACAAATGACGCGCCGCAGCAGAGGGCGAGCGTGAAAGTCGCGATCACCGTGTCGCCGGCGCCGGTGACATCAGCGATCTCCTCACCTCCGTATATCGGGAGGTGCGCCGGCCGCTTCCCGCGTTCGAACACGGACATACCTTTGTTCCCTCGCGTGATGACCACGGCCTGCGACTGCAAGCGTGACAGGAGTCTCCGGCCCGCCCTGTTGAGCGCCTCCGGGTCCTCTCCGATCTGACCACCGAGCGCGGCGGCGACCTCGCCTTCGTTCGGCGTGGCTGCCGTGAGGCGGGTGAACCGAAGGAGCTCGTAGCGAGAGTCGACCGTGACAGGACGGCGACGGACGAAGGCGCGGACAGCAGGATGTGCTGCAATCGTCGGCGGAACCGAGCCGACTCCATAGTCGGACAACAACAAGCCGGCACAGGTCGGCACGACGTCGCGGGCGAACGCGTCGATCTCGGCCTCCCGCGGGGGCACAGAGGCTTCGCGATCAATCCGGAGAACCTGTTGGCGGTTCGAGAGGGGAAGGCTGGCGAGGATTCGGGTCTTGCGGGTCGTCGTTCCACCGCGAATGCGCCCGATGTGTCTGGTGGAGATGCCCGCAGCGCGGAACGCGGCGATCAGAGCGTTGCCGGCGTCGTCGCGCCCGACGCAGCCGAACGGCACGGGAACAGCACCCAGCGCGCGCAGGTTGTACACCGCGTTGCCGCCGCCCCCGGGGACGATCCGCGTCTCGCTGTGCCGGAGGATGAGGACAGGGGCTTCCCGCGAAACACGGCTGATCTGGCCGTAGAGGAACTCATCGGCGATCAGGTCGGCCACGACGGCGACGCGAGTGCCCGGAAATCGCTCCAGAACCGTCAGGACTCTGCTCATCGGTGTTGCCGATGGAGGATGATCCAGCGAGCCGCCTCGAGAATGTCCGTAGCGACGAAGTCAGGCCGCGCGATCGGTTCAACCTGATCGAGCTTCGTGACGTGATGCATGCCATGTCCCGTGAGCACGAGGACGCCGGATGCGCCGACGCGGTGCGCGGTTTCGACGTCGCTGAAGTGGTCGCCCACTACGTACGAGCGCGACAGGTCGACATCAAAATCCCGGGCGGCGTCCAGCAGCATGCCCGGCTCAGGCTTCCTGCATTCGCAGTCCCGGCGAAACTGCTCGACCTCCGCCTCGGGGTGGTGCGGGCAGTGGTAGCCGCCGTCTAGGAGGGGGGCGCCGTTCCAGGTGAGCGTCTCACGGAGGCGACGGAGCGCTTCATCGGGGAATGACGGGTCGATCAGCCCCCGGGCGACCCCCGACTGGTTAGAGACGACGATGAGGCGGAAGCCCGCCTCCTTTAACTCATGCAGCGCGCCGATTGTCTCCGGATAGATCGCGAGCTGGTCGAGCGAGCTGGCGTACCCGACATCCTCGATGATCGTACCGTCCCTGTCGAGAAAGACCGCACGGCCACCAGACGATGCACTGATCTCGCTCTCCATGTCCCCTCCAGACCGTCGAAACCACGAAATCCTATACCAGCGCTATCCGGGCGACAAGCTCGAGGCTGGGTTCCCCGCAGGGCTGCGGCAAAGTCGAGGCGCCGACTCGGGCGAGGCCGTTCCGTGCGAAACCGCAGATGGCGCAGATTTCCGCGCAGACTACGCAGATTCTTCCAGCATTCAACCGACGAGCAACTTGCTCCTCACTCTCGGGTCGGCGCGAAGCAATCGGCGACATCTGCGAGTCAATCTGTGAAATCTGCGGTTTCCGGGACTTTGCCGTAGCCTTGGGGTCCCCCGGGGTTGTGGCGAAGCCTAACCATGGATTCTGGGACCTCCCCAGCCTCATCCTTTGTTTGACTTGAAGCTCGGGCGGAAGTATCTTCACTCCATGGGTGCGCGAGGAGCCGTGGTAGCAAATGCTGGGTGGTCGATGCAGGGTGATAGCATCGATCTGCGGAAGGGTGCGCAGAACCGGTTCGCGCGCGAACGGCTGTCACGGGGGGTCCCCGCAGAGAGCTTTGCCGATGGCTGGGTCCAAACCGGGTGTCATCCGTGCGTGGACTTACAGGAATCTATGTGTCCCCCGGGCACGAGAGGCTTTCGCCTGCCGCCCGGGGGTCCTTCGATATAGGAGAGTAGGCGGTCTTCCGGACGCGCCAGGGGGGGATTATGCACGATCGGAATAGGCGCGTCACTTCGGTCATCAGGACGGGTCACGCTCGTACGAAGGTCATCGCGTTCTGGAACAAGGGGCACAGGGCGCTCTCTAGGCGTTACCATAAGCTGGCCGCGAGAATGAACTGGATGGCCGCGCAGATCCAGCCGTTAGACGTACCTGATGAAGTGGGGCTCGCTCCTTTCAAGATCCGCGTGAGGGTCAAGAACCTGAGCAGGGCGATCTGGAACCGCGAGGGCTCACAGGCTCCGCGATTCGCCCTGGCATCGGTCCTGGACGACGGTGGGATCCTTCGTGAAGGTCAGCCTCATACGGTCCTGCCTGCCAACGTCCGGCCAGGCGACGAGGTCGAGGTCGAGATATCGGTCGCCCCACCCGCTGCCATGGGCGTCTATCCCGTGCGCTTCGACCTTGTGCAGGAGGGATGCTATTGGCTTTCCGATCTGGGCCGGAAGCCCGCTGAGACAGCTGTTCGCGTGGCGCCCCATGCCCTGGTCCTGAAGCCGAACCAGAGGTACTTTTGTAAGTGGCCATGGGAGACAGTGGTCCTCATGTCGGACGGTACGATCGTGTGCGGTTGTGCGGATCCATTCAAGAAGGCCCCCATCGGCAACGTCCAGAGCTCCTCGGTTTCAAATATATGGAATGGACCGATCTTCCAGGAAATCCGATCGGCTCTCCATTCCAATGATCCCCACATGTGCGTTCATTGCCGCCTCATGGGGGCGGAACGCTCGAGTGTTCCTCTCCCGGAAGGCGTGAGGCTCTCCTATCTGCCATGGCGGCTGTTCGTCGAGCCGTGCGTGGCCTGCAACCTGAACTGTTTGAAGGCCTGTTGCAACCACGAGAACGGCATCACCGACACACGAAGCATAAGGCTGTTACCGTGGGAGCTGTATACGAAGGTGATCGACGAGCTGGGACCCACGCTGCACCGATTGGAGTTCTTCAACTACGGCGAGAGTTTTCTTCATCCCAGAGCGCTGGACATGATTCGGTACGCCAAGACGCGCCATCCGCATATATACTTCTTCGGAAGCACCAACGGTCTTCCGCTGAACACTGATGAGAAGCTGAGAGAGCTTGTACTGGCGGGAATGGACGAGATCACGTTTTCTGTTGATGGCGCGAGCCAGAAGGTGTATTCGATCTATCGTCGTGGCGGCGACTTCGACAAGGTGCTCAACATCATGAGGAGACTGGTCGCGATCAGGAAAGCGCTCGCCCGCGAACGTCCGATCGTCAATTGGCGATACCTCCTTTTCCGCTGGAACGATAGCGATGAGGAGATGAATCGGGCCCGGACGTTGGCACGGGAGATTGGGGTGGATCGCCTGTGTTGGGAAACGACACGGGATCCTGAGGACGGGTACTCTGAACGGTTCGTCCCGGGGACACCGGCCTATGACAGCATCAAACACGAGCTGTGGGCCGGGCTGGGCAATGCGATCGAGGGCAAGACCTTGAGGTGTCGGTTTCCGGAGCGACAGCCGATCAAGGTCGCGCCCAGCGCCGTCGTTGCTGATTCCGTGGAGGTGCACAACTCAGGCGCGGTAAGATGGGAACATCGTTCCGACACGAATCGTCGCCAGATCCGCCTGGGCGCAATGTGTCACGATGACAAGGGCGACCCGGTCCAAGGCTCCAGCACGATCGCCGATCTGGAGAGGGCCGTGAACCCGGGCGAAGCGGTCCTTGTGCCCTTTCGGTGGACGGCTCCGTCTGTCCCGGGCCGCTACAGGCTGAAATTGGATATGCTGTGTGAATGTACCGGCTGGTTCGAAAGCGCCGGCAACGCTCCGGCTATCCAGGATGTAGTGGTACTCGAGTGAGAGGGAGCCGGGCTGTAGGTCACTCTGCATGCAGACGCGCTGACGCGGGAACCTCGGCTCCTGCCCCTTGTGCGCACGCCAGCAAGCACTGCTGGGCCGACGTGGCCTTCGTCGAGGATGGGAGCGCCGTTTCGGACGAGCGTCTCACAGAGCCGACGTGGCGCTTCATCGGGGAATGACGGGTCGACCGGCCCCCGGTGCGACACCGGACTGGTTTGAGACGACGATCAGGCGGAGGCCCGCCTGCTTCACCTCATGCGGGGCGCCGATTGTCTCGGGATAGATCGTGAGCTGGTCCAGCGAATTGGCGTATTGGACATCCTCGATGATCGTACCGTGCCTGTCGAGAAAACCCGCACACCCTACAGGCGATGCACTGATCTCGCTCACCATGACCCCTCCAGACCGTCGAATCCACGAAATCTAATCCCAGGGCCATCAGGGCGACCAGCTCAAGCAACGCTCCCCGACCGAGCGCCGCTAACCCCGTCCGCAGTCGCGATCTCAGAAGAAGTAAGACTTCTCGCTGTCGACATCCCCGCCGGTGATGACGGTGCATTCGGCGCAGCTCTTGCCGAGGTGGCCCGTGAGGAGGCCGTCACGGAGCGCGCGGTAGCGATCTGAATGCCAGATCTCCTTGAAACTATGGGTGAGGATGCTCCCGAGGGGCTCCTCTTTCCACATGCAGCAGGGGTACACCATGCCGGACCAATCGAGGTAAATTTTGCGCCATGGGTCGGTGCAGAGCTGGAGGCCGTCTGTGACCGTCGTGTGTGTCTTGCGCTCGAAGCTGATCTGGTCTTCGGGCGTGTAGATCTCACCTGTCTTCGCAACGACATTCGCGCCGTCGTCGACCGGCATCGGAACCGTGGGGTTGGCTTCGGCCGCAGCATCGGTGGTGCCGTTTCCATTCAGAGTGAACAGTCGCGGATGATAGAAGCGGATCCCGAGCCTGCGCGCGCGTTCCCGTGCCTGCTGGATGTAATGGTTCGACTGTTCTTTGGAGAATACCAGCGATTCGTTCTTGATGCTGTCGACGAAGGCGACCATGTGTTGCGTCTGGACCTCCTCGACTCCGAGCCGAGCGGCCAGATCGATGAACGCCGGGATCTCGTGGATGTTGCTTTTCATCAGCACCCAGTTGAAGCGGAGCATCGGGCGCGCGCTCTTTCGTTTCATCTTGTACTCGTTGAGGTACCGGATATTTTCGACGACCTTGTCGAAATTGCCACCGACCCGGATCCGGTTGTAAACCTCGGGGCTCGCGCCATCGAGCGAGAATTCGACACGGCTCACCCCCATGTCGACCACCTTTTCGGCGCGGGCCTTGTTCAAGTGCATCCCGCTGGTGATGAATGTGACGTCCTCCACCCCAAAGCTGCGCGTCAACGCGATGGCATCCAGGAAATTCCTCGTCATCAATGGCTCACCCGCACTCGAGAGCGTCACGGATCTTGCGTGCGGAAAGATCTCGGCGGCGACCCGCTTGAAATGCTCGAAGTCCATGTCCTGCTGCTCCTCGAGCGTCTCGAAATATGTCTTGCGGCATTGAATGCACTTCAAAGGACACTTGTTGGTGATGTCCATGGTGACGTCGAGCGCGGGGATCCGGCTTTCGAAAAGCTCGTGAGTATGGTTCAGGATTTCGACAGGAATTTCGGCAGGCTGGCTGCCCAGCTCCGAAAACCAGAAACAGTTCTCACGGACCAGGTCGACGCGGAGAGTGGCGCGGCCGGGTTTACGCGGCACCTCAATCGTGACACCCACCTCGCGGGTCTCCCCCGACGGAAACTCACTGGGGAGCGCGCTGTGGAGCCCCTCGACGGCAATGCCATCCTCGGCGGTGACGACGGCGACGACCGTGAAGCGCGCGCCCTGGTCCTCGATATGGTTCCAGGTGACGCGGCTTGTGTTGCGGACCGCCACGAGGACCTTGTACATGCATCCCGCCACAACCTGGGGCGGCGGGTCCAGAAGTTGAATGTCAGCTCCGGCCCTCTCCAGCCATGCGACGGTTCTGTGATAGCGTCGCCGCAGGAACTGCCTGCCGCGCTGGGCGAGCAGAGGGAGTCCCCCTGATCCATATATTTCGATGCCCCGTCTCATGAGGCCGGCCATACGCACCTCCAGTCGTGCCCACACCAAAAGAGGGTGAGTCTAGTGGGTTCAGCGGGAGAATGCAACGGCTAGCCGGCTAAACCAGGGCTGCGGCTAAGTCGAGGCGCCGACTCGGGCGAGGCCTTTCCGTGCGAAACCGCAGATGGCGCAGATTTCCGCGCAGATTACGCAGAT
>JACPPM010000133.1 GCA_016191015.1 Acidobacteriota bacterium | reverse complement strand
AGGAATGCAGGAACGGAGCAGTCATCTCCGGAGCTCAGGGTGGCATCGAACAGACCCCTTCCTGCCTTCCTAACTTCCTGCTTTCCTGAGAGGAGTCCGGAAGGGCCATCCCGCGTGCCCGCGTCTACCTGCTTGGTTGCGGCTCCGCCGCGTTAGGGAGGGAGGCCCTCCCGGTCTCTGTCGGGAGAAGCGTGAAGCCCTCCCTTGCAGCCGCGTCCCTGAGGATATGATCGAGGCAGACGACGACATGGTCACGGGGTGAGCCCCCGGCCCACAAAAGGGCCGCCGCCAATTGGAGTGCATCTGCCGCCCGAATAGGATGCACCCGCAACAGCCTCTCGGCCGCAGATCGGACCGCCGGCACAGGTTCAACCTCACTCCACGTGTCCGTCAGCGAATCAAGGATGACCATCGCCTGCCGGACTGCAGCAGTGGCCAGGCTTCCTTCACGAACCCGACGCGCGAGCGCCGATTCGCATTCGACTCTCGATGCCCACCAGACCACCATCGCCTCGTCTTCCTTCAGGATACGCGAGATACGTTGAGTCGCCGGTTCGCTCACGCACAAGGGCACCACGGCTGATGTGTCCCAGAACCTCATCGCCCCTCACGGCGTTCTTGGATGAGCGCTGCCAGGACGCTCCCTTTCGCATCAGAGGGCCTGCGATGTGACCAGAACCCCTTCGGGAGCCCCCCACGGCCGATCACAATGAGGCCTTCTTTCTCCATCTTCCGCAGATGCTCGGCCACCTTGCCCGATCGCGGAACGGGGACGATCCTTGCGATCGGTGTCCCTCTGTCAGTAACGAGCACCTCCTCTCCAGCCCTCACCTTGGCCAGATAGTGACTCAACGACGCCTTGAGCTCCGCCACGGCTGCGCTTCTCATCCTGATCCTCCCATCTTCTCATGACTATTATAGACACCGAAAGATGATCCACAAGGGCTGAAATGGGGGGCAATCACGCGGCTCGCCTGGTCGCCAACGATCTTCGGCATGACGTCGCTATCCAGCCCCACCATTCCCATGGATCTTTCGGCGCCATGTCAGACCCACCGCTGTCCGAAGTGGGTCGGAACGGGCCGTTCGATGGTATCATCCAGTTTGCGGATCGGTTCGGCTGTGAGTTACCAAAGACGGGCGTGCTCATGTCCTGACGCACGGCGGGGGGAAAGAGGAGGAGACAAGGCCATGAAGAAGATGAGTCGGTTCGTTCTGTTGGGGGCGGTTCTTGCGATGCCGCTCGCATCGAACACAGGTTGGGCCGGGACCGCATCGGGCGCGTCCGCCCCGGCGTCCGCGGCGACCGCCACGATACCGGAGATTGCCTACGAACAATTCGTCCTCACCAACGGACTGACCGTCCTCGTGCACGAGGATCACAAGGCGCCGATCGCAGCGGTGAACGTCTGGTACCACGTCGGTTCGAAAAACGAGAGGCGGGGGAAGACTGGGTTCGCGCATCTCTTCGAACATCTGATGTTCAACGGCAGCGAACACAACAACACGGACTACTTCGTCGCCATGGAGAAGGTCGGCGCCACAGACCTCAATGGCACCACCAACTCGGACCGCACAAATTATTTCCAGAACGTCCCGGTCTCGGCCCTTGATCTGGCGCTGTTCCTCGAATCGGATCGCATGGGACACCTGCTGGGGGCGATCGATCAGGCCAAGCTGGACGAGCAGCGCGGTGTTGTCCAGAACGAAAAGCGGCAGGGTGAGAACCAGCCCTACGGCGTGGCGCGGCAGCTCCTCACCGAGAACACCTACCCCGTGGGCCATCCCTATAGCTGGACGACGATCGGGGCGATGGAGGATCTCAACGCCGCCTCGCTCGACGACGTGAAGGAGTGGTTTCGGACCTACTATGGCCCCAATAACGCCGTGCTGGCGATCGCCGGGGACGTGACGGTCGCGACCATCCGTGAGAAGGTCGAGACCTACTTCGGTGACATCCCGCCGGGCCCGCCGATCGCGAAGCAGCAGGTTTGGGTGGCCAAGATGGCGGGCGTGCATCGGAGCTCGGTGCAGGACCGCGTGCCCCAGGGGCGCATCTACATGGTCTGGAATGTGCCCGAGATCGGCTCGCGGGAGGCCGTGGCACTTGACCTGGCCAGCTCCATCCTTTCCACCGGCAAGACTTCACGACTGTACAAACGCCTCGTCTACGACGAGCAGATCGCCACGGACGTCACGGCGTTTGTGTGGGAGCGCGAGATCGGCAGTCAGCTCATGATCCAAGCAACCGTCAAGCCAGGCGGCGATGCTGCCGCCGTAGAGAGGGGGATCAACGAAGAGATCGCGCGACTCCTGAAAAGCGGCCCGACCGCCGACGAGATGATCAGGGCGAAGGGCGCGCATCGAGCGGATTTCATCCGAGGGGTCGAGCGCATCGGAGGCTTCGGCGGCACCTCCGACGTGCTCGCCTCCAACATGGTCTACGCGGGCGATCCGTCGTTCTACAAGAAGAGATTCGAGATCGAGGAGGCTCTGACGCGCGAGGAGATTCGCCAGGCCGCTTCGAAGTGGATCTCTGACGGTGTCTACATTCTGACTGTCTCGCCATACCCGGAGCTGGCCAGCTCCGATGGCGGGGTCGATCGCTCCGCGCTGCCTGGGGTGGCACAGCCTCCCGAGCCGCGCTTCGTCTCCTACGAATCCGCCACGCTGACGAATGGAATGAAGGTGCTGGTGGCACGCCGCGACGGGGTGCCGGCACTCGAGCTCGAGTTGCTGGTCGACGCGGGTTTTGCGGCGGACCAGGGCGGACTGCAGGGTACCGCCAGCCTGGCGCTCGAGATGCTCGATGAAGGGACCCGCACGCGCAACGCATTGCAGATCAGCGACACTCTAGATCGGCTGGGCGCCACGCTGACTACCGCCTCCACCGTCGACACCTCTGTCGTCTCGCTCTCGGCGCTCACGGCTACGCTTGACGAGGCGCTCAAGCTCTACGCCGACGTCATCCTCAACCCGGCCTTTCCCCAGGCCGATTTCGATCGGCTGCAGAAGCAACGGATCGCACGCATCCAGCGCGAGAAGGTGACGCCCGGGTCGATGGCCCGGAGGGTCCTTCCTGCACTCCTCTACGGCGGCGATCATGCCTACGGGCAGCCCCTGACGGGCTCGGGCACGGAGGCCTCGGTCGCCTCAATGAAGCCGGAAACTCTGGTGGGGTTCCACAACACCTGGTTCAAGCCGAACAATGCCACTCTGGTCGTCGTCGGCGACATCTCGAAAGACGAGATCCTTCCCCGCATCGAGAAGCTCTTCGCCGGATGGACCGCCGGCGATGTTCCGAAGAAGAACATCGGCGAGGTCGAGCAGAAGCCGGCCGCCTCCGTCTACCTGATCGATCGCCCGGGTTCGCAGCAGTCTGCGTTGTTCGCGGGCCATGTCTCGCCTCCGCGGAATGATCCCGACGTGATCGCCACGGACACGATGAACGATGTCCTCGGCGGCGCCTTCGTCTCCCGCATCAACATGAACCTGCGCGAAGACAAGCACTGGTCCTACGGCGCCGGCTCCTACTTCGTCGACGCCCGCGGACAGCGGCCGTTCATCGTGTACGGTTCTGTGCAGGCGGACAAGACCTCCGAGTCGCTGCAGGAGATCGCGAAGGAGCTGCGCGCCATCGTCGGCGATCGCCCGATCACAGCCGCAGAGCTGGCCAAGTCTCAGGCCAACTTGACGCTCAGTCTCCCAGGCCTGTGGGAGACCAACAGTGCCGTGGCCGACTCGCTGGCCGATCTGGTGCGTTTCCACCTGGCGGCGGACTACTTCGACACGTACGCGCACGCGGTGCGTTCGCTATCTCTCGAACGCGTCCAGGCGGCGGCGCAGCGGGTGCTCCACCCCGACCGCATCGTCTGGGTCGTGGTCGGAGATCGCGCCAAGATCGAAGCGGGAGTGCGCGCGCTGAACTTCGGCGAGCTGCACATCATCGACGCCGACGGCCAGCCGGTCGCGGCGGCCGGATCGCGATAGCGCGTCAGCCGCGTGGCGGACGGGACTGCCGTCCAAACCACCAACACTCCAAGGCACCAAGCTGCACCGAGGAGCGAGGGGATTGGCTTGGTGGTGTCTTGGTGAGTTGGTGGTATGGCCGACCCGGGCTAATGGGTGAGCGGAGTGGCCTGGTGGTGGCCGGGCTGGCGCAGACCGATCAGCGGTCCGAGTCGTAGGCGGGGCGCCATCGGAGGTACGAACCACGGCGTTCTTGCTGCCAGCCAGAACCAGCAACCCCGGGTGGCCTGAGCGGGACGGAGCGGAGACACACGTGGGAACATTGTCCAACACTTGCCGCCCGGCGATTAAAGAGACTTGATGTCGAGGGACTGAGATCAGAGGCAGGTTTTGATGAAGGCGTCGAGGGTCAGGACTGAACATGCCTGATTCGGAATCAATGCCCACGTCTGCGATAGCCGCGTGTCGTCGGAGACCATGATCTGAGCGTACCCGGCATAGGCGTGATGAAACGCGTCGTATGTATCTGAGGCATCGATTCTCCTCCCTTCACCGACGTTCAAGTAGATTCGTGCCATCTTGTAGGCCACGAAGCGCCAGGCTGTTGGAATGGCTTTTGGATCTGGCCACTGTGTCTGCTCCGGTGAAAGGGCGAGTTGCTGTCTGCCGGCGCGAAGAAGGTCAGTGGCCCAATCGTCGATCTGAGCTTCATGTGCTTGCCACCAATCTGTCACCGCTCGAGCAAGGGTTGGTCCGCCTTGGTACAAGACCTCGCTCCGCCGACGTTCTTCCTCCTGTCTATAGTTTTCCGTCCACTGCTGCACATCCGCTGCAACTCGAGTCGCGTACGAAGGGTCACGACTCGCTGTACGGATGTACTGAATCTTGTCCCACGTTTCGAATGGTTCGAAGGCGCGCAGCTTCCGCCCGACTCGAATCTCCTCTTTCATGAGATCGGTATGCGTTTGCAGCTGATTGCAGCGAGCCACCTCCCACAGATACACAAGGGTGTCACAGTATTGCTCCCAGTTTTTGCAGGCTATCCCGCACAGCTCCTCTATCACCGCCACGGAGGTGATGATCTCTATTCGCCTCTGCCGGACAGCCTTGATGAGCGCGGTCCCGGCTGACGGTTGTCGGGTCGCAAGGTTACTGACCGCATTCGTATCGAGGTAGGCAACGCAGCCACTCATGCCCAAAGTGTGCGCCGGCTCGCCATGATTGTCCAGTGACTTGGGTCCGTTCGACCAAGAATCAGTCAGCGAGGCCGAACGCTTGATGGTTCGATACTGCTGTGTGCGCAATCGATAAAGCGTGACCGTCGCTACAGAGCGCGGGCCGCCAGCGACCGTGGACGCGCAGAACTAGTCGCGAGAAACCGCTCACGGACTGACCAAATTGTCACCCCTTGCTTTTCTGAGGGGTTATGGACAGTCTGGCCAGTGGCTCGGTTGTCACTTGGTCTCCTAACATTTCTGCACTGACCGCCCAACACCCCCCGAATGCCCTCGGAGGTGTCTCCGTCCGATCTTCCCGACGGCATTGAACACCAACGATGCTGCGGCCTGGGCAGCGGGCTATGACTTGCGCTCAACACCTATCGAGGCGCAGACTATGTTCGAAGTGATCTTGACCAGTTCGACCTGTGGAAGCGCCGGAGATCCATTCGGAAAGTTTTTGTTTTTAGCGCGTCAGGGTGTTCGAACACAGAGGGCTCGGAACAACACGCCTCGCAGGCGCTTGGCTGAGGGCGTCTCGATGTTTGACCAGCGCTCGTTGTAACCCATGCCTCTCAAGAAATCAGAGCTGTACAGCTCCCTCTGGAAGAGCTGCGATGAGCTTCGTGGCGGCATGGATGCCTCGCAGTACAAGGACTACGTCTTGGTCCTGCTGTTTGTGAAGTACGTCTCCGACAAGTACGCGGGCCAGCCGAATGCGCTCCTCGACGTGCCTCCTGGCGGCGGGTTCGCCGACATGGTCACGCTGAAGGGGGACAAGGAAATCGGCGACAAGATGAACAAGATCATCGCGAAGCTCGCCGAGGCCAATGATCTCAGGGGCGTGATCGACGTCGCCGACTTCAACGATGCCGACAAGCTGGGCAAGGGCAAGGAGATGGTGGACCGCCTCTCCAACCTTGTGGCGATTTTCGACAACCCGGCTCTCGATTTCCGTAGCAACCGTGCCGAGGGCGATGATCTGCTGGGCGACGCCTATGAGTACCTGATGCGGCACTTCGCCACCGAGTCGGGCAAGAGCAAGGGACAGTTCTACACGCCTGCCGAAGTCTCGCGCGTCCTGGCCAAGGTCGTCGGCGTAGGCGATGCCACGTCATCGAGCCAGACTATTCACGACCCCACCTGCGGCTCCGGTTCGCTGCTGCTCAAGGCGCACGACGAAGCCAAGAGCCGTACCGGTCTCGACCTGGCGCTTTATGGGCAAGAGATGGACAACGCCACCGCGGCCCTCGCACGGATGAACTCGATCCTTCACGACTGCGCCACCGCGGGTATCTGGAAAGACAACACACTCGCGAACCCGCATTTCAAAGGCCCCGACGGCCGCCTCAAGACTTTCGATTTCGTGGTCGCCAATCCACCGTTTTCGAACAAGGCCTGGAGCAACGGCTTCCATCCTGCGGAAGATGAATTCCGGCGCTTCGAATTTGGCATCCCTCCCGGAAAGAACGGCGACTACGCCTTCCTGCTTCACATCCTGACCTGCCTCAAGAGCACGGGCAAGGGCGCGTGCATTCTCCCGCACGGGGTGCTCTTTCGCGGCAATGCCGAAGCGGACATTCGTCGCGAAATCGTCAAGCACGGCTACATCAAGGGCATCATCGGTCTGCCCGCTAACCTCTTCTACGGCACCGGCATTCCTGCGTGCATCGTCGTCATGGATAAGGAAAACGCACATGCTCGCAAGGGCATTTTCATGATCGAGGCCAGCAAGGCCTTCATCAAGGATGGCAACAAGAACCGCCTGCGCGCGCAGGACATCCACAAGATCGTGGACACGTTCACTCGAATGGTCGAGGTGCCTCGCTATTCCCGCGTGGTGCCGCTCTCGGAGATCAGCGACCCGAAGAACGACTTCAATCTCAATCTGCCACGCTACATCGACAGCACCGAGCCCGAGGACTTGCAGGACATCGACGCTCATTTGCGAGGAGGCATCCCGGACCGCGATATCGACGCGCTCGACCGATATTGGCAGGTATTCCCCTCCGTGCGGCCCGTTCTGTTCGAGTGTGCGGGTTGCCCGGGGTACAGCCGGCTGAAGCTGCCGGCTACTGAGATCAAGGCAGCCATCTTCGGCCACGAGGAGTTCGTCGCGTTCAACGAATCTGTGACCTCGCTCTTCGCAAGGTGGAAGGCCGCCAACGCCCCGCGCCTCGCCGAAATCGCTCAAGGCGACCACCCGAAGGCGCTGATCGAGGCGCTCTCCGAGGATCTGCTCACGACGTTCGGCGAAGCCCGGTTGATCGACGCCTACGACGTGTATCAGCACTTGCTGGACTACTGGGCAGCGACGATGCAGGATGATGTCTATCTGCTTGTGCAAGAGGGCTGGAAGGGTGTGATCGACGGCAAGCCCAACTTCGACCTCATCCCATCGGAGCTCGTCGTCGCCCGCTACTTCGCCGCCGAGCGATCGGCCGTTGAGAAGCTGGAGGCTGATCGCGACGCCGTCACTCGCCGCCTGGAGGAGCTCGACGAAGAACACGGTGGCGAGGACGGTCTGCTGGCCGAAGCCAGGACTGACAAGGGCAAGCTCGCCAAAGCCAGCGTCAAGACCTGCCTTCGCGAAGCCGATGACGAGCGCGAGCTGCTGCAGGAATGCCTCGACCTCTTTGAGGAGGAAGCCGCTGCCGGCAAGAGAGTGAAGGAAGGGCAGAAGGCGCTCGACGCCAAGGTCGCCGCGAAGTACGGCCAGCTCACCGAGGCCGAAATCAAAACGCTCGTGGTGCACGACAAGTGGCTGGCGCAGCTCGCCGCCGACGTGCAGAGCGAATTGGACCGCGTCTCGCAAGCGCTCGCGAGCCGCATCCGAGAGCTGGCCGACCGCTACGCCACCCCCCTGCCGCTGCTCACCGAGGAAGTGAAAACCCTCGCCGCCCGCGTGGACGAACACCTCAAGAAGATGGGGGCGGTATGGAAGTAAAGGTGGGTTACAAGCAGACCGAGGTGGGCGTGATTCCGGAGGAGTGGGAGGTCAAAGCGCTCGGGAGCTTAGGTCCTTTCGTCACGAGCGGATCACGCGGATGGGCAGGGTTTTATTCAGACCGCGGTTCGCCTTTCATCCGCATCACAAATCTTTCGAGAGAGTCGATCTACCTTGATCTCACAGACCTCAAGTCTGTGAACTTGCCGCCTGAAGCCAAGGAAGGGGTCCGAACGCAGCTGCAGGAACACGATGTGTTGGTCTCGATTACTGCCGACATCGGCATCGTTGGCTACGTTACTTCGCACGTGCCGCAGCCGGCATACATCAATCAGCACATCGCCCTGGTTCGGTTTGATTCATCACGGAGCGACGGGAGATTTGTGGCGTACTTGCTGGCTTCCGAAAACCCGCAAAAGCTCTTTCGAGCCTCTACTGATATCGGAGCGAAGGCGGGCATGAGTTTGGTCACGGTACAGAAGCTGAGAGTAGCATTTCCCCCTCTCCCCGAGCAGCGCGCCATCGCCGCCGTGCTGGGGGATGTGGATGCGCTACTGGGGGCGCTGGAGAAGCTCATCGCCAAGAAGCGCGACCTCAAACAGGCCGCCATGCAGCAGCTCCTCACCGGCCGGCAACGCCTGCCGGGCTTCAGTGGGGAGTGGGAGGTAAAACGGCTCTCAGAGCTCTTGGAATTTCGGAACGGTGCCAATGCTGACAAGCACGCGTATGGGAAAGGCGTTCCATTTATCAATGTTCTCGAGGTGATCACAAAGGCTCATCTCCGTCGCTCCGATATCCCGGGTCGTGTTTTGCTTCCGAGAAGCTCAATTGATTCCTTCGCCGTGCGACGCGGAGACATACTGTTCAACCGGACCTCGGAGACACAAGAGGAAGTTGGGTTGGCCTCGGTTTACATGGATGATGAGACGGTCGTGTTTGGCGGCTTCGTCATTCGGGGGCGGCCTGAATGCGCGTGTATCGACGCGACTTACTCTGGTTATGCCTTCCGTTCACCTGGCATTCGTTCACAGATTATCGCGAAAGGACAAGGCGCGATTCGAGCAAACATCGGTCAGGCAGAGCTTGGACAGGTATTCGCTCCTCTCCCCTCGCTCGCGGAGCAACAGGCCATCGCCGTCGTGCTCTCTGACATGGACGCCGAGATTGCGGCTCTCGAAGCCCGGCTGGCCAAGACTCGCGCGCTCAAACAGGGCATGATGCAGGAGCTGCTGACTGGAAAGACGAGGCTGATATGAGCGCACTACGAAAGAAACTCGCGGTGAAGAAGTCCGCAGTGCCCGCCGTTGCCGTGGAGCCCGGGGTGCTCGCAGAGGAGATCCGGCAAATGATCGAGGTGGCGCGCCAGCAGGTGGCACACGCGGTCAATGCCGGCTTGACGATCCTGTATTGGCAGATCGGCCGCCGGATTCACCACGAAATCCTGAACGAGAAGCGGGCCGAATACGGTGCTGAGATTGTCTCCTCGCTGGGGAGACAATTGTCGGCTGAGTTTGGCCGAGGCTTCGACGAGAAATCCCTGCGGCACATGCTGAAGTTTGCCGAGGCCTTCCCGGAGGAAGCGATTGTCTCCACACTGCGGAGACAATTGGCGTGGACGCATTTCAAACAGATTATCTACATCGACGACCCGCTGAAACGCGATTTCTACGCGGAGATGTGCCGGATCGAGGGATGGAGCACGAGGACTCTTCGACAGAAGATCGACGGGATGCTTTACGAGCGCACCGCCCTCTCCAAGAAGCCAGACCAGTTGATTCGAGAGGAGCTCGCCGCCCTGCGAGCCGATGACAAGCTGACGCCGGACCTCGTCTTCCAGGATCCCTATCTGCTCGATTTCCTCGGCCTGAAGGACACCTACAGCGAGAGAGATTTGGAGTCTGCTCTGCTCCGCGAGATCGAGCGTTTCCTGCTGGAGCTGGGCACGGGGTTTGCCTTTGTCGCGCGGCAGAAACGCATCACACTGGACGGCGATGACTACTACATGGATCTGCTCTTCTTCCATCGACGCCTGCGGCGGCTGGTCGTAGTCGAGTTGAAGCTGGGAGATTTCAAGCCCGCCGACAAGGGCCAAGTGGAGCTCTACCTGCGTTGGTTGGACCGCAACGAGCGTCAGCCCGGCGAGGATCCGCCTCTCGCCATAATCCTCTGCGCCGGCAAGAAGCGCGAAACGGTGGAATACCTCGACCTCGGGCGGAGCGGCATCCACGTCGCGGAGTACCTGACCGAGTTACCGCCCCGCGAGGTGCTGCGAACGAAGCTGCACGAGTCCCTCGCAATTGCGCGCCAGCGGCTACTGAAGGATGGACCGAAGCCATGAGCACCGTCGGTCAGAAAGAGCGGATCACGCAGAACCGCGTGGTAGCGCTGTTCCGCGACACTCTCGGCTACGCCTACCTCGGAAACTGGGAGGATCGCGAGGACAACCACAATATCGAGGAAGAACTGCTGCGGGCGTTCCTGTCAAAGAAGCAGCGTTACGACGAGGCACTCATCACACGTGCACTCTACGTCCTCGACAAGACCGCGGGCGATACCAGCAAGAGTCTCTACGACCGCAACCACGCCGTGTACGACTTGCTGCGCTACGGCGTCAAGGTCAAGGCCGATGTCGGCGAGAACACGCACACCGTCTGGCTCATCGATTGGAAGCACCCGGAGAAGAACCACTTCGCGATCGCCGAGGAAGTCACCGTCCCGGCCCCCAATACCAGGGCCCACGAGAAGCGCCCCGACGTGGTGCTCTACGTCAACGGCATCGCGCTCGGCGTGCTCGAGCTGAAGCGCTCCACCGTTTCGGTGGCCGAGGGCATCCGCCAGAATCTCGACAACCAGAAGAAGGAATTCATCGAGCCTTTCTTCTCGACGATGCAGTGGATCATGGCCGGCAACGATACCGAAGGACTGCGCTATGGCGCGATACAAACCCGGGAGAAGTATTACCTCACGTGGAAGGAAGAAAGCACCGTCGAGAACCCGCTCGATCGCGCGCTCCTCCAGATCTGCAGCAAGGCGCGCTTCCTCGAGCTCATCCACGATTTCATCGTCTTCGACGCAGGAGTGAAAAAGGTCTGCCGCCACAACCAATATTTCGGCGTGCGCGCCGCGCAGGAATACGTGAAGCGGCGCGAGGGCGGAATCATCTGGCATACACAGGGCTCCGGCAAGAGCCTGACGATGGTGTGGCTCACCAAATGGATTCGAGAGCACGCGCAAGATGCGCGCGTGCTCATCATCACTGACCGCACCGAGTTGGACGAGCAGATCGAGAAGGTCTTCAAGGGCGTCAACGAAGAGATCTACCGCACGAAGAGCGGGGCAGACCTCATCGCCAAGCTCAACGCCACGACACCGTGGCTGATGTGTTCGCTCATCCACAAGTTCGGCGGCAAGGAGGGAGACGAGGAGGTCGGTGACATCCCGGGGTACCTGGAAGAGCTGAAGATAGCGCTGCCGCCTGGTTTCGCTGCCAAAGGAAATCTCCTCGTCTTCGTGGACGAGTGCCACCGCACCCAGTCCGGTGAGCTGCACAAGGCGATGAAGGCCATCCTTCCAAACGCGGTGTTCGTCGGCTTCACCGGCACGCCGCTCCTGAAGGCCGACAAGCAGAAGAGCATCGAGGTCTTCGGCCGCTACATCCATACCTACAAATTCGATGAGGCCGTGAAAGACAGGGTCGTGTTGGACCTGCGCTACGAGGCGCGGGACATCGACCAGCGGATAACGTCCCAGAAAAAGATTGACCAATGGTTCGAGGCCAAGACGAAGGGTCTGACCGATCTGGCCAAGGCACAGCTCAAGCAGCGCTGGGGCACGATGCGCAAGGTGCTCTCGAGCCAGTCACGGCTGGAGCAGATCGTCGCGGACATTCTGATGGACATGGAGACTCGCGACCGGCTTGCGAGCGGGCGCGGGAACGCCCTTCTGATCTCGGGGAGCATCTATCAGGCATGCAAGTTCTACGAGTTGTTTGCGAGGACCGATCTCCGGGGCAGATGCGCCATCGTCACCTCATACAGACCGTCACCAGCCGACATCAAAGGCGAGGAAAGCGGCGAGGGCCTGACCGAGCGGTTGCGCCAGTACGACATCTACGAACAGATGCTCGCCGACTGGTTCAATGAACCAGCCGATACCGCGGTGAACAAGGCGGACGAGTTCGAGAAGCAGGTCAAGAAGAAGTTCGTCGAGGAGCCCGGGCAGATGAAACTCCTTATCGTGGTGGACAAGCTGCTGACCGGCTTCGACGCGCCACCCGCGACCTACCTCTACATCGACAAACAGATGCGCGACCACGGCCTGTTCCAGGCGATCTGCCGCGTGAACCGGCTCGACGGCGACGACAAGGAGTACGGCTATATCATCGACTACAAGGACCTCTTCAAGAGCCTCGAAGGCGCAGTGACACACTACACGTCGGGGGCGCTCGACGGCTACGACAAGGAGGACGTGGCCGGGCTGCTCGGGGATCGCCTCGCCAAGGCGCGGGAGCGGCTGGAGGAAACGCGCGAGGCCGTGAAGGCTCTCTGTGAGCCGGTGGAAGATCCGACGGACTCGGCAGCCTACCTGCAGTACTTCTGCGCGAAGGATTCTGGCGACGCCGAGCAGCTCAAAGCGAATGAGCCGAACCGGCTCGCGCTTTACAAACACGTGGCCGCGTTGGTGCGCGCGTATGCCAACCTCGCCAATGAGCTCCCTGAAGCGGGCTACTCCGATGCTGCGATCGATTTCCTGAAAGCCGAGGTGGACCACTTCGAGAAGGTCCGCACCGAGGTTAAGCTGGCGAGTGGCGACTACATCGACCTCAAGATGTACGAGCCTGCCATGCGCCACCTGATCGATACGTACATCCGCGCGGAGGAGAGCGAAAAGGTGTCGGCCTTCGATGACATGTCCCTCATCCGGCTGATCGTCGAGCGTGGGGTCGATGCCGTAGGCACTCTGCCTGAGCGCATCAGGAAGAGCAATGACGCCGTGGCCGAGGCCATCGAGAACAACGTCCGCAGGTTGATCATCGACGAACAACCGATCAACCCCAAGTACTACGAGAAGATGTCGGAGTTGCTGGATGCGCTCATCGAAGAGCGGCGCAGCGAGGCGTTGGAATACCAAGACTATCTGCGCGAAATCGTCGAGCTGACGAAGAGGGTGACCAATCCGGGAGCGGACGGCGCGTATGCCCCGAAGTTGAACACCCCCGGCAAGCGCGCGCTGTACGACAATCTCGACCGAAACGCAGAGTTGGCCATTGCCGTGGATCAGGCCGTACGAACGAGCCGACAGGATGATTGGCGGAACAATCCGTTCAAGATCAAGAAGGTGAAGAACGAGATCCGGGCCGCGCTGATGAGCCACTGGAGCCCGGGAGGCGGAGCTGATGCTCCTTGGCCGTTGGTCGTCATGCAACGACCGACTGATCTTCCTGTCGAGTCGTCGGAATGGCTGGAGCAGCAACTCGAGAGAGTCCTGGCGTTGGTGAAGAACCAAGATGAATACTGATCCCTGTGTGCTCAGGGTTGGTGGACTGTCGGTTCACGTCGTCCGAAGGGCCATCAAGAATCTGCATCTCGGCGTCTACCCGCCCAATGGACGTGTGAGGGTTGCGGCACCACTCAAAGTGTCCGATGACTCGGTGAGGCTGGCCGTAATCGGCAAGCTCGGTTGGATCAAGCGCCAGCAGGGGAAGTTTCTTGCACAGATCCGGCAGCCGGAGCGCGAAATGGTCAGCGGCGAGAGCCACTACTTTCTCGGTCGCCGGTATCGCCTACATGTGGTGAAGCACAGAGGAGTCAGCCGAGTTGTGTTCCGACCCCGATCCACCCTCGAACTACACGTGCGGGCGGGGATGGACGCCGAGGCACGGGAGCGTGCATTGCAGCGCTGGTATCGGCAGCAATTACGAGAGCTGGCCTCGCCACTCCTGGAGAAATGGCAACGGACTCTTGGCGTCAAGATCGCCGGCTGGGGCATCAAAAGGATGAAAACGAAGTGGGGCACGTGTACCGTCGATGCCCGCCGTGTCTGGCTCAACTTAGAACTGGTGAAGAAACCGGTCTCGTGTCTCGAATATGTGGTCGTGCATGAGCTCGTCCATCTCATCGACCGGCAGCATGACGAACAATTCCTCGCGGTGATGGATCAACACCTGCCGCAGTGGCGCCGGTTGCGACAGGAGTTGAATTCTGCGCCGCTCGCGCACGTCACTTGGAAGTACTGATTCGCGGGGCGTTGACGCGGGAGTATGATACGGAATCTTCCATCCGGGAGGGGATGTCTTGATGAAGAAGCTCCGGGATCTGCCGCGCAACGATCGGCCTCGGGAGCGTCTGCTCCAGAGCGGGCCCGGATCGCTCTCCGACGTGGAATTGCTCGCCGTGCTCCTTGGGAGCGGGATCAAGGGGCGAGATGTTTTCGCTGTGGCGCAGCTCATCCTGAAAGCTGTCGACGCCGAAGGTGTTGCGATCGACATACAGAAGCTGGTCGAAATCGCAGGCGTGGGACCTGCCAAGGCAGCTCTGGTGACCGCCGCCCTGGAGTTCGCCCGACGGCGAATCCGACCTGAGGGAGCTCGCATAAACAAGCCATCGGACGTACTGCCCGTCGTGGCGCACTACGCGGATCGAAAACAGGAACACTTCCTCTGCATCTCATTGAACGGGGCGAATGAGGTGATTGCATGCCGGTTGGTGTCGGTCGGCCTCGCCAATTCAACCTTGGTTCACCCACGCGAGGTCTTCGCCGACGCGATCGCGGACCGCGCGGTCTCGGTGATCCTCGCCCACAATCACCCCGGCGGTGATCTGTTACCCAGCCCGGAGGATCGCGTGGTGACGCACCGGATCAGAGAGGCCGGGAAGGTCCTCGGGATCGAGGTTTTGGATCATGTGATCTTCAGCCGGAAGGGATACCACAGTTTCAGAGAGGCTGGTGCCTTGGGCGCTGGGTGATCTGGAAAGGAAGCAAGCCGGAGGAGATCAGATCGCGGGTTTGATCTCGTGCATTGACCGGCTCACGATTCCGGGGCGTACCCCGTGGGCAGATCAGCGGTCGGAGTCGCTGGCGGTGCCGCCTCGGTAGGTGAACTTGTAGTGGACGGTGAGGGTGTTGCCGTCGAGCTGCTCGGGGAGGGCGTCGACGGGGCTGGCGGAGTCGATGGCATCGAGGGCGGTGCGGTCGAAGCGTTCGATCCCGCTGCTTTTCTCGATCACGGCGAAATTCACCCGACCGCTTCGGCCGATCTGCAGCTTCACGGCGACACTCGCGGCTCTTCCCGGCGTACCCACGCGCTCGAGCACGCGCCGCCAGTGCGAAGCGATTTCATCCCTCATGCGAGTCAAGTAGGTCGAGAACGGGAGGTCTTCGATGTCGTCGAGCGAGCCGCCGGGGTAGGACGTCGACGTCCAGAACTCGGACATCTGGAACTTGCTCTCGGTCGGCGCCTTCGGCCGGGGTGGCGGGGGAGGCGGCGGAGTCGGCTCTGGTTCAGGCTCGAGCTTCAGCACCTGGTAGACGAACGGATGAAACCTGACCTCGCAAATGTACCCGACCGTCTTGGCCTTCGCCTCGAGCTCCTCGCGGATCCGCTGCGACAGGATCTCGCCGCGCACCTTGGCCCTGTTCGAATCGATCGTGATCGCGATTCCCGGCACTTGCGCGAAGTTTTGGACGAGCCACTGATAGGCGGTGAGGGTCGAGTTGCTGACAACTCTTACCGGGGTCGAATGGTACGTGCCGAAGACGTCGAGAATAAGCACTGTCGTGTCGCAGATCTGCCGTCCCTCGATCTTGAGGAAGGCTGTTTTCTTGGCGAACTGGACCGAGATCAGTTTCGGATCGACCTGGTACACATCCCCGATCGCGTAAGGGAGCTCGAACTCCTTCGGCGCTCCCATCGTGAGGATAAGCGGCTGCCCATCGGCCGCGTACACACCCGCGCTCACCCCCAGAAATGTCCACGTCAGACAGAGCACGAGGAGAATGCCGTGTGCGGGTGAGGCCATCCCGGGTACTCTACGCATTGCGAATATGATGATGCCGCTCGCGCTTCCTGTCAACCGCGGCCCGGCCTCGCTTGCTCACCCTGCGCCTTTCAGAAATAATACCCGCTTGTGCGACAGAGATTGTATCTTGACTGTTTTGCCGGTATCAGCGGCGACATGCTGCTCGGGGCGTTGTGCGATCTGAAGCCGGATCTGTTCGACGGCTTTCGCGCGAAAATGCTTCCGCTGGCGGCGGGGGGTGAGTGCAGGATCGAAATCGGGCGGGTGAATCGGGCGTACGTGTCGGCCGCCAAGGCGGTAGTCGACGTTTCGCGGCTGCCGGGGACATCCCGGCACTTTGATGACATCATCGGCAGGATTCGACGCGCCACCGATCTCTCTGACAAGGTCAGAGCGCAGGGTGAAGCAGCGTTCACGCATCTGTTCGAAGCGGAAGCGGCCGTGCACGGTTCAGACCCGCGGTCAGTGCATCTGCACGAAGCCGGCGCCACAGACGCCCTCATCGATATCCTCGGCACCTTTCATCTCCTGGAATCGCTCAGCGTGACCGATGTCTCCTGCTCGCCGCTGAACCTCGGCTGCGGCGCTGTCGAATGCAGCCACGGGACCTACCCGGTGCCGGCGCCGGCGACAGCGCACCTGCTGCGCGGCTTCCCGGTCTACTCGCGCGGGCCCGCCTTGGAGCGCGTGACACCGACCGGCGCGGCGATCCTGCGGACACTATCGCCTGAGCTCTGCGACTTCCCGCGATTCACCTACACCCGGATCGGTTACGGTGCGGGCGATCACGACAGCGCGGGCTTTCCGAATGTTCTGCGGGCCTTCCTGGGGAGCGATGCTCCCGAGACGCCAGCCGAGACGGTAATCTCGATCGAAGCCACGATCGACGATATGACCGGGCAGATCGCCGGGTACTTCATCGAACGGGCCCTTGCACTGGGCGCGGTCGACGTCTACTTCACGCCGATCTTCATGAAGAAGAACCGCCCCGCCACGAAGCTGACCTGCCTCTGCCCGCGTGAGAAGCTCCAGGTCATCACGAGACTGTTTTTCGAGGAGTCCACGACCCTCGGGCTGCGCTTCGCCGAAATGGGCCGCCTCACGCTCGATCGAGACGTCGAGAGCGTCGACACCCCGTGGGGCAAGGTCCGGATCAAGCTCGGCAGGCTCGACGGCGCTCTCGTCAACTACCACCCCGAATACGAAGACTGCGCGGCGCTTGCGCGCGAGGCCCACGTGCCGCTCAAGATGGTGCAGGCCGAAGCGATCGCGTCCTTTCTGAGGCACACACATGCCGCCAGATAGCTTCTACATCACGACGCCGATCTACTATGTGAACGACAACCCGCACCTGGGTCACATCTACACCACCGTCGTCGCCGATGCGATCGCCCGATTCAAGCGCGCGTGCGGATACGATGTCTACTTCCTGACTGGCACGGATGAACACGGCCAGAAGATCGAAAAGTCGGCCGCGAAGCAGGGCATCACGCCGCTGGAGCTCGCCGACCTCGTCGTCAGCGTCTATCACGACCTCTGGAAGAAGATGGAGATCAGCCATACCCGCTTCATCCGCACGACCGATCAGGTGCATCAGAAGGGGGTCACTCGCCTTTTCGAAATCATCCGAGACCGGGGCGACATTTACGCGGGCGATTACGAAGGCTGGTACTGCACCTCGTGCGAGAAGTACATTTCGGAGAAGGAGGCTGTGGAGCGGCGCTGTCCGGATTGTGGCAAGGAAACTGAGCTGCTGAAAGAGCCGTGTCATTTCTTCCGGCTCTCGAAGTACCAGCAGCCGCTGCTCGATCACTACCGCACCCACCCGGAGTTCGTCCAGCCGCCGAGCCGGCTCAATGAGGTCATGGCCTTCGTCGAAGGCGGTCTGCGCGACCTCTCCATAAGCCGCTCCAGCATCAGGTGGGGCGTTCCCGTCCCGGCTGTCCCCTCCGAAGTCATGTACGTCTGGTTCGATGCGCTCAGCAACTACATCACCGGCGCCGGTTACGGAAGCGACGACGAGGCTTTCGCGCGGCGATGGCCCGCGGCAATCCACCTCATCGGCAAAGACATCCTCCGCTTCCACGCCGTCTACTGGCCCGCCTACCTCATGGCCGCCGGCATCCCACTCCCGCGCACCGTCTTCGCTCACGGCTGGTGGCTGCAGGACAACCGCAAGATGTCCAAGTCGCTCGGAAATGTCTTCAATCCGGCCCCCCTCATCGAACGCTACGGCCCGGATGCGCTGCGGTATTTTCTGCTGCGTGACGTCACACTCGGGCTGGACAGCAACTTCTCCGAGGAGGCCGTGCGAAACCGGTACAACTTCGACCTTGCCAACGACCTCGGCAACCTCAATAGCCGCGTGCAAAAACTGCTGGACCGAACCGGCGAGGTCACCCCGGAAGAGGCGCTGCCTGCCGGACCTGACGAAGAGGCGGTCCGGGCAAGTTACTACAAATGTCGTAACACGTACGTGGATGCCTTCAATGAGTACGCGCCGAGCCGCGCCCTCGCAGCTGCCTGGGAATTCATCACGACCCTGAACGGTTATATCGCGGCGCGCGAGCCCTGGACGATGCTCGGCGATCCGGCCCGGCGCCCGCGGCTCTTGCGCGTCCTCCAGACCTGCACCGAGGGGCTGCGGGTGGTCGGGTTGATGGTGGCTCCGGCGATGCCGGATGCCGCTGCGCGCATCGCCGCCACTCTGGGCGCGCCGCCGGGGGATCCCTGGGAGTTCGACCACAACCGACGTTTCCGCCTCAGCCCATCGAACGCCGCCCTGTTTCCGCGCATCATCGAGAAGGAGAAGCCAGTGGAAGAGACGAAGATAGAAGAGACCCAGAAAGAGGCTGCAAACCTCATTTCGATCGGAGATTTTCAGAAGGTGCAATTACGCGTCGCGCAGGTGAAAACGGCTGAACGCGTGGAGGGGGCGAAGAAGCTCCTCAAGCTCATCGTCGACATCGGCACCGAAACCCGCCAGATCGTCGCCGGCATTGCCGAGGCCTATGAGCCGGAAGCGCTGGTCGGCAAGAAGATCATCGTCGTCGCGAATCTGAAGCCCGCCGTGCTGCGCGGTGTGGAAAGCCAGGGGATGCTGCTGGCGGCTTCGATCGGCGGCCTCCCTGTGATCGCCACATTCGAAGGCGATCCGCCCGCCGGCACGGCGGTGAAGTAGGCTTCGCCGCGCCGGAGACACGTGCTCATCGACTCGCACTGCCACCTCGAGATGTCCGAGTTCGACTCGGATCGCGACGCCGTGATCACGCGCGCCAGGGACACGGGTGTCGGTTTTCTGCTCTCGATCGGTGACGGGAGCGATGCCGGATTGATGGCACGATCGCTCGATCTGGCTCAACGATATCCGTGGGTCCGGACGACGACCGGCATCCATCCTCACCAGGCCTCGGCCTTCAATCGATCGGTCTGCCAGCGGTTGGTGGAGACGAGTCGTGATGCCGCCGTCATTGCGTGGGGCGAGATCGGACTGGACTACCACTACAACCTTTCGCCGCCGGCAAGCCAGCGTGAAGCCTTCGAGGAGCAGGTGCGTGCCGGATTGGATCGAGGCCTTCCGCTCATCGTCCACTGCCGCGAGGCCGAAGATGACATATACCGGATACTGTCGGCACTCTGCGGCCCGGACCGGCTCAACGGGATCATGCACTGCTTCACCGGCAATCTGGAATTCGCCGAACGGATGGTGGGAATCGGGTTCATGATCTCGTTTTCGGGAATCGTGACTTTCCCGCGCGCCGAACCGATTCGTGACGCTGCCTCAAAGCTGCCCGAGGACGTGATTCTTGTCGAGACTGATTCGCCCTACCTCGCCCCCGTGCCCCACCGGGGCAAGCGGAACGAGCCGGCCTTCGTGCGCTGGACGGCGGAGGCCGTGGCGAATCTCCGTGGAATCACCGCTTCACGGCTGGCCGAGATTACCACCCGAAACTTCTGCTCGATGTTTCCGCAGGTGACAATCCATGAGAACCTCTGAGCCGTTTCGCTGCCGCCTACTCTCGATGATCCCGCTTCTCCTGCTCCTTTCCGGCTGCGGCCGGCAAGACGAGAAAGCCGTCAGGGAGGTTTTCGTCTGCACGCCGGCCACACCGCTCCTTCTCACGCCGCGCAGCGGCTTCAAACCCATTCGCGAACTGCTGAACGGTGAGCGGATCGATGTGTTGTTCGAAAAAGACAACTGGCTGAAGGTGAGGACGGAGAAGGGCGAGGAGGGATGGGTGGCGGGCGAGGACACGGCCGGGCTCGACGTGCTCGAGCGAGCGCGGAAACTGGCGGCCGAATCAGCGGCTGAGCAGATGCAGTTCGAGGCGGTGCTGGGGTCAGACGCCAACCTCCGGCTCGAACCGGACCGGAATGCCCCGTTCCCGCTGCGCTTGAAAAAGGCCCAGGCCGTTTCGGTGCTGGGACGGAGCCACGGTGCGAGTCCGGAGGTCGAAGGCGGACACGCGCCGACGCAGTTCTTGAAGGTGCGCACGGCGGAAGGGGACTGCGGCTGGGTCGCCGTGTGGCTCGTTCAGCCTGTGATCCCCCCGCCACTCGAGGACTACCAGGAGGAGAGGAAGTTCGCCGCGTGCGTGGAAATGAATCGGATTCGGGGCGGAATCCCACAGTACGTCTACGCAGACCTCTCGGTCGATGCCGACCCGAAAGCGGATTTTGACCGGATCAGGGTGTTTACCTGGAATGCCAAAGCCGAGTCCTACGGAACGGCTTACGTCGAACGCAATCTGAGAGGCCTTCTCCCGATCACCAGCGAGACGCAGGACGATGGCTCGGTGCGCGTCAAAGTTCGGCACTTCGATCGATCCGGCCAAGAGCACGAGACGCTTTACCTGTACAAGCCGCCGTACTTCCGCAAGATACGATCCTGAGTCCTGAATCCGCGCGTCTTACGCGCGGATTCAGGGTGCTTGACCGTATCTTGTATCGGTTGTACTATATCGATATGGTCGACAGCGAGAATGCAGGGAACGAAATAGGCGTACAACTCGGACAAGATCAGCCGGCCTACAAGGCAGTCGGGGAGCACTTCGAGCGCCTGATCAACTCGGGGCGCCTGCAGCCGGGCGACCGGCTTCCGACCGTCCGCCTGCTCGCGGAGAGGACCGGGCTCAACAAGGCGACGATCGTCCAGGGGTTTTCCGAGTTGCGGCGGCGGGGCTTGGTCACGAGCCGCCCGGGCCGTGGCACCATTGTCGCCGCGTCTCCCAGCGCACAGTCGGTCCCCGTCGCCGACCGCATTCAGTCTCTCTACAGACACCTCCTGCCCGAGCCTGGGTGGGGCAGCGAACTACCGGAGTACGATTTCTCGGCTCTGTGGCCCGCGCCATCGATGTTTCCGCTCGATGCTTTTCGAAGAATCCACGAGAAGCTGATGAGGGGCAGACCCGAGCTGCTTCAATACGGGTCGGCTCAGGGCTACCACCCGCTCCGTGAGTACCTCGAGGAACGCGCACGCCGCATCGGTATCGGATCCGGCCAGGCTGTCGTCGTCCAGGGATCTCAGCAAGGGTTGGATCTCATCTTCCGCACTTTCCTCAATCCGGGAGACGCCGTCGCGGTCGAGTCGCCGACCTACGCCGGGATTCTGCCCGAGCTCGCGCTCCACGAAGCGCGGGTCCTCGCTGTACCGATGGAGACGGACGGACTCGACGTCGCCTCGCTGCAAAGCCTCATCAGGAACGAACGCATCAAGCTCCTGTACTTCATGCCGAACTTCCAGAATCCAACCGGCATCACGATGTCCGAGGAGAAGCGCAATGCCCTCGCCCGCCTCGCCGCTGCCACTGGGACGCTTCTGGTCGAGGACGATTTCGAGCATGATCTGCGATTCTCAGGGCGGGAGCGAAGGCCGGTTGCCGGGAGAATGGGGTCGGCCAATGTGATCTACCTCTCGACATTCTCGAAGACACTTCTCCCGGGGCTCCGGATGGGGTGGATGATCGCGCCGGCGGCGCTGGCCGAGCCCCTGGTGCTGGCCAAGCAGTACACCGATATCCACACGTCGGTTCTCACACAGGCGGCCGTGAATGAGTTTTGCCGCAGCGGCCAGTACGACAGGCATCTCGTGCGGCTTCGCCGCGAGTACCGGAAGCGACTCGATGGAGCTCGACGGACACTCGCTCTCCACATGCCGGATGGCTCGATCTGGACGGAGCCAGACGGAGGGTTTTCGTTGTGGGTGACGTTGCCGGAGGGTTATGACTCGAGCGTCTTGAGCTCGGAGGCGGTGAGCCGAGGGGTGCACCTCTGGCCGGGATCGCGGTTCTATCCGGGCGGCCGCGGGGGGGAGCGATCGTTCCGCCTGTCTCTGTCCCTTGCGTCTGAGCAGGAGATTGCCGCCGGCATAGCGATCCTCGGAAAACTCCTTCGCGTGCGGCGCGCGGCCCGGCGGGCGAGAGCAAACGATGCCAGGAACATACTTTTTCTTTGATACTGACAGGAGGGAACTATGGAAACTAACGGCTTGACCTTGAAGACGGGTCTGGCGGAGATGCTGAAGGGCGGGGTCATCATGGACGTGACCAACGCCATTCAAGCCAAGATCGCGGAGGATGCGGGGGCAGTGTCGGTGATGGCGCTCGAGCGAGTGCCGGCGGACATCCGCGCCGAAGGGGGGATCGCCCGGATGGCACCGCCGAAGAAGATCCGCGAGATCATGGACACGGTGTCGATCCCGGTGATGGCGAAGGTCAGGATCGGCCATTTCGTCGAAGCGCAGATCCTCGAGGCGCTCGGCGTCGACTACATCGATGAAAGCGAGGTGTTGACGCCGGCCGACGACGAGCATCACATCGACAAACAGGCGTTCAAGGTGCCGTTTGTCTGCGGCTGTCGCGACCTGGGCGAAGCGCTGAGACGGATCGCCGAGGGCGCGGCGATGATCCGGACGAAGGGTGAGGCGGGGAGCGGGAACATCGTCGAGGCCGTCAGGCACCTGCGCCGCGTGATGCGCGAGATGAAGATTCTCCATGCCCTGCCCGAAGAGGAGCTGGTGCACAAGGCGAAGGAGCTGGGGGCGCCGTACGAGCTGGTCCGGATGGTGGCGAAGGACGCGAAGCTGCCCGTGCCGAACTTCGCTGCCGGAGGCATCGCGACACCGGCCGATGCGGCGCTCTGCATGCAGCTCGGTGCCGAGACCTGCTTTGTCGGCTCAGGCATCTTCAAGTCGAATGACCCCGAGAAGCGGGCGAAGGCAATCGTGAAGGCCGTCACCCACTATCGCGACCCGGATATCCTGCTGCAGGTCAGCGAGGATCTGGGCGAACCGATGAAGGGCATCGACGTGGCGAAGCTGGACGAGAGCGAGCTGTTGCAGACGCGAGGTTGGTAGGTAGGGGCACGGCGTGTGGAGCGTAGAGCGTGGAGCGTAGAGCGTGGAGCGAGCTGCCCGCCGGCTCGGCCTCACTGACATCAGCTCTCCTCCGCGCGTCGCTGTTCCACGTTGAGAGGAACCCAGGATTGACTTACGCAGAATAAGATGCGCAATCGTCGAATCGGCATTCTGGCGCTGCAGGGAGATTTCGCGCTGCACGGGGTCTCGTTGCGCGCGGCGGGAGCGGAGACAGTCGACGTCCGAGTTTCGCGACAATTGGATGATCTTGACGGGTTGGTGATCCCGGGGGGCGAGAGCACGGCGTTGCTGAAGCTGATGGAGGGGACCGATTTTTTCGAAGCGATCCGCGGTTTTCACGACCGCGGTGGCGCTCTCTACGGGACCTGCGCCGGGGTGATACTGCTGGCGTCGAGGGTCGGGTCTCCCGCGCAGCCTTCGATCGGACTGCTTGACGTCGATATTCAGCGCAACGGCTACGGCCGGCAGGTCGACAGCTTCGAGACGAGCGTCCCGGTCCCGCTGCTCGGCGATCCACCACTTCCAATGATCTTCATTCGCGCGCCCGTGATCAGGAGCGTAGGAGCCGGAGTCGAGATCCTGGCCGAGTTGCGCGGCCGCCCCGTCATGGTGCGCAGCGGCCGGATCCTGGCGACAACGTTTCACCCGGAGCTCACGCCCGACACGCGCATTCACCGGCTGTTCGCCAGCATGTGTGCACCCGTCGGGCGTGGCCGGTGTGTTGCTTCCGTGGGGGGATCGGTCTTACGTTGATCTCGCGCCCCCACGGGAGATCAATCGGTACGCGTTGACCGCTCCGACGATTGCGAGGATCCCGACCAGAGTGGCAAAGAGGACAGCCCCGATATCGGGAACTATTGTGACGAGAAACATGTAGACGACCCCCAGCGTGAAGACGAGTCCCGGGCCTCCCTCGGGTGCGATCCGGCTCATCGTCGGCCCTTCATGAAACCTCGGGATCTTCGCACCGTCGCGCAGTTCGATATCATCGTCCTCCCTCTGCCTCCACTCGTTCGCTCTCTCCATCAGAAGTCCCACGAGCCCGCCGGTGGCAACCATGAGGAGAAACCACGGGGAGGCTGTGCCCACGATAAAGACAATGAGGCCGAAGAGCAGAGGCTCCGCCACCGCCACGAGGACAGCTCTGATGTCGGGGGATATCACGACCGTCCGGACGTCACTCCCCGCTGGGATTGAGTCTTTTCGTCAGGTCGCGGAAGGGCCTCGGCGAGAGTGGGTCTCTGATCTCTTCGCGAAACGTCACGGTGCCCTCTCCGATCGCCAGAATCTTGCCGTCCGCGAGCCGGGCACCGATGCGGGCGAAGTACGTCTTGCTGTCGGGAGCTCGCAGTACGGCGAGATTGCCCCTCGAATCCCTGGCGATTCCGATGAGATCGAGCGATGCGATCTGTACCGACGCGAGCCCGCTCCCCGGGATCGTCTTCACCGTGGCTTGCGGGGACGTGAAAGGATCTCGCCGTCCGGCCGCTTCGTACGAATAGACGGAGCGTGCCTGGCTCAAATTCGCCGCGTCGTCCATGGCGGCGAAAGAGGCTGACGCGAGCACGGGGCTCATCAGGAGCAGCGCGACTGCAGTTAGTGCGACACCGACACCGAACCTCCTCAACATAGTCCCTCCCTCTGAATCAATGACCATCGTGCGTGGCCGTCATCGTGGTGACTCGTCTGAGGACGATTGTGGCAGACGACGGAGGAATGTCAAGGACCGGCGACCGTGCTCCAAGTGAACGTCAAAGCCGTAGCGGAATGTCCGGGTGACGTCGATCGGAGGAACCCGCAGATGACGGAGATCCCCGGACGGATTGGACAGATGGGATCATCACTGATCGCAGAGCGCTCCTCCAAACGAATTCCGCCTGCCTCGCGAAGCCATCGGCGGAATCTGCGGGAAGAATCGACGAAATCTGCGGTTAGATCGGGACTTTGACCAGGCCCTGGGCCGGATTCGCGGGCAGCTCGACGATGAAGGTGGCGCCGGCGCCTGGCTGACTCTCACACCAGACCCGCCCGTGCATCGCCTCCACCATACTCTTCACGATGGAGAGGCCGAGCCCCGTCGAGTGCTCACCTCCTGTCGGGCGTGCCGTGAGCCGCGCGAACTTTCCGAACATTTTCTTGAGGTCCGCGGCCGAGACTCCGGGGCCCTCATCCCTCACCTCGATTCTCACCTTCCCGTCCATATGGCGTACCCTCACCCAGATGCTCTTCCCGTGAGGCGAGTATTTCACTGCATTGGCGAGGAGGTTGTCGCAGACTTGGAGCGTGATGTCGCGGTCGGCGTCAGCGACGGCGTGCTCGGGAGGTGCTTCGTAGTGGAGCGTTTGGCCCTTCGCGTCGGCAGCGCGGCGGCAGGACTCGATCACCTGGGCGGCCACGGCCCCTACGTCACACGGGGCCAACTCGCATTTCATCTGCCCGCGTTCGATGGCGTTGACTTCCAGGAGGTCGATGATCAGATCGACCATCCGCTGCGAGGCCACGACGATCTTCTCGAGAACCTCCCGGCGCTCGGCAAGATCCATCCCGGGCTCCTCGATGATCATCTCTGCATAGCCCCGGATGGAGCCCAGCGGGTTCTTCAGGTCATGGGCGGCGATGCCGAGGAGCTCGTTCTTCTCGCTGTTGAGCCGAGCCAGCTCCTCGTTTCGGACCTGCAGCTCGTCGATCGCCAGCCGAAGGTCTTGGGTCTTCTCTTCCACGAGGGAGGTGAGCACCTGCTGGCGCGCCTTCAGGCGGCGCACTCGGGTCTGGTGAACGCCGGTTGCGATGCCCACGATTCCGATCGCGCACAAGGCGTAGAACCACGGCGTCTGGTAGAGGTGAGGCTTCAGGTGGAAGGAGAAGGAGGCGCCGGACTGGTTCCAGACACCGTCCTCGTTGCATGCGATGACGCGGAAGGTGTAGTGACGGGGCGGGAGGTTTGTGTAGCGTGCGATGCGCTCGGAGCCGGCCTCCACCCAGTCCCGGTCAAATCCCTCTAGCCGGTACTTGAATCGCACCCGGGGTGTGGCGAGGAGGCTGCAGGCCGTGTAGGAAATCTCGAACTTCTCGGTGCCTGGCGAGACGATGAGATCGGATTTGGTGAGAGCTCCGGTTATGGGCACTCGATCGAAGAGCACCTGCTCGATGAGGACCGGCGGAGGGAGTGGGTTGACGGGGATGTTCTCGGGGTCGATGACGACGGCGCCCTTGACGGTCGGGAACCACAGCCGCCCGTCCCGTGCTCTGCATCCCGCAGGCTGGTAGCCGCCGTTGCATTCGGCGGCTCTCATTCCATCAGCAGACCCATACCATGTGGGCGATGCCGCAGCCCGGCCGCCGGCGGCCACGGCGTGCAGCTCGGCCTTGCTCACGCGGAAAATGCCCGTGTTGGTGCTCATCCAGAGGTTGCCTGACGCATCCTCGAGGATCGCCCCAATCGGGCCATCCGAGATACCCTCGGCAGCGGTGAAGGACCTGAAGCGCCCGTCAGCCCAGAGGCTCAGCCCACGGAAGGTCCCGATCCATAGGTTTCCCTGCCCGTCCCGAGAGATTGTCAGGACGAAATCGCTCGCCAGGCCGTCCCGGGTCGTGAACGTCGTCAGCTTTCCACCCATGAGCCTATTGAGTCCGACCTCGGTGCCGATCCAGAGACTCCCATCAGCGCCCTCACAGATCGAGCTCACGACATCGTCCGAGAGCCCCTCCTTCTTGGTGAATCGTGACACCACGCCACGAGCGATTCGCATCAGTCCCTCTCCGTCGGTCCCGACCCAGAGGCTCCCCCCGGCGTCTTCGTAAATCGCCCGCACTCGCCTCGGCGACAGGCGATCTTCGCCCGCGACCCAGCGCGTCACTGCGTCGCCGTCCAGGCGGTCGAGCCCACCGTCGGTGCCTATCCAGAAGGTCCCCGCCCGGTCCCGATACGTCGAGAAGACGATGTCGCTCGAAAGCCCGTCTCGCGTCGTGTAGGATTTGACTCTTCCACCCTCGACGCGATTCAGACCACCGCCGGCGGTGCCGAACCAAAGGGTGCCATCGGCGTCTTCCTGTGTAGAGAGGATCAGGTCGTTGGACAGGCCCTCACGGGTCGTCAAGCTTGTGAACTTCGAGTCCTTCAGACGATCGAGCCCTCCGCCGTTCGTGCCGACCCAGAGGCTTCCCTCGCGGTCCTCGTAGATGGAGGAGATGATGTCGTTCGAGAGGCCGTCATCCACAGTCAGGCTTGTGATCTTGCCATCTCTGAAACGGCTGAGACCTCCTCCGTAGGTACCGACCCAGAGGCTTCCGTGCTGATCTTCGCGGAGCGCCAGAACGATGTCGTTGCCGAGCTCATCTGCGGAGGCGATTGTCGTGAGCCTACCCTGGGCAAGGCGGCCGAGCCCTCCCTGTGTGCCGATCCAGAGCCTCCCGGCACGGTCTGAGAGAAGAGAGAGCACGCGGTCGTTCGGCAGACCCTCCCGCGTCGTCCACGTTGTGAACGTGCCGTCTTGAAGGCGTTGAAGCCCCAGATCGGTACCGATCCAGAGGCTCCCCTCTCGATCCGTGGCAAGCGAATTCACCTGGCTGCTCGCGAGGCCATCCATTGTCCCGAACGTGGTCAGCCGTCCATCCGCGACTCGACCGAGCCCGGCATCGGTGCCGACCCAGATGCTCCCCGCGCGATCCTGGCAGAGCGCGCGGACGTGGTTGTTCGGAAGCCCGTCTTCCACCGTGAGCGCTCGGAACTGCCTCTCCTTCATGTGGCTCAGTCCTCCTCCAACGGTGCCGATCCAAAGGCTTCCGTCACGATCCTCGAGCAGGGCCCAGACGTAGTTGTGCTTCAGTCCGTTCCTGGTGTCGAACACCGCGAAGCGGTTGCCGTCGAACCGGGCGAGCCCGGATTGGGTGCCAAGCCAGAGGTAGCCGTCACGCGTCTGGCAGATCGCGAACACGGAGCTCTGCGGCAAGCCTTGCGAGGCCTGCCACTCATCGCGGATATATTGGGTGAGGGCTTTGCCGGGATCGAGCGCGGGGCTCGGCGGCACGAAGAGCAACGCCACCACCGCCACCGTAGCCTGCCGCCCGGCGATGTGGTGCCACGACCCGCGACGCCTCACGGACTGTGAGGATAGCCCGGCTGAGTCCAGTGGCGGGCTATAAAGATTTGTCTATTGGAGTACCTCATAGCCGAAAGGGCCATCCGTGGGATGAACCCGTCAAATGTCGGTCTGGTCGGGACGGAAACATACCGTGAATCTACGGGGATGAAGACGCGCTGTCAAGCTTCCCCGCTGGGTTGGCAGGGCCGCGTCCAATTCCCACGCAGCGCTCGGTCTACCTCGGATCGAGTGCTGCGATCTCGACACCTGAATTCTGCAGTCGCCGCCTGACTGCCGTGGCGATGTCGCTGGCACGGGGTGTGTCGCCGTGGATGCAGATCGTCTGTGCCTTGATGGGGACCCGGCTTCCGTTCGATGCGATGACGTGCTCACCAAGGACAATGCGCGCTGCCTGTTCGGCCGCGGCGTGCGGGTCGGTGATGAGGGCGTTGTCGAAGCGCCGTGATCGCAACGATCCATCCGGCTCGTACGTTCTGTCGGCAAAAGCTTCGGCCGCCACCACGAACCCGACATCCTCCCAGGCCTTCAGCATGAGCGAGCCAGCGAGGCCCACCAGAATGACCTTGCGGGTCATGCGTGCGACGCCGTCGGCGATCGCCCTGGCCACCACCGGATCGCGTGCGGCCATGTTGTAGAGTGCGCCGTGTGGCTTCACGTGGCCAATGCTGATCCCGCACGCGCGTCCGATGTCGGCCAGTAGCCGGATCTGTTCGTGCACAGTGCCGGAGATCTCCTCGCTGCTCATCTGCAATTTTACGCGGCCCAGGTTTTCTTTGTCGGGGTAGCCGGGGTGCGCCCCCACCGCCACGCGGTGCCTCTTCGCAATCCCGACGACCAGCGTCATCGTTTGGGCGTCCCCTGCATGTGCGCCGCACGCGATGTTGACAGAGGTGAGGAGCTGGATGAGCGCCTCTTCGGAACCGTCCGCGAGTGCCGCGGTGCTTTCCCCCACGTCCGCGTTGAGATCGATCGCGATCACTGTTCCAGCTCCGCGCCGCGCGTCTCCGGCAGTAACAGCATCAGTCCTGCGCCGGCCAGGAAGAAAGCGGAGGTGACGGCGAGAGCGCTCCCGATGCCCCAGGCGTCGGCCAGAGCCCCGATAGAGTAGGGTGCGAGAGCGCTCACGGCACGCCCCGAGTTGTAGACGAGACCCTGAGCGGTGGCCCTGACGCGTGTCGGGAACAGCTCAGCCAACATCGCCCCGAAGACACTGAAGTACCCGTGGCCGAAGAATCCGACGAGCGGTCCGAGGATGAGCAGAGTCGTTTCGTGGCGTCCGAGGAGGCCGTAGACGGGCACGAGGACCGCAGCCACGACGAGGAACCCGATGAACGACGGCCGCCGGCCGAGGCGGTCGGAGAGCAGGCCGAAGAGCGTGTAACCGAGAAACGCCCCGATCTGCATCGGGATGATCCACATCGAGGATTTGAAAACCGTGAGACCCGCTCCGCCGGCTTCGATCGGTGAGGACAGAAACGCGGGAACCCAGGTGAACAGTCCCCAGTAGGCGAAAAGAACGCACGTCGTCATCAGGAGTGCGGTGATCGTGGTGCGGCGGCGGAGCACTGCGCCGAGATCCCTGATTTGGGGCTTGCCGGCAGACCGCTCGATCCAGACGCGCGGCTCGGCGACGTTCTTCCGGACCCAGGCGGCCAGCAGAGCCGGCAGGATGCCCGCGACGAAAAGCACTCGCCATCCGTAGCGCGGGATGATTGCCGCCGAGAGTATCGCCGCCATGATGTAGCCGATCGCCCAGCCCGACTGCATCAGTCCGATCGCCTTCCCGCGATGCTCGGGCGGCCAGGTCTCCGACACAAGCACCGATCCGGCGGACCACTCTCCGCCCAACCCGATCCCGACCATCGCCCGCCAGAGCACGAGCTCCGGGAGGCTGCCGGCCGTCGCGGTCAAGCCGGTGAAGATGGAGTAGACGAGGATGGAGTACATGAGGGCGCGCGCGCGGCCGATGCGGTCGGCGAGCATCCCGAAGAAGATTCCTCCGAAGGCCGATGCGAGGAGCGTGGCTGATGCGAGCGCGCCGGCGGTCGCGGAGCTGAGGTGGAACTCGGACTTGATGGCTGTCAACGCGAATGCGTACAACATGACATCCATGGCATCGAGCGCCCAGCCGAGCATGGCGGCGAGGAGTGACTTCCATTGTTCGGCGGTGACGGAGACGCCTTGGATGCGCATGTCGGCTCTGGAATCCTCCCCGACCTTCTATGACGAAGGGACGAGGAATGCAAGCGCCGCCGGCTCGCCGGCCGGGCCAAGCTAAGCAGGAGACAGGTAGCGGGCTCGACTCCGGCAAGGGTGCCGTGTCCAAGAGAGGCTACCGATGATCAAGCACCCTCACCTCCCGCGTCGGGTCACTTCGCCCGCTTCGAGGGCCGCCTTGGCCGCCTCGCTACGCCGCGTGATACGAAAACCGTATCCTCGATACGGTATCAGTATGCGCGGTTGATCGTGCACGCGGCTCGTATCGGCTCGAATGAGGAGTTTCGGGCCCAATTCGGGCCAGGCGCTCCCGGCATGGTTGTTGCTTTCAGGGAGAGAGGCTCATCGCAACGACCGAACAGCCGGAACGAAACGCTTATGCATCCGTCACTGGTGCAGGGAGGAAACTGGGGTACCGGTTCGAAACTCGGATGAGAACGCCATCGGGCCGAACAGACGATCCACTCCAGTCATACTTCAAATGCCCCGTGCCGCGAGCGCAAGCATCACTGAGGCTTGGAACGCCACTCTTGGAGGTCAACCATGGGAGGATAGAGTGCAACGCGTTGGTCCCCTGCGTCGACACACATTGAGGAATGCAGGTGCCCTCGACCGGTGCGATTGAATCGGGAATACCTGCACGCATGGATTACGAAATCTACTAGGAGGCAACAGATGAAATTGCGGACATTGGGGATTGTCCTATCAGGTTTGGTGTTTCTCGGCGGAGGAACGCAGACACTCGCCCAGTCCCAGGATCATGAGAAGATCCAGAAGGCGTACTTGACCGCTCAACTGGCGATGCGGGCACAACACGCTAGCTTCGATAGAACGGCGGCCCGCAAGGACCCGACTTATGCAAGATTGAAGCAGGAGCAAGAACTGCTGAAGCGCGAGTTCTTCGGCCTCATGCAGAAGCATCAAGTGCAGATCGGTGATGAGGGCATGCTCGAGGGCGATCTCCCGGATGACGTCACCATGACATTGGCTGACCTCAATGAAGTGACAACCGCGTTGGAAAAGACCAAGGGGCACCGCATGTACATTCATTCGGTGGCTCAGCAAGCGATCGCGGGACGGAAGAACGTGATGCCTCCAATGTCGCTTCCGGCGGCTGTGGCGGCCACCACGTACAAGTACTACATCAATATCTACCGCGATCCGAGCGTGCCCGTGTACTACCTCGACTACACGTTGAAAGACTACGTGAACAGCGCGATGGCGACGATTTCGAGCGAAGTCTGGTGGAACACATGGTTCGGTATCGATGTTCAATGGCAGATCAACGGCGTCTACCGAACGCGTGATCTCAGTGGCTGTGGGAGCGGCAACCCCATCGGCGGATCCGGGAACACATTCAACGTCTATTTCCGGAACGGAGAGATGGGGCACAACGGGTATGGGGCTGCCGGAAGCTGGGCCATCATCGAGCTCTCACCGCCGTGGTCCTGCAATTGGAGCTGGAATTGGGACAATCAGCCGACGACGACTCATGAGATCGGCCATATTTTTGGCGCCCAGCATTATCGCTATTCCCAGTGCGGCAGCTACAACGATACCGAATGCAGCAGCAACGGCTGCGGCTTCGAGTGGTGTGACAGCGCCGCGTTTCCGGTGTGCGTGGAGGAGTACGCGGATGCCGGTTTCTATGGGGTCTATGATGATTTCTGCCCGAACGACGAGCAGTGCTTGATCAATTTCGTCAAGTATCGCTCGGTGTGCGCAGAGAACTAGCAGTATCGACCGGGTGTCCGCGCGCGCTACGGCCTCGCGGGCACCCGGCCGAAGAGCTCCTCAAGAAGCCCGGCGTCCGTCCGCACATCCGCGTCCCGAGTGGAGATGCGCCTCTGGAGGGCTCGGACGTGACCGGGCCGCGCGGAGGGGTAAAGGAACGGCGCAGACTTGGACACGCCGGTCCGGGCATGACCTCGGCCGTTTTTGATATGATCCAGGAACGAATCCCTTCGGCGAAGGAGCTTGCGATGAAAGCCATCCCAATGAGATCGGTCTCAATACTTGGTTTGGCGCTGCTTTTCAGCGCGCGGAGCGCCGTGGGTCTAGATCCCACCAAGGCTCTGACTCAGTACGGGTTGGACGTCTGGCAAACCGACCATGGACTCCCTCAGAACTTTGTGCAATCGATCCTGCAGACGCGGGACGGCTACGTCTGGCTGGGCACCGAGATGGGTCTGGTCCGGTTCGACGGAGTCAGGTTCACGATCTTCTCGAAGGAAACCGTGCACGAGATGACCAACAATTTCGTCTCGGCGCTGTTCGAGGACGCCGAAGGGGTGCTGTGGTTCGGGACTGACGGTGGTGGGCTTCTGAGGGTTGAGAAGGGGCAGTTTCGAGTGTACGGGACGCCGGATGGAATGAGCAGTGATCGCGTCGGCGCGATCTGCGCTGATGGCCACGGAGGTCTCTGGGTTGGAACGAGCGGTGGTGGGCTGCACCATCTTGAGAACGGAAAATTCAACATCTACACGACGCGAGACGGGCTCTCTTCGGACACCATCTCGTGCCTTGCCTTGGATAGCGACGGCACCCTCTGGATCGGGACTAAGTCGGGGCTCACGCGCCTGAGCGGGGGACAGTTCTCCCGATTCACTGGAGAGGAACCTCTCGGCACCGGTGCGATCCGAACAGTCTATGCGGGCCAACGGGGGTCGATCTGGGTGGGGACTCTGGGTGGAGGCCTGGTGCATCTGAAGGACGGTTCCGTCAGCGTCTACACGACCAAGCAAGGGCTCTCCGACAATTCGGTCAGCTCGATCCGCGAGGACCGGGATGGGAATCTCTGGGTCGGCACGGTCGCCGGGCTGAACCGATACCGAGGAGGGGTGTTCGACGTTCTCTCGACGAGCTCCGGGCTGCCAGACAATTTGGTCCTGGCCCTCGCTGAGGATCGCGAGGGAGGCGTGTGGGTGGGGAGTTATGCGGGAGGTCTTGCCCGGCTGAGGGATACGAAAATCACCTGTATCGGTCCGCCGGAGGGGCTTGCTGAGGGGATGGTGCTGGCGGTTCTCGAAGATCGACGCGGAAATCTCTGGGTGGCGGTCCACGGCGGCGGGCTCCAAATGCTGAAGGACGGGCATGTAGTGAGGACGTACACCACAGCGGACGGACTCTCGTCCGACTTCGTTATTTCACTGGCCGAGGACAGCCACGGGGACCTCTGGATCGGTACCAGGAGTGGAGGTCTGAACCGTTTCCACGATGGCCGCTTCACCGTCTTCCACCGGAAAGACGGGCTTCCCCACGAAACAATCAGTTCGATCTCCGGGACCCGCACAGGCGAGCTCTGGGTGGGGACCGCGGGTGGTGGGGTTGCACTCTACAGGGACGATACCTTCACCGGTTACAGTTCGCGGGATGGACTCATCAATGACGTGGTAACCGCGATCCACGAGGACCGGCGAGGGGTGCTGTGGCTGGGCACGACGGCGGGCCTGAGTCGCTTCGACGGCAAGGGCTTCACGAGCTACACCGTGAAAGATGGCCTGACGAACAACGTGGTCTATGCAATCGAGGATGACGATGAGGGGTCGATCTGGGTCGGCACGAGGGGAGGCCTGAACCGGTTGAGAAATGGCAAGCTTGCGGCGATCACGGCACGCGAAGGGCTCGCGGACGAGTCCATCTTCCGAATACTCGATGACTCGCGCGGCAGCTTCTGGATGAGCACCAACCGAGGTGTGCTCGAGGTGCGCAAGAAGGAGCTGAACGACGTCGCCGACGGCAGAGCGGGCTCGGTGACATGCCGCCTTTACACAAAGGCCGACGGGCTGAGGAGCAATGAGTGCAACGGAGGCGTCCAGCCCACCGGATGGAGATCCCGCGATGGGAAGCTGTGGTTCCCCACCACGAAGGGATTGGCAATGATAGATCCCGAACACATCCGATCAAATGGAGTGCCCCCCCCGGTCAGAATCGAGCAGGTCACGGTGGATGGCGAACCCATCGCGCGCGGCTCGTATCCGCGCCTTCCTCCGGGCCCCAAGAACATGGAGTTCGACTATACCGGCCTCAGTTTTCAAGTCCCTGGCAGGGTCCGGTTCAAGTACAGGCTCGTAGGACTGAGTAGAGACTGGATCTCGGCCGGGACGCGCAGGACGGCCTACTACAACTACCTCCCTCCAGGCACCTACACATTCGAAGTTGTGGCGTGCAATGATGACGATCTGTGGAGCCGGACTTCGTCGGAATTCAGGTTCGAGGTCACCAAACCAGTTTGGAGCACGTGGTGGTTTCGTTTCACGGTCGTCCTCGCCCTGATGGCCGCGGTCTACTCCCTCTCGCGCCTCCGCCACTCCGTGCAGCTCAGGAGAGAGAAGGAGCGGGCTCAGGTCATCACCCAGGTTACTCTCGGACTGCTTCACGAGGCCCGCCAGCCACTCCAAGTCGTGACCGCCCGTTTGGATCTCCTGGCACTCCTGGTGACGGATGATGAGCTGAGGAAACCACTGGAGGAGGCGTACGCCGGCGTGAACCGGGTGGTCGGGCTCTTCCAGAAGCTCGAAAAGATTCAGTCTCGAGGTACGTATCGGACAGCTCCTTATGCGACTCACGACACGATGATGGACGTCACGGGAGAGCCGACGTGACACGGGGCCGCCTGAGGTTGGACACCGAAGTTCGATAGAACCAGGATGATGTCCTCCCGCGACGAGGGTCGCGAGTAGCGTTTTCGAGAGAGGGTTTCCGTACGCGCGGGTCGTCGCGGCTCTGCTCGCGCCCCTTTCTGACGCGACGACACACAGAACCTCTGGACCGATCTTAGAGGCGCTACCTCCTTGAGTCTTTGCGTTGAACCGGAAGGGGACTCGCCTGCATCTGGTTCAGGGACGAGCACACGGTCCACTTCACCGAGACGTGACGCGGGCTCGCCGATATGCCGCAGCAGGTACGCCGCGATCGTAGTATAGTAGAAGGCAAGATGGCAGTGGGGGGACAGGAAGACGATATCCTCCCGTTGATTTCCGCCTTCCCGGATCTCCTCGAGCTGTATCCGCTCGATCGCTTCCTTGGTGTTTTGCTCAGAATAATGGAGCACGTTGCAGGGGAGGGTCCCGTTGGTTGCTATGTACCCTCTTCGGCTCTGCTGGTCGCCCGGATCGAAGGGAGGGGCGGCCGGGAGAGCATCTCGAAAGATGTCGCGGCCACGATTTGGAAGGGGACGGGTCACGAGACGATCTCGACGGCGAAGTTCGGGGATGGGGAGGCGGCGCGCCTTCTTCAGGCGCACGCGGAGATGCGGATCATCTCCTGCCCGATCCTGGAGCGCCCCGTCGGTTTCCTCATCGCCCCGGCAGGAGGACGAGAAGATCCACGGCTTGCGGACCTCGCCCGGCTGGCCGGCTACTACTTGCACCGCCACGAGATCGAGCAGGGGTTGGAGGCATATGGCCGACAGCTTGTGATCATCGGCCGTCACCCGAGGATGTTTCATCTGCAGGAGGAGGTCGAGCGTCTTGCGCGGCTGAACGAGCCTGTGTTGATCACCGGGGAAAGCGGCTCGGGAAAAGAGATCTTCGCAATGGCGCTCCACGCCCTCAGCCCCCGCCGCACCGGTCCGTTCGTCTCGGTGAATTGCGGAGCGGCGCCGAGCGAGAATCTGTTACTGGACGAATTCTTCGGCCATCGTCGCGGAGCCTTTACGGGCGCGATCCTGGACAAGAACGGATGTTGCCAGGAAGCTGACGGTGGCACGCTTTTTCTGGACGAAGTCGGCGATATGAGCCACGAGCTGCAGACCCTGCTTCTCCGCACACTGATGACCGGCGAAGTGAGACGGCTGGGCGACCAGCGATCCACCCGCGTCGACATCCGCCTCGTCTCTGCGACGCACAAGGACCTTCTGAGCGCCTCTCCTTCAGGGCACTTCAGAGCCGATCTCTACTACCGTCTCAGCGTCTTCCGCTTGCACATTCTACCCCTTCGAGAGCGTCAGGGGGATATATCCGATCTCGCCACGTACATTCTGTGGTTCTTCGCGAAACGCAACGGATTTCCTGCCAAGCGCCTTGCCGGGGGCGCGATTGCAAAGCTCGAAGCGCACCCATGGCATGGCAATGTTCGCGAGCTGGAGAACGTACTGAAACGAGCAAGTGTCATGGCGAACGGCGACATGATCGAGGCATCGGATCTGCAGTTCGACCACGCTGAGCGGCCTGCCCTCGATCGCACCGAGCAGATCATCTTCGAAGTCCGATCTCGCGGGCGCACCTTCTGGGATGCAGTCTACATGCCGTTCAAACGCCGGGAGCTGACGCGCACGGATGTCTCCCTCATTCTGGAAAAGGCTTTTGAAAGCTCGGGCGGACAGCTCAGCCTTCTGGCCTCCTATTTCAATCTATCGGGCGATGACTACGGACGCTTCGTCGCTTTTCTCCACCGACACGGGTTCAGGCCCCATTAGCAGAGCCCGCGCCAGACGGGCCTGATCCGAACGCATACTCGTCGATGATCCTCGCGAGATCGACGGCACCGATGGGTTTCGAAAGGCAGCCGAGTAGACCATCCGTCATGGCCTGCTCCACCCGTTCCCGAACGGTACCATCCGTCGAGTAGGCCGTCAGAAGGAACGTGTTGACGGGAACGTTGCCGTTGTTATCCTTGATCTTGTAAAAAGCTTCGATGCCGTCGATCAGTGGCATGTTCACATCCATCAGGATGAGCGAAGGCGCAGTTCTGCTGGCGAGCGCGATGGCCTCCACCCCGTCTCCCACAGTCTGAATCTCGAGCTCTCCGCTCTCGACCCTGCTCCTGTACATCGCTCCAACCAGGCACGCGATCGCCTCGCGGACGGACTCCTCGTCATCCGCGATGAGCAGGACTTTCTTCATCAGACACTCTCTTCGGTTCACGACCCGGTCGTACGTCCCGCAACCGCTCCGCCAATCCCTTCCGGCGCCGCTCGTGAAGCGATAGCACCCGGAAGCTGTGAACTGGTGACCCCGCCCACACGGACCTGCATGTGGGCGCTGTCAGCACGTTTTTTTTCTCAGGTGAAAGGTGATTGCATTATACCACAGTGGGCAATGACACGCCGGCGCGACCCCGGGGCTGCGGCAAAGTCGAGGTGCCGATCTGGGCGTGTCTGTTCCGTGCGAAACCGCAGATGGCGCAGATTTCCGCGTAAATTACGCAGATTCGTCCAGCCTTCAACCGACGAGCAACTTCCTCCTCATTCTCGGGCCGGCGCGAAGTCATCTGTGACATCTGCGAGTCAATCTGTGGAATCTGCGGTTTCCGGGACTTTGCCGTAGCCTTGGGCGCGACCCCCGTGGCAACATCAGGCGGGCTCGAGGGCGTGTCGGCCGATCAGAGCTTCCAGTTCTTGCAGCAGTTCCAGCGCGCGGGCGAACGAGACTCTCTCGAAATGCACCTGATCTCGGGGCCTGAGCTGCCCCACACGATGGATGTCCGCCGAAATAACGTTTGCGATCTTCGGGTATCCGCCGGTCGTGGGCTGGTCGACGAAGAGGATGATCGGCTGGCCGTCCGGGGGAACCTGAATGGCTCCGATTGGAGCTCCCTCGGTGAGCATGTCGGCTGTCGAGACCGCCCGGAGCTGCGGGCCGCGGAGGCGCAGCCCGACCCGGTTGGAATCCTCAAGAACCTCATATGCTGAGGATGTGAGGGTTGCAAAGGCCTCAGGTTCGAAGCCGCCATGCTGCGGGCCCTCAGTCACTCGGAATGGTGCCCTCTGTCGTAGGCGAGACAGGAGGTCCGGCCTGACGCGCCACGGGGTGGACCCGGTCTCCGCGTTCTGGACGTGCCGGAGAGGAACCACCTGGCCCCGGACAAGCACCCGTCCGTCCAGGCCGCCGAATCGGCCGGGGAAGTGCATGGAAGCACTGCCGAGCACGAGCGGCACGTCGACTCCGCCTCGGATGCACAGATAGCAACGTACCCCCGAACGCGCCGGGCCGACACTCAATGTTTGCCCTGCGCTGATCTGCTGGGATGTCCACAACGGGATCGCGGTGCCATCCAACCTGAGCTCGAAGTCTCCCCCGGTGATCGCGATGACCGCATCTTCCTCGGATTCGAAAGTTCCACCGACGAGAGTCATCTCGATGGCAGCCGTGCTTTCGTCGTTGCCGACCAGGAGGTTGCCGAGCCTCATCGAAATCGCGTCACCGGCGCCACCGCGCGCGACGCCCATGTGGGCAACCCCGCAGCGGCCTGCGTCCTGTATGCTTGTCAGGAATCCGGGTTTGAGAATTTTCATCCGGCACTCTGTTCGAGACCATTCGAACCCCGTGCATGCTCGACCTGGTTTACAGCTCTGAACCGGACAACGTCCCCGATGTCGAGGAGTGTCGCGGGACCCCGACTGGAGTCGAACAATCGAACTGCCGTGCGCCCAATGATTCTCCAACCGCCCGGAGAATCGAGCGGATAGATGCCGGTTTGGGTCCCGCCGATCGCCACGCTTCCCGCCGGGACATGGGTGCGCGGCGTCGACAGCCGAGGTGTGGCGATCGCGGGATCGAGCCCGTCCAGGTAAGGAAAGCCGGGCGAGAAGCCCAGGAAGCAGACCCGGTAGGAACCCCTCGAATGGATACGTATCACCTCCTCGGGGGCCAGACCATTGATCCGGCCGACATCCTCGAGGTCGGGTCCGTACCGGTCTCCGTAGCTAACCGGAATGATGATTTCGCGCGGGGCCAGTTCGGGGGCACCGTCAATCTCTTCCAGCGTTCGCTCGACCAGCTCTTCCACTTCGCGGAAACGCGTCGTTCGTGGGTCGAAGATCAGTAGGACCGTCGCATATGCGGGGATGGCGTCGAGGAGAGGTTGAGGGCGCTTCTCGATGAGCGTTCGCGCAAATCGCGCAACCTGAGGACGGAAGCGAGGTGAAGGGCTCTGGTCGAACATCACCAGGAGCGACTGGTCGCTGGCGCGCTGCACGCGGATCCCGTGGGACACGGACTCGCGTGAATGCACGGTGGAGCCGATTCAGGCCCTCTCCGGCGGACTCGTCGCCGGCACGGTTGAGTAGTCGGCGCATGGCCGAGCTCGGAGCACTGCTTCATACCGCGGTCGAAAGGCGGCCACCCGTGCGAGGGGAACCCCCGTCCGTCCCGAACCCTGAAGTCGCTCGTTCGTCCCCACCCTCACCTCGCCTCTGCCCATGATACTTCAGCCGCGCCCGGCGTCGTCAACGATCGTCGACATTTCACACACTCGGTGATGGTACCCTGATTCCCCGCTCGCGGCCCCCGCGTTGACACTCGGCGCGTTTTCGTGAGCACCGATTCCGGTACCACCTGGATGCAGGCCAATGATGTCCTCGGGATCAAGACTGTCCTGAGCATAGCCATCGACTCATCGAGCGCCCCGAGCACCGTGTTTCTTGGAACATACGAGGGCGGTGTCTACAGAGGGACATCAGTGGCGGGAAGCACCACCCGCATGCGCGAATTCGACGCGGACATTCGCGCTGCGGTGCGCTACAATAGCTGCAGCTATGGAAACCCCGTCTCGTCGCAAGGACGTCACGAGCCGTGTGATCCGTAAGGGCGCCGCGTTGCCGGAGGAGAGTGAGGCGGAGAGCTCCACGCCGGAGGAACGGATCAACGCCGTGTGGGAGCTAACCCTTCTGTGCCTTGCCTGGCAGAGAGACCAACCCAGTGAACCGCGACTTCAGAGATCTGTTAGCCGAATTCAACGCCCAGGGCGTTGAGTATCTGGTGGTCGGCGCGCACGCATTGGCTGCGCACGGACATGTCCGCGCCACGAAAGATCTCGATGTGTGGGTACGACCTGAGGCTGAGAACGCGAGACGCGTACTCGAAGCCCTGCGGGCGTTTGGCGCCCCCTTGCACGATCTGACCGAAGCGGACCTGACTACGCCCGGCCTTGTGTTCCAGATCGGTGTGCCTCCTGTGCGGATTGATGTGATGACCGCGATTGATGGGGTGGATTTTGCAGAAGCCTGGCCTGCCCGGATGCTGACCAAGTTTGTGGACCAACCCGTCGCGGTGTTGTCCAAGACCCATTTGATCCAGAACAAGCTTGCAGCCGGGCGCACTCAGGACATGGCCGATGTCGAATGGCTGGAGGCCGGAGGCAGGAGACCCAGTCATCAACCAGAATGAGGGCGCAGACGGATCGCCCCAACGCGGCTGAGCCGCAACCAGAAAGGTTGCGTCTCAGCCGCGCGTGAGAGCGTGGAGCGTGGAGAGCGAGAGCGTTCTTCCGAGCCACCTCGATCGGCCGAGGCGACCGCTCCGTTCCTGCATTCCTCCCCTCCTGCTCTCCTGAGAGGAGATCGGAAGATCTAGCCGCCTCAAATTTCTTGCCATTTCGTGTCAACACGCAACTTGTAAGAGACTACACATCTGCGATTTCAGGCTGGATCGTGATGCGGCGGGAATCGCCGCCCTGGTGTGTGAGCTCGATGCGGATGTCTGGCGTGATGGTTGGATGGGGCCAGTGCTGCGCCCACTCGAGGACCAGCACGGTGTCGGGGCGTTGGAATTCGTCGAGCGCGAGCTCGGTAATCTCTGCCTCGTTGTTGAGTCGGTAGAGATCGACGTGGATGAGCACCAGGCGACCGCGGTAGCTTTGGACAAGCGTGTACGACGGGCTCGTGACCTCGCCCTCCGGAATGCCCAGCGCTTCGGCGATGCCTTTGGTGAGAACAGTCTTGCCCGTGCCGAACTCGCCATAGAGAAAGATGGCCTCGCCGCCCCGCAGCCGCGACCCGATTGCGGTGCCGAGCGCCTTCGTGTCGGCCCGACTGCCGCTGATCACGAAGGGCTTGGAACCGCGGCTGCCGCCGTCCGGAATGCCGCGGGGAGAAACCGGAGCAAGTCTGTGGCCACCAGGGACACTTCGCCGGTCTCCCGCGCTGCAAGGTCTCCTGCTAGCCCGTGGATGTAAACCGCGAAGTTGGCTGCTTGCGGCAGGGGGACGCCCTGAGCGAGGAGGCCGCCGGCGATCCCTGTCAGAACGTCTCCCGACCCGCCCGTGGCCATGCCGGGGTTGCCGGTGGGATTGATGAACACGTCGCCGGAGGGTGTCGCGATGATCGAGCGATACCCTTTGAGGACGACGTAGAGGCCCAACTCGCAGGCGACCTGAGAAGCGATCCCGACGCGATCGCGCAGGATCTCGCCGATGCTCTTCCCGAGCAATCTTGATAGCTCCCCCGGGTGGGGCGTGATCAGCACCGGTGGCGCTTCCGGCGCGGCTTTCAGGAGCTGGTAGTCGTTTGCAAAACAACTGATCGCGTCCGCGTCAACCACGACGGGCAAGGTCCGCGTACGGATGATCTCACGCACGGCGGCCACGGTGGATGCATTCGTGGTCACCCCGGGGCCGATCAGGAGCACGTCGCGCCCGCCCGCCAGGTCCCGCACACGCTCAGCCGCCTTCCGGTCGATGGTGCCGTCGACCGTCTCCGGGAGCGCCTCGGTCATGATCTCGGCCGCACCGGATGCGACGATCGGGAGGCAGCTCCAAGGAGTGGCCACCGTGACCAGTCCGGCGCCGGCGCGGTAGGCGGCCATCCCGGTCATGACCGCAGCACCGGTCTTGCCCATCGACCCGGCGACCACAAGCGCGTGCCCGTAGTGACCCTTGTGCGAATCGCGCCGGCGCGTCGGCAGGCACGATGCGACGCCCGGGTCGAGCATCTCGATCCGGTGGGTGGGATCTTCGAGCGCATCGGCGGGGATGCCGATCGGTACGAGTGCGACGTCGCCACAGCGATCACAGGCAGGTGGAACCGCGTGGCAGAGCTTCAGGCACTGGAGCGCCACGGTCACGTTCGCGCGGACGGAAGGCTGGAGCACTTCGCCAGTATCGCTCGACAATCCCGACGGGACGTCGATCGCCAGGACCCAGGCCCCCGAGCTGTTGATCTCCTCGATCGCACGCGCGGCGATCCCGGTGGCCGGGGCCGCGAGACCCGTGCCGAAAAGGGCATCGACGACGATTTCCGGCGGAGCCTCGGACCACGCCGCGTGCCATGATGCCTCATCCGTGGCTTCCGAGATCTGAACCCCTGCCGCGCGAGCGGCGTCGAGGTTGGTCAAAGCGTCGCCTTTGAGATCGCCGGTTCGGGCCAGCAGGATGACGCGGACCTGCCCGCCGCGCGAGCAGATGTGACGGGCCGTGGCGAGCCCATCGCCGCCGTTATTGCCCTTTCCACAAACGATCGTAACCCGCTTCAGCTCCAGGTCCGGCCAGCGCTTCCAAAGCTCGGCATAGACCTGGAGTGACGCGTTCTCCATGAGGGTGAAGCCAGCAATGCCCATGGACTCGATGCAGCGCCGGTCCACCGCGCGCATCTGAGCCGCAGTGAGAATCTTCATGGCATCGCTTCCTCAGGAAATGTCGTGTTTACGAAGTTGAGGGTTGACACGAAATGGCAAAGAGTCTCGAGTGGGCGAGACCTTCCAGACCCCTCTCTGGAAAGCAGGAAGGGAGGAATGCAGGAACGGAGCGGCCGCCTCGGATGATCAGAATGATTCGGAAGAACGCTCTCACGCTCCACGCTCCACGCTCTCACGCGCGGCTCCGCCGCGTCAGGACCCTCTCGGCTCCAACTCGGTTGATCCCGGACGCGGTCTTGTCCGCGTTTTCGCGACTCTCGAAAAGTGAGAAGGCGCTCAGCAGCCGTCTCCGAGGAGTGGTCCGCTGAGCGCCGAAGATTATTTCCCTGACGTAGATCAGGCCGGTTTCGCTATGCGGCAGGCCTCTCCTGGACTTCCTCGAAGCTCAGGACCTGCACGTACGTCTTGCCGTCGAGATCCGCCGATTTTGCCTTGACCTTCATCGTCTTGCTGCCGTGGTCCCCGACCTCTTTCAGCTTCATCGTCTCGGGTCCCATCATGAGCAGGTAGGCGATCTCGCCGTTCTTGAGAACCGGTTGACACTGCTCGGCCGTCTTCAGATCGCACATGGCGCAGTAAACCTTGCCGGTCAGCTCCACTTCCTTCGCCGACTGGAGCATGTCCGACAGTTTCTTGGAGTTTTCGTCGGAGAGTCCGGTGCCCATTGCACCCTTGGCTTCGCTGCCATGCGAACAGCTCTTGGCTTCCATCGATCCCTTCATGCAGCAGCCGGCCTTTTCGCCGCTCTTCTCGCCGGCCTTGCCGCAGTCGGCTCGCACAAGCCCGGGCAGCACCATCAGGCTCAGAACTATCAACGCGCTTTTCATTCTCGGTTTCCTCCTCACACACTAACAAAAATAGACTCCCAGTATACGCAAGACTGGCACTGTCCGTCCAATCCTACATCGATGGGTGCTCCTCGACGCGCCTGAAGCTTAAGACAGTCTCCGGCCTGATCACCTTGCCCTCAACCTCAAGCAGCGGGTAGGCCATGAAGTTGATCGGGCCCGATGTCGGCGCCGGCTCGACCACCAGATCGCGTCCTCGACTGAGCTCGAAGCGGTTCGCGGGATGATGTCCGAAGTAGTACTCGGCCAGCTCCGGGTGCTTGTCCGCTTCGCTGATGTCGACCGGAATCCATCGTCCATCGGCAGAGAACTCTGCCCAGCAGTGGTATCCGCTGATCTCACCATCGGTCTTGCCCGCCGGTATCGTGGCGCCGATCGCAAACCGCGCGGGAATCCCGATGGATCTTGCGAGAGCGATGAAGTACGAGTGGAAATCAGTGCAGTTGCCGGTCCGTGAATCGCACGCCCATAGGGCATCGCCATTGCCCCATCCCGTTCCGGTCTTGTCGTATCGCATCCGGTCGAGCACGTGCAGGTAGAGAGCGCGACCGCGTTCGAGCGCGGTGAGCTTTCCGGCTGTTGCTTCGGTCGCGATCTCCCGGAATCTGTCATTGACTGGCACGAGCCTCTCACTTCCCAGCTCACGGCGCAGCTTGCTTTCGTCCGTGGCTGGATACGCCTCCTTCTCCAGCCTGGTGACCCGGTACCGCACCTCCAGCACCTTGCCGCTCTCCGCCGGCCCTGCGGCCAGATACAGGATCTTGTTCTGGTAGTCAGGGTCTGTCAGAGGCTTCCACTCACCAGGAGCCGAGACCTTCTCGACTTCCACCGTCTGAAAGGCGTCGGAGCCGGCGAGCGGTACCCAGAGCCGTCCCGTTCCCTTGATCTCCGGCAGCGTCACCTTGTACGTGAACTCGAACCGGTCAGCCCCCCGCACGATTTCAGGCGAGGCCAATGCCGGGGCCCCCAGCCCGCTTGCGAACAGGGAGGCCGAGGTGGCGATGAGAGAGATCAGGATTCGACCAGCTACATGGACACTGATTCCTTGGTCCATGTGCCGTCGTCCTGCTGCTTCCAAGAGTAGCGAGGCTTGCCGTTCACCTTGTGCACATTCGTTTCGGTAACCTTCATGGCACCTGGTTCGCCCGTCAGGAAGAAGTCCACATCGTACGTGTTTCCATCCTCGCCCTTCAGGTCCGTACATGCGAAGAAGTTACCGGGACCCAGAATCGCCAGCTTGTCATCATGGACCTTGAGCAACGTGAGCGACAGAGTGCCGTCTCCGTCCTTCACCTTGAAGACACCACCTTGGGCCTTGGTCCCCTCAGCGATGTGTTTCTTGATTCCGTCCGCAACGTCACCGACGGTAACTTGCTTCTTGGTTGGATGCTCAGCCGGATGCTCACCTGCAATCGAAGGCGCTGAATATGCGCACGCAATCGCGAACGCGACAGCCAGGATAGTTTTCTTGCTCATCGAGTCACATTTCTCCTTTTTCATTTACGACCTGTTTCCAGTGCGTGGTACTGGCGCTTCCATCGCCTCGCTACCTTCCGCATGCCATGAAATCTAGAGGACGGGCGCCCTCATGTCAACGGCAGGTGGTTTCAAGTGCTGAGTGCTGAGTGCTGCCGGGCGCAATCCTTCATTCTCTCGTGGTCGCCAGTACTTTGAGCATGGATTGGTGCAACCGCCCATTGCTCGCGAGTACGCGTGGATATTCGAAATCGACCTCCCCGCCGGAGAAATCCGTGACGTGTCCGCCCGCCTCCTTGACCATGAGAATTCCCGCCGCGATGTCCCAGCGCTTGAGTTTGATCTCCCAAAAACCGTCGAACCTCCCGGCGGCCACGTAGGAAAGATCCAGGGCGGCGGAGCCGGCGCGGCGGACGGCCTGGGCCGACCGCGCGAACTGCCGAAAGTATGCGAGGTTGTTGTCGCGGCTCGTGCGGATGTCATACGGAAACCCGGTGGCGAGCAATGCCTGATCGAGGCTCGAGATCCGCGACACCCTGATCCTGCTGCCGTTCAACCGCGCTCCTTCACCTCGCACCGCCGTGAACAACTCCTTCATCGTCGGACAATAGACGACTCCCAGGATCGGACGATCGTCTCTCATCAACCCGATGCTCACGCAGTACATCGGGAATCCGTGAGCGTAGTTGGTGGTGCCGTCGAGCGGATCGATGACCCAAAGGTACTTTGATTGCCGCTTCGCGGGCGGCATCTCTTCACTCAGGGTGTCGTGTTCCGGGAACTCCTCCTTCATGATACCCAGAATGAGATCCTGGCTGCGGTGATCCATGTCCGTCACGATATCGATCGTTCCCTTGTGCCGCACGGTCTGTTTGCGCCCGAAGCGGCTCTGGAGCAGATCGCCTGCTGCCGTAGCCGCCGCGACGGCGACGCGTAGCGCGCGCCTCCGGTCTATAGGCTCGGATCGTCTTGACCTGCGATCGGAGACATCCTCCTGACACTCCGCGGAAATCCCGACTCCAGACTTTTTCATGAGAGATCCGACACGTCAGCCTTTGGGCCGCAGGAATCCGGCGACTTCCCGGAAAGCGCTTTTGGAGCTCGAGATGACCTCATCGGCCCCGAGTCCCTCCAGGATCTCCGCGAATTCGTCCTGGTAGCAGCGGACGACTATCTGGAGCCGCTTGTTGCGCTCGCGCGCTTTCTTCGTGACCAACAGTGCCGTCTCGATGTTGTTGGATGCCACGACGAGCAGGACCGCCCGGTCGATTCCCGCCTCCTCGAGCGTGCTGTCCTCCTTCGCATTGTCAACGATGACGGGCTCACCGGCCCTCACCAGGTCATCGACCACAGTCGCATCACGGTCGACGAGCACATACGGACGCTTCTCGGCCCGGAACTGCTCGACGATCCTGGCTCCAAGGTGCGAGTAGCCGACGACGATGGCGTGGTCTCTCATCTCTCTCGCGAGCATCCTGCATCCCTCCTGAGGGTTGTATTGCTGCATGGCCTGGAACAGGAACACCGAAATCACGATTCCGAAGAGCACGCATTGCCCCCAGAACGAGTAGAGATCCCAGAAGGAACCGCGGGGAGCCCCGAGGTACAGGGCGTCCAAGATCGCCTTCCGCAAGGGCTCGCCTTCAAAATAGTGAAAGCCAAGGGCTCCAAAGCCGGCCCAGGCCAGCATGAGGAGCATGCCACATCGCCCCTGCCGGAGGAACAGGCGGGCCCGGATAGTCAGGAAGCGTCGACCCTTGTTGCCCATTCAATTTGTGTTCACGGAACTCTCTGCGGCTGCCCATTCTAACTCATTGGCGAGGCAACACGCCAACGAAGCCAGGGATTGCGTGAACCGGATGGAATGTCATGGACGTCCGAGGCGATGCAGCGTATTACAGGGCTTTGAGGCCCAGATCGCGACATGGCGTTCACCGGGGGACCCCCGACCCCTTGTCTTCCGCGTAAGTTATTGAATTCATGCACTGATCGTCCGAATTCTGTCGGTCTGACAGAGTTGGATAGAACGGGTGGACGGGCCGAGCTGACACATGCGGGGAGAATGCCAATGTTGACGGGGGTCGGATTTCGTGGCATAATACCCCCGAGATTTCAAGGAAATGGGAGGCGTACAGTTGACATTCAAGAAAGGTGACAAGGTCGTTTATCCCAATCACGGAATCGGGGTGATCGAGGAGATCCAGGAACGGGAGTTCTTCGGTCAGCAGCAGTGCTTCTACTCACTAAGGATACTTGCGAACGACACGATGGTGATGGTTCCGTTGGAGAATGCGGATGGTGTTGGATTACGGAAGATCATTAAGGGTGCTGAGGTTGACAGGGTCATCGACATTCTGAAGGGCCGTGACATGGACGTACACAAGAACTGGAAAGGCCGCTTCAAGGAAAACTCGAATAAGATGCGCACCGGGTCGATTTTCGAAGTTGCGGAGGTTTATAAAAACCTGGCCTACCTGAGCCGGAACAAGGCGCTTTCGTATCGGGAAAAGCGAATGCTGGACAAGGCACGGTATCTACTGGTTTCGGAGCTCTCAGTCGCCGGGCGGATGTCCGAGAATCTGGCCGAGACGAGGATCGATGACGCCCTCGCGGGCCAGAGGACAGCAAAAATCAGACTTCACGCGCACGCCTAGGACGTACATCGCTGCCGTCACAGATCCTCAGCCAGGCGTCGCGAAGAGCTCATAGTCAGACGTTCGACGTTCAAATCCCCGCTTTCGAACCGGCGGGTCTTGAAGGTTGAACTTCGGATTGCTGCCTGGTGAGGTCATGATTGGGGATGAGGGGGACGCTGCTGTGTGCGGAGTCCGAATCTGGGGTTGCAGGGAGAAGCTTGGGTGCTCGATGCCGGACCCCCATCCGCCGCGGGATCTCGTTCGTGACTGCGCATTCCTGAGAAAGCCGTGTTGACCGCCAGTTTCCTCCTGCTTCTGCTCTCGCTGGCTCTCTCGGCTTTCTTCTCGGCCTCCGAAACGGCGATCCTCACGATGAATCGGTTCAAGCTGGAGCACTTGGAACGGCACGGGGACAAGAAGGCCCCGATCCTGAAAAGCCTCCGCCTCAAGCCCGACCGGTTCCTCGCATCGGTGTTGGTGGGTAACAACTTCGTAAACTCGGCAGCAGCCTCGCTGGCCACCTACATCTTCGGTGTGATGCTCGGAAACAGCGCCGAGGCAATCTTCCTGGCGACGGCCACGGCCACGATTGTTCTGCTCATCTTCTCCGAGATCACACCGAAGACATTCGCCAGTCACTACCCCGAGCGCGTCGGGTATCTCCTGCTTCACCCCATCCGTGGGGTGATGTGGATCCTGACCCCATTCGTACTCGTCATCACGCAGTTCTCCCGTGGCATGTTGAAGCTCTTCGGCCAGGACCCCGCGCGGATCAGCGACAAGCTCTCGGAAGAAGAGTTCCGGTCGATATTGAAGACGGGGGCGGAAGAGAGCGATATCGCGCAGGCCCGGAAGGTGATGCTCTCGCGGATCCTTGAGATGTCCGACAAGCGTGTCAAAGACGTGATGATCCCGAGAACCATGGTTACCATGGTCGACATCGCATCGGGGGACCCGAGGATTCTAGAGAGTATCGTGCAGTCCGGGTACTCGCGGATTCCGGTCTACGCCGGCCACGACGACAACATCATCGGCATTGCCCACGCCAAGGACCTCCTCGGGCTTCTCCAGCGCGGAGAGGACCCGGATGTGAAAAAGGTACTTCGCCGGCCTTTCTTCATCCCGGCAAGCTCGCCCGTGGAAAAGGCCCTGAACGAATTTCAGAAGGCACGCGTCCACATGGGTGTCGTCGTCGACGAGTATGGGGGGATCGAAGGCGTCGTGACGCTCGAGGATCTGCTCGAAGAGATCGTCGGCGAGATCCAAGATGAATACGACGATGAGAGCGATCTCATCCGCCTACAACCTGACGGCTCGTCCCTTATCGATGGTGGAACGGCGATCTATAAACTGAACGAACGCCTCGGCCTCGGCATTCCCGAAGAGCCGGAGTTCAGCACGATCGCCGGTTTCGTACTCTCGCGGCTTGGTCGCATCCCAAGAGAGAGAGAGGAGATCGATTTGGGCGACCGGCGGATAGTCGTGGAGAAGGTTCTCAAACGCAAGATCTCGATGGTGCGCCTCACGCCCCCCGGCAATGGCAAATAGGAGCGCAGGCTGAAGCCTGCGGCTACCGGTCCCACAGGCTCTGGCATTGTTTTTGGTAAATACTGACGTAGTGAACGATCGGGGCCATTCCTCTCACCGCAGAGACGCCGAGAGCGCCGAGCCGGCCTTGGAGTCGTCCGCCTCTGCGCTCTCCGCGTCTCGGCGGTGAATCTCACATGATTGTGTGCCCCACCTGCGGTTGCCGCGCATCCTTGATTCCCGGCGGGCCGGGTGCTAATCTGATAGTCTTGTTCCGGGGTCAGGAGGCATTATGAAACCTAAGTTCGTGGCCGGGATCGTGGTCATTGCCGGCGCGATCATCTGGCTGGCGGCCACCGGGTTCGAGGGGGCCAAGGCATACTATAAAACCGTCGACGAGCTCTACGCGATGGGGAATGACGCGCACCGATATCGACTGAAGGTCGCGGGCGAGGTCGTTCCTGGCTCGATCAAGAAGAGAGAGGGTCAGGTCGATTTTGTGATTGCGCAGAAGGGGAAGAGTTTGCGGGTCTGCTACACGGGCAGTGGACCTCTGCCGGACACCTTCGTCGAGCATGCGCAGGTGGTGGTCGAGGGACGGTACATGGAACAGGGTGACTTCCAGGCCGACGCCCTCCAGGCCAAGTGCGCTTCGAAGTACGAGGCTCAGAATCAGGCTCCGACCGGCGGCCCGCCGGCGCCGCCGCAGCAGCCAGCCGGGCTCTGAGCCCGAGGAGGACCCCCTTATGGCCAACATCGGCAGCTTTGCGCTGCTCTGCATTCTGATCTTCTCCGCCTTCGGGGTGGTAGCTGCGATGATCGGGCGCCGACCGGAGTCGAGACATTTCCTGGCGATTGCGCAGAGGGCAGTATACAACTGCGCGGCACTGTACATCATCGTCACCGCGTCGATGCTGTATCTTCTCTGGATCAGCGATTTCAACTACGCGTACGTCGCCGGGCACACGAACCGCGATCTGCCGATCTTCTACAAGCTCACGTCGATCTGGGCCGGTCAGGAAGGATCGCTCGTCTTCTGGGGCCTCCTTCTGTCGTTGTATGGAACAGCCGTGGTGGCGACGAACAGGAAGCGCTTCCCCGAGCTGATGCCATACGTCACGACGGTTTTCCTGTCGACGATTTTCTTCTTCGCGACGCTGCATGTCTTCGTCTCCAATCCGTTCAACGAGCTGATGACGGTGCACGCGGACGGGAGCATTGTCTCGTTCGCCCCCGTTGATGGACAGGGCCTCAATCCGCTTCTGCAGCACTGGGCGATGATCATCCATCCCCCGCTTCTCTATCTCGGCTATGTCGGGTGCATCGTTCCCTTCGCGTTCGCGTTGGCCGCGCTGATCACGAGACGGCTCAGCAGCGACTGGATCCAGGCGACGCGCCGGTGGACCTTGGTGGCGTGGCTGTTCCTCGGCGTGGGCATCATTCTCGGCGCGAAGTGGGCCTACGTCGAGCTCGGCTGGGGCGGCTACTGGGGCTGGGACCCGGTCGAAAACGCCTCGCTCATGCCGTGGCTCGCCATGACCGCCTTCCTGCACTCAGTGATGATCCAGGAGCGCAAGGGGATGCTGAAGGTGTGGAACATGGTGCTGGTCACGCTCGGCTTCGTCCTCTCGATTTTCGGGACCTTTCTGACGCGCAGCGGCATCGTCTCCTCCGTACACGCGTTCGCGCAATCTTCGATTGGCACCTACTTCGCCGTCTTTCTCGTCGTCATCATCAGCGTTTCGGCGTACTTCATCATCATTCGTCTGCCGGATCTCAAGAGCGAGAACAAGCTGGATTCGGTGATCTCGCGGGAAAGCTCGTTCCTCTTCAACAACCTGATTCTGCTCGGGGCCTGCTTCGCGGTTCTCTGGGGGACGATCTTCCCGATCATTTCGGAAGCGGTCCAGGGGCACAAGATCACGGTCGGGGCGCCTTTCTTCAATCGCATCAATGTGCCGGTGGGGATCTTTCTGCTCCTCCTGACCGGTGTGGGGCCGCTCTTCGCCTGGCGCCGGACGTCGCTCGAAAGTCTCCGCCGCAATCTGCTCGTTCCGGTCTCCTGCGCCGTGCTGGTGGCTGCAGTCCTCGCTATCCTCGGCTACCGAGATACCTACGCTCTGATGGCGCTCTCGATCGGCACTCTCGTTGCGGTGACGATCGTATTCGAATTTTACCGGGGTGCGCGGGCCCGCCAACGGAACACGGACGAGAATTTCCCGTTGGCCGTCTTCCACCTGACGATGAAGAACAAGCGGCGCTACGGCGGCTACATTGTTCACATGGCTATCGTGATGCTGTTTACCGGGTTTGCCGGTGGTGCGTTCAACGCGGAATCGAAGGCAAATCTGCAGGCGGGGGAGGAGGCGCACTTCAAGAGGTACACGATCAAGTGCCAGAAGCTCGACGAAATCGATACCCCCAACTATCTGGCCGAAAAGGCCAGTCTCCAGATCTTGCGGGATGGCCGCGATATTGGGATGATGTATCCCGAGCGAAGGATGTACAAAGCGAGTCAGCAGCCGACTACAGAAGTGGCGATCCACTCGACAATGAAGGAGGATCTCTATCTCGTCTTTGCCGGGCGGACTGATGATGAGCAACGGGCCATTATCCAGGTCTATCTCAACCCGCTCGTGCGTTGGGTCTGGCTCGGCGGAGCCCTCTTCGTGCTCGGCACTCTCATCGCACTCATGCCCGACAAGCTCGGAACGGGACGTTCGCGTGCCTAGGGAGCTCAAAGTTCAGAGTTCAAAGTTCAAAGGCGCGAGGCGAGGCACCCTGTTCCTGGCAGGATGGATGCTCTTTTTGGCCTGCTTGGCCTCGGCTCAATCAGCAAAGTCGGATCTGACCGACCCGGCTCAGGCCGCACGATTTCAGAAGATCACAAAATCGCTGATCTGCCAGTGCGGGTGCCAGATGGGCCTTGCCGATTGCAACCATGTCGGCTGCCCCTCGGCTATCCCCTTGCGTAAAGAGGTCGAGATGCGCATCCGCAACGGGGAGTCCGACGACGCGATTATCAAGGTCATGGTCGACCGGTTTGGCCCCGTGATCCTCGCAGCGCCGACCGGCAAGGGATTCGACATCACGGCGTGGGTGACACCGTTCGTCATGATCGCCATCGGGTTGCTGGTCATCTACTTTTTCCTGAGGACTCAACGTCGCTCGGCGACGGCCACGGGAAGCCCAGCCCAGCCCGACTCGGATCAGGATCAGGTGCGCGTGAGGATCGAGGACGAGCTTCGCGCGAGGGAACGCGAATGACCGCGCTCGCGATCGCCCTCCTCGCCGTCGGCACTTTCGGATTCATGCTCATTCCCGTGTTTCGAGACAGGCAGGAACAGGGGAAGAACCCCGTCGCCGACCAGAAGCAGAAGTACCTTCAGGAGAAGCGGGAGCAGGTGCTCGAGAATATCGTGGATCTGGATGCCGAATTCCAAATGGGCAGGCTTGCGGAGGGGGACTACAGGCGTCTGCGGGAGGAGTCGATCCAGGAAGTGGTGGCCCTCGAGAAGAGGCTCGAATCCACCGCGGGCGGGAGCGGGATGGGGAAAGCGGACAGCGCGGCGGAGGCCACTCCGGTCGGCTCGCAGCCGGTCGGTTCGCAACCGTCGAAGGGGAAGTGGTACTGCGGGAATTGCGGAGCGGCCAATCCACGCCCCAACAGGTTCTGCAACGAGTGCGGGGCGAAGATCCGTGAATAGGGAGCTCACAGTACTCCGGACGCTCTGCGGCAGTATCGTCGTCGGACAACTGCTGTTGTGCACGCTGGATGCGGCGGAGCTGCGCTGCCGCGTGACGAACGGAACGACGGGGCAGCCGGTGTCGCCGGAGACAGCCGTGCTGATGACGCTCGGCCAAGGCATGGACGAAGTGGGGTCGCGCGAGAACCCGGGAGCAGCCTTTGACTTCACGGACCTGGCGCCGGCTGAACAGTACCTCCTTCAGGTCACCTACAAAGACGTTCGCTACAACACGCAGTTCACATTCGACCGGAGCAATCTCCTCGAGAAGGCCATCACGGTCTACGATGTCGGCACGGACGAAAGCAAGATCACGGTGTCGCTGCCCCATCTGGTGCTCGGAATTGACGCCTCGACGATCACAGCCGACCTGACCTTCGACGTGAACAACGCCGGGAGGACGGTGAGCTCCGAGGGATTGAAGTTCGCACTTCCGGCAGGCTTCGATCGGGTCGAGTCGGCGACCGCGACGACGTCACAGATGCCGACGCCTCAGGAAGTGGCGCGGCTGGGACAAACCGGGCATTATGCCGTGAAGTACCCGATCAAGCCCGGCCACACGCAGATCAGCCTCGTGTTCAAGGCTCCCTACACCGGCCGTTTCGAGTACAGACAGGAGTTTTTCTATCCTGTCGAGGGCTACCACGTGTTCGTGATCCCGCCGTCGATTGCGGTGGAGTCGGAGGGGCTGGAGTCGAGGGGGGAGAGTCAGAGTGGGTTCGCGGAGTATGCGGGCGGGCCACTGGCGAAGGGAGGTGCTCTCGAAATGTCTCTTGCAGGGGAAGCTGCATCTGCCGGGTCGATGGCGGCAGACCAGGCGCCTCACGGTGAGGATCAGGTGATAGAGCATCCTCCTGCGCTCTTCCGCTACCGCACCGAGTTGATCCTGCTGATGGTGATCGTGATCAGTCTGGGGTTCTGGTTCGGCCTGCGCGAATTGCCGGACCAGGAAACGAAGAAGCGCTGACACCGCACGTGGACGCGCTCCAGACCAGCGGGGTTACCAAGGTCTACGGGCGATCGTACGCCTTGAAGGATGTGTCGCTGACGCTCGCGCGCGGCGAGTGTGTGGGGCTGTTCGGCCAGAACGGAGCCGGCAAAAGCACGCTTCTGAGAATCTGCGCCGCGCTCTTGCGGCCCTCCTCTGGAAGTGTGATGGTGTTCGGGAGCGATCCCTGGAAGCACGTCGCACAGAGAGCGGCCATCGGGTTCCTCGGGCATGGCGTCGGCCTCTATCCGAGTCTGACGGTCCGAGAGAATCTGGAGTATTTCGCTCACCTTGCGGGCGTGGCGGTCCCCGCGGATCGCGTGCGGGAAATCATCGACCGCCTCGAGCTCGGCGTTTACGCCGATGCGGAGGTACGATGTTTGAGCCGTGGGTGGCAGCAGCGCGCGGCAATTGCCCGCGGACTGCTCGGCGAGCCGCACCTCCTCCTCTGGGATGAGCCGTTCAGCGGGCTGGACGAGCGGACCTCAGAGCGAATGTCGGAAGTACTCATACAACTCCGGTCGGGTGGATGCACCTGCCTGGTCTCCTCCCACGACTACGAAAGGACGATGGCCCTGTGCGACCGCGCGGTCATTCTCGAACGAGGGCGGATCGCGTATGACGGCGGAGAGCAAGAAGGGAGAGTCGCGTACCGGGGGATCATGGGGCTCGCGGGGAAACGTGAGAGAGTGGAAACGTGAGAGAGTGGGAGTGTGTTCACGGCGGACGAGCTACAACCGTCCCCCCGGCTTCGCCCCTGCACCTGCTCGGGCTCACAGCTAACGGCTAATGGCTCCTCATCCGCTCAAACAACTCGCCTCGCTCTACAGCAAGGACATCAAGCTCGAGTTTCGTTCGCGCGAATCTCTTCTGCCGATGTTCGTTTTCGGGCTTCTGGTGCTCACGATCTTCAACTTCTCCTTCGAGTTCAGTCCGGCCGAGATGAAATCGGCTGCCGGCGGGATGCTCTGGATCGCTTTCACCTTCAGCCTGACTTTGGGCATCAGCCGGTCGTTTGGTCTGGAGAAGGAATACGGCTCTCTCGACTCAACACTCCTCATGCCCGTCGATCGCGGTCTGATCTTCCTCGGAAAGTTGCTCTCCAACTTCACGTTCGCATTGGTTCAGGAGGCGTTGCTTCTCCCGTTTTTCTTCGTGTTTTTCAACTTCAGCCTCTTTCCGGACTTCGGTTGGTTTCTCGCCGTGATCTGTCTTGGGACATTCGGATTCTGCGCCGTATCAACCCTCTTCTCTGCGCTGACCTTGAGCGCGCGGATGCGTGAGATCCTCATGCCCCTCCTGGTTTTCCCCGTCTACATCCCGGCCGTGATCGGTTCGGTCAAGGCCGCCTCAACGATCATCCGCGGGGAACCGCTCGCGTGGGCCGCAATGTGGATCAAACTCATCGTCGTCTTCGACATCGTCTTCGCCACCCTCGCCTACATCCTCTTCGAGTTTGTGCTTGAAGAGCAATCATGATGGACCTCCAGCGTCCCGATGTCGCCGGCCTCCGTGCCTGCTCCACTCCTGCGAGTGGACATGAGACACCCGAAGTGCTGGAATAGGATTGCCGTGAGGCCGAGCACGCCGGAGCGGCTGCTGATTTCTTCCTGATGGGAGATTCTATGAGAGAACGCGATACGGTCTGGAGCACGCTCTCGTATGTCCTTTTTTTTGCCATGCTGACATCGCTCTACCTGATCTTCCTTTTCGCGCCCATCGAGCGGACGATGGGGCACGTCCAGCGCATCTTTTACTTCCACGTCCCGTCGGCATGGGTGGCCTTTCTGGCCTTCTTCATGGTGTTTCTCGCCAGCGTTGCCTACATCATGACTCGCAATCTCCGATACGACCGCCTGGCCCTTGCATCGGCCGAAGTCGGGGTTATTTTTTGCACGATCGTTCTGGTGACGGGGCCGATCTGGGCAAGGCCGGCCTGGGGCATCTGGTGGACCTGGGACGCGCGGCTCACGTCGACCCTCGTCCTGTGGCTCATTTACGCCAGCTACCTGTTGCTGCGCGGGTTCGTGGAAGAGGAGAGAAGAAAGGCGTTGCTGGCCGCCGTTGTCGGGATCGTTGGCTTCGTCGACGTGCCGATCGTGTATATGTCGATCAGGTGGTGGCGAACGCAGCACCCGCAGCCAGTCTTCGCCGGCGGGGAGGGCAGCGGGCTCGATCCCCAGATGCGGCTCGCTTTCTTCTTCACGCTCGCTGTCTTCACGATCCTGTTCGCAATCCTCACGCGCCTCTCAGCGGGCGTCAGGCGCGCCGAGCAGGACCTGGCCGAACTGGATCGCCTCATTGCAATCAAGGAATAGATCATGACCTACCTTTTCGCAGCCTATTGTTTTGTCTGGGTAGTGCTTTTTGGCTACCTCCGTTTCCTCCAGACCCGGCTCTCGACCCTGCAAAAAGAGATCGCGCTCTTGAAGGCGTCGATCGAAAAGAAGTGACCGGCGACCATTGACCAGACCCGGGTCGTCGTCAATAATCTGTTCATCGGCGAGGGGGGATGGCGAGGCGTGCATCATCACGAGAAGAGAACTCTAAAGGAGTCAGGGGCTCGTGCCGATAAGGCATATGATGAGGTGCCGTGTGGGTCCTCGCAATCCAGCGCCGATTTCCGTTTTGGAAGGCTAATTTACTAACAGGGAGGCAAAATGAAGGGGAGAATTTTCGCGTGGCTGCCGGTGCTGCTTGTCGCGGCGGCTATTCTGGCGTTGCCCACCGAGGCGGCGGCGCCGGGCAAGGCGGTTCAGGTCGGAGCGAATGCTTACATGGCGGGCGCGCGGCCGATCGATCCACCCGACCAATCCCTGCCGGAATTACAGCCCGTAAAGCCCGGCCACGAAATGATCACGAACACGGCCGATGGGAAGACCCTGATCAAATGGCAGATCAAGAGCACCTGGTGCATCAGCGGGGGCAAGGTCTGGTTGGCCATCGATGGCAAGTGGGTCGGTTGGGCGAAGAAGAAGGGGACCTACAACGTCGGCTATGTGAAAAACGGCAGGTATCACAGCTTCTACGCAGAGGATCAGAACTCGACAGTGTACTGGGGCACCTCCACCTATTACATCTACACCTACTGGTCCTGGTTCATGTGGATCATCAAGTGCTGATCTAGCGATACGTTTCTGGTGCGGGGAGGCGTCGGTTGGCGCCTCCCCTTTTGTTTTTCTCCCGTTCTCGCCAACCTCACGGCCCCGCGTGCGGCCCCGCGTGCGGCCCCGCGTGCGGCCCCGCATGGGCCCCCTTCGCTTCGCTCAGGGCTTCGACCCGCGATTTGACCCCCTGCGCCTCTTTGTGGTAAAAATTCGGTTTTTGGTAAGGCGAATATGATCGACATAGACAGCTCGGTGCTGATTATCATCTTCATCATTGTGGCTTTGGTTTTCATCCTCGAACGTCTCTTTTTCAACCCCGTCATCGCGGCCATCGACGAGCGGAATCGGAGAGTTGAGGGGCCGAAGCTGGAGGCCGCACGGATTCTCTCCGACCATGACAAGCAGCTTGCCGGTTTGCAGTCGGCCATCGCCCAGGCCCGTCGCGAAGGGAATAGTTTCAAGGCCCGTGTCCGCGGCGAAGCGCAGAAGGAAGGCGACGGGGTCGTGGAGAAGTCGCAGCGGGAAGTCCGGGAGCTTCTCGACCGGCAAGCCGCGGACCTCGAGCATCAGAAGGCCCGGGCACGCGCCGAGCTGGCCACTGGCATTCAGGCGATCGCACAGCGGATCTCCGGGTATTTCGTTCGCGGATGAGCACTCTATTCGCCTCGCTCCTGCTGGTGCTGCTCTCCGAGCTGCCGCTTCTTGCATCCACGGAGGAAGGCACGGCACACCATCAGAGCCTCATTTCGACGATTGCTCCCTACATCAATTTCGCGATCCTTGTCGGTGTCCTCGTCTATCTTCTCCGCAAACCCATGAAAGATTTTCTGGCGCAGAAACGTGAAGCGGTTGGCAAGATGCTGAAGGACTCCGAGCAGGCGCGCGACGAGGCGCTCAGCCGGCTCACCGCGCTCCAATCGAAGCTGGACTCTCTGGAAGCCGACATCGATCAGATCCGGCAGCAGGCTGAGCGTGAGGCGCAGGCCGAGAAGGAACGGCTGATCCAGGAGGCGAAGGAGGACGCTCGGCGCATCGTCGAAGGCGCCGAGAAGGAGATCTCGAACCGCGTGAAGCTCGCCGTCCGCGAGCTGAAAACATATGTCGCCGGAGAGGCTGTCGCCAAGGCCGAAGAGATCATCCGGGAAAAGATCAAGGACGACAGCCACGAGAAGCTGATCGACACCTACCTCGAGAACCTCAGCAAGAACTGATGAACATCGAAATCCTCGCCCGCAGATATGCCAAGGCACTCCTGAGCTCTCTGGCGAGCCCGTCCGAGTACGCGCCGGCTCTGTCCGACCTCAAGAAGGTCGATGCGCTGATCGCTTCCAACAAAGAGCTCCGAGACGCGCTTTTCCATCCCACCTTCCCCAAGACCAAGAAGGCCGATATCCTCAGCGCGATCCTGGCTATCTTGAAGCCCGTGCAGAAGGTCGACAGATTCTGCATGGCGGTCGTCGAGCGGGGGAGGATCATCATGTTCAGCGAGATGGTGAAGGCGGTCGAGCGCGAGTGGGATCGGAGGCAGAAGATCGTGGAAGTTGAGATATCCACTGCCGTGCCTCTGAAGAGCACACAGCGCCAGCGGCTTGAAGCGGAGCTCAGCCGGATAACCGGCTCGAAGCTCAAGCCTATCTACAAGCTCGACAGTGCGATCCTGGGTGGGATCGTGACGAGGATCGGCACGACCTGTTACGATGGCAGCTTGAAGGGGCAGCTCCAGCGCATCCGGCAGCAGTTGGCTGAGGGGTGACGTGTGGAGAATCCGGCGTTCGTTGCGTGCGCGTCGTTCTGACCGACACTTAGTCCGGGAGTTTTATTGATGGAAATCAAAGCCGAAGAAATCAGCAGGATCATCCAGCAGCAGCTCGAAGGGTACAAGGCCGATATCAACATCGAAGAGACGGGCACGGTGATGTCCGTCGGGGACGGCATTGCGCGCGTCTACGGTCTGGAGAAGGTCATGGCCGGTGAGCTTCTCGAGTTCCCTCACGACGTCTTCGCCCTTGCCCTCAACCTCGAAGAGGACAACGTCGGCGCGGTGCTGATGGGTGAGCCTTCGATCATCAAGGAAGGCGATCAGGTCAAGCGCACGCGCAAGATCATGCAGGTGCCGGCCGGCGATGCGATGGTCGGGCGCGTCGTCAACGCGCTCGGCTTGCCGGTCGACGGCAAGGGCCCGATCATCACGGACACGTTCATGCCGGTCGAACGGCTGGCGCCGGGCGTTGTCGATCGCATGCCCGTGAAAGAGGCGCTGCAGACAGGCCTCAAGCCGATCGATGCGATGATCCCGATCGGGCGCGGTCAGCGCGAGCTGATCATCGGAGACCGGCAGACCGGGAAGACCGCGATCGCGATCGACACGATCATCAACCAGCGCAAGACCGGGGTCATCAGCATCTATGTCGCGATCGGGCAGAAGAACTCGACCGTCGCGCAGGTGGTGAAAACCCTGGAAGACTACGACGCGATGAAGAACACGATCGTTGTGGCGGCGAGCGCTTCCGAGCCGGCGCCGCTCCAGTACCTCGCCCCCTACGCCGGCTGTGCGATGGGCGAGTACTTCCGCGATCGCGGCAAACATGCACTCTGCATTTACGACGACCTGAGCAAGCACGCGGCGGCCTACCGCGAGATCTCCCTGCTCCTGCGCCGTCCGCCCGGACGCGAGGCGTATCCCGGCGACATCTTCTACCTCCATTCGCGGCTGCTCGAACGCGCCGCGAAGTGCAGCAAGGCGCTGGGCGAGGGCTCGCTGACGGCGCTGCCGATCATCGAGACCCAGGCCGGTGATCTTTCGGCCTACATTCCGACGAACGTGATCTCGATCACTGACGGGCAGATCTTCCTCGAGAGCGATCTGTTCCACTCGGGCGTGCGTCCGGCGATCAACGTCGGGAACTCGGTCTCGCGCGTCGGCGGCAGCGCGCAGATCAAGGCCATGCGGCAGGTCGCGGGGAAGCTCCGCCTCGATCTCGCCCAGTACCGCGAAATGGCCGCATTTGCCCAGTTCGGCTCGGATCTCGACAAGGCCACCCAGGCGCAGCTCAATCGCGGCGCCCGCCTCGTCGAGGTGCTCAAACAGGACCAGTACAAGCCGCTGCCTGTCGAGCGTCAGGTCTTGATCATTTTCGCCGGAACGCAGGGCTACCTCGACCCCCTGCCCCTCGGCGACCTCCGTCGCTACGAGGACCAGCTCTTTGCCTTCGTCGAGAGCTCGCATCCGCGGATCCTCCAGGATATCGTCGAGAAGAGGCAGCTTGACGAGCAGCTCATGAAGGACGTCCACGCGACGCTCAAGGAGTTCTCTCAGAAGTTCGCCGAAGATGCAGCGGCGGCGGTCGCCAGGTAGAGCCGATGCCCAACATTCTCGACATCCGGCGCCGGATCAAGAGCGTCAAATCGACGCAGCAGATCACGAAGGCCATGAAGATGGTCTCGGCGGCGAAGCTCCGGCGGGCGCAGGAACGCATCGTGCACGCCCGCCCATATGCCCGCCAGATGCTGACCGTGCTCAACAGCCTTGCCACCCGCGCCAACGCCTCCCTGCACCCGCTACTGCAGGAACACGGAGACGAACAGATCGAGCTGATGATCATCACGGGCGACAAGGGCTTGTGCGGCTCCTTCAATAACACGATCATCAAGCACGCCATCGAGTTTCTGGAGGAACGCCAGAACCACGAGCTGTCGCTGCATCTGGTTGGCCGAAAAGGACGCGACTTCTTCCGCCGCCGCCAGTACAACATCCGCAGCGAGTTCCCTGGGATTTTCAGCCGTCTCAACTACGGGCACGCGGCCGAGATCGCCCGCAAGGTCATCTCGGCATACACCGACGGGAGCCTCGACGCGATCTATCTTATCTACAACGAGTTCAAGTCCGTGTTGCAGCAGCGGGTGACGGTTGAGCGCCTGCTGCCGATCGCTCACCTCGACCTGCACGGCGAAACGGCGATCGACTACATCTACGAGCCGGAACCGGCGGCGATCTTCAACGAGCTGCTCCCGAAGCACGTCGAGGTGCAGATATACAGGGCGCTGCTGGAATCCGCGGCCGCGGAGTTCGGGGCACGGATGACGGCGATGGATGCCGCGACACGGAATGCGGGCGAGCTGATCGAGAACCTGACGCTGAACATGAACCGGGTGCGGCAGGCGGCGATCACGCGAGAGATCATCGAAATCACCAGCGGCGCGGAAGCGCTGTAAGGGGGAGGATCGGTTTCATGAGTGAAGGCAGGGTTGTACGGATCATCGGTCCTTGTGTCGACTGCGAGTTCGAGTCGGGGACCCTCCCGCCCATCTACAACGCCATCAATATCCCGAAGGCGGAAGGAAGCGGCATCGACCACGACGTGATCGTGGAGGTGCAGCAGCACCTCGGCGAGAACCGCGTCCGGTGCGTGAGCATGCACCCGACCGAGGGGATGGTGCGCGGGATGACGGCCATCGACACGGGTTCTCCGATCACCATGCCTGTCGGCCGCAATGTGCTCGGGCGCATCCTGAATGTGATCGGCGATCCTGTGGACAAGATGGGCGACGTGAAGCATGACAAGCGGTATCCGATCCACCGGCCGCCCCCGGAGCTCACCCAGCAGAACACGAATCTCGAGATGTTCGAGACCGGGATCAAGGTCGTCGACCTGCTGGAACCGTACCTGACGGGCGGGAAAATCGGCCTGTTCGGCGGCGCAGGGGTCGGTAAGACGGTTATCATCATGGAGCTGATCCACAACATCGCCACGAAGCACGGCGGATTTTCGGTGTTCGCGGGCGTGGGTGAGCGGACACGCGAGGGCAACGACCTCTGGCTCGAGATGAAGGAGTCGGGCGTCATCGACAAGACGGCGCTGATCTACGGGCAGATGACCGAGCCTCCCGGAGCGCGTGCACGCGTGGGACTGTCGGGCCTGACGGTCGCGGAATATTTCCGTGACGAAGAGGGGCAGGACGTGCTGCTCTTCATCGACAACATCTTCCGGTTCACGCAGGCGGGCTCCGAGGTGTCGGCGCT
>JACPPM010000134.1 GCA_016191015.1 Acidobacteriota bacterium | reverse complement strand
GACACACGGTGGAAGCGGTCACCGACAGATCACAGCGACGCACTTGATGCTGCGTTGCGTCAACGTGAGGAAATCTGAACGCGGTTCGACCCTCGAAATGCAGCTCCGATCAATATGAGGCGAAGGAGATCAGGCGCAGCGCTTCAGGCGCCATGCTGTGGTGCGAGGTTCGGCGATGTGTGTTCGCTCGATCTCGGCCGGGACGGTCTTGTGCTCGGAGCGATCGTCCGGGGCGAAGGGGATGACGCGACCCTCGCGGTGGACATCGTCGGGTCTGTTGCCGGCGAGCGCCTGGTGCGGCCTCGATTCGTTGTACCAGCCAACCGCCGTCGCGGAAAGGTCTCTGAGATGATCCATGCTTCGAATGAAGCTGACTTTTGCGGGGCATTCTCGGAGGGCTTTTGGAGCACACATTGACGCGATCCCACGCGCGGCACGGGAGCGCTCACCGATGGCGCTTCGTTTCTGATCCGCCCGAGCAGGGCATAACGATATTTCTAATGATTGCAGAGATCCGAAGATGTACGACACCGAGAATCACAACAGGTGGTGAGACATGATGATGAAGAAGACAGCGGCCGTTTTCTGGTACTTTCTGGTTGCCACGGGGCTTCTCGAGCCCGCGCGCGCCGACACGGTTCTTGACGAAGAGCAGCTCAGGGTCCTCGGTGCGAGTCTCACCGTCACGCCGGCCACGATGACTGTCCCCGTGGCTGTGCCATCGCAAGTTCAGACTGTCTTTTCGGCCGGCCTTGCCAAGCCCCCGGCGGGGATGCTCGTCAAGGCGTCGCTTTACGGACCCGGTATCAACGGTGCCATGGTTCTCACCACTCTGCCCGGCCACCCCCTGACTCTGCCCGGGCTGCCCCTCAGGGGCGCCTACACGCTCGACGACATCCGCCTCGAGAAGGACAACAGGGTCCTCCTGCGCGCCGTGCCCGGCAATGTGTCCGTCAACGCCGTCGACGTCGTCATCACCTCCGTCGAAGTGCGCCCGCTGACCCTGCAGGAGATCCGCGATCGCGGCATCATCCTCACGGATGAGAACTTTACCGTTTACGACTTCTCCGTAGGCTACCTCCTCGAGAGCACGCCGGTGACGATGAGCTTCCCCGTAGTGTTCAATGCGAACGGCGAACCGCAGAACTTTGATTTCACGCCCGAGACATCATCACCTTTCACGCCCGAACACCCCTTCGAGGTCAACTTCGGGCCGCAGGACATGTGGGATCCTTTTTCTTTCGAGTTCGATATTCCCGAATTCGAAGACCCGCTCAAAGAATTCTTCGACGATGAGCCCGATTGGCCCGCGCATCCATTCTCAGGCTTGCTCGTCTTCAACGGCAACGTCGGCTTCCTCCATCAGTTCTTCAGCATCACCTTCATCGTCGCCAACAACGCCCCCGCGGGCAGCTCGATTGAGCTGAAAGACCTCACTGCAACGATCACACTCCCGACTGGTCTTCGTCAGACCCGCACCAATCCTCCGACCCTCTCCGGCACCACGCTCCCCGTCCGCATGCCGGGACCCGATGGCCAGATCGGTACCTCCGACGACCAGAGCGTGATTCTTGCGACCTTCATGGGCAAGGCCGAGTTCCTCGCCGAAGGCATCAAGCTTGGCACACACCAGGTCAAGGTCGATTTCCACGGAACCGTGGGTGGCCCCTCGACCGGCGACGTTCCTGTCAAAGGCTCCGCCACCGGGATGGTCGTCGTGCGCGACCCCGAGCTCACCCTCACATTCGGACATCCTTCGGTCGTGCGCGAAGGTGAGGAATACGATCTCTACGTGACCCTGACCAACACTTCACAGGTCGACGCCAACCTCGTCACCCTCAGCCTCCCGGCCACCCGCCAAGTCGGCGCGCGGTTGCTGTCGGCAGATCGCCTGCAGTTCGAAACCATCAAGCCCGGCGAATCCCAGAGCGGCAAGTTCCACATGCTGGCGCTCCAGACCGGAAAGGTGGCCGCGACGGCATTCGTCGCCGAGGGGAGCCTGACAGGCTCGTTTGTTCTGACGGCAGGTGTCGGCGAGCTCGGAATACCGCTCTCTCCCGATACGCTCGTCATGCCCTCCTTCACATCCTTCGTGCCCGCCGACGTTCGGGACGCCGCCATGATGCTCCTCGGCGAGGCCTACAGCATCTCGGTGACGCCACCAGAGGTGCTGCCGGTGGGTCTGCCGTTTATTCGGCGCAACGTTGTGCAGACGCGAGCCTATGAGCTTGCGGCCGCGGGCCAGCGCGTGGACTACGGCGAGTCATGGGAGGACGCTCTTCCGATCCTGCTCCTCGACTGGCTCGGCAATCGCAATTCCGACATGCCGTTTGACCAGCTCAGGCGCATGACGACCAAGGGCGAGACGATGGCCGGGACCCTGGCCGCTTGGATGAATCAATCCATCCAGAGCCGCGGGTTCATGAGCTACCTCGACCAGTTCGCCCGCGTCGCATCCTACCGCGAGCCCTTCCTCCTGGCCGGCCTCACCACGGGCGCGGCCCAGCCGCCGTGTCATCTGCGCCTCGTCGATGCGCTCGAGAACCGCCTCGAAGTCACCACCGGCCTCACTACCCGTGACGTGCCCTTCGCAGAGTATTTGGATCTCCGCGAGCAAAGTGGCGCCGCCGCGGGCTTGGCCGTCGCGGGCCGCCTCGGCGACGCCGGCTATCGAATCGAGGTCGTCGGGAGCGCGGTGGGGCAATTCAATCTGGTCTTGATCGTACCGGACGCCGCCCAGGGGTATCGCAAGGTGCTCTTCCAGAACGTCGAGTGCCGCGCAGGGATGCTCGGACACGTGCTCGCCCGCAAAGACGCGCTGGAATTCGTGCTGGGTCTCGATTGGGACGGCGACGGCACCGACGACGCGCAGGTCCAGGGTCAGATTACTACAGTGGTAGAACCACCGCTCCAGCTCCTCGCTGCCGTCCAGGACACGAACGCCGACGCCCTCGGGCAGGCAGTTGCTCTCTTCTTCAACAGAGACGTCGACTCAACCTTGGCCAAGGACGTGGCCGCCCGCTACCAGATCCCCGGCAAGCGCGTGCTCTCCGCCTTCGTCCAGTCTTCGGCCCGCATCGTGGTCCTGGGTGTCGACAGCCCGATCTCTCCTTTTGTGGAATCCCGAGTGAGGGTGACAGGGCTGAGGGATCGGAAAAACGGGGCGCTCTCTCCCGATCCCGTGGAGATCCCGGTCAGAGCCACCATCCAGAGCGACGGCGGCATCGTGTTTGGCCAGGTCATCGACGCGGATGGCCAGCCGATGCCGAACATCCTCATGCAATTGGTCCAGGAACCGCTACCGTTCGAGTACCGCACGAGCACAACCCGCACGGACAGCCTGGGCAACTACCAGTTCGACTTCGTGCAGATTTTCCAGAAGCCATTCACATTGGCGGCGATCGACGAAGTCAATCGCAAGCTCGAACGCATCAGGGCGAAGATCTGGACCCACGGACAGCGCCTCAACGTGAACCTCATGATGCGCGGGACCGGCACCGTCCAAGGTCGTGTCGTCATGGCGGGCAGCAGCACACCCGTCCCGGGCATCATGGTCCAGGCAATCGTCGAGAATCTCGGCGATCTGGGTGCCGTGATGGACGGATCGGCCGGCGCGCCCCTCTACGCCGGCACCGATGCCAACGGCGAGTTTTACCTTCGCGGCGTCCCGCTCGGCCGCGTCAGCCTCTACGCGGCCACCCTTCAAGCGCAGGGAGCCCTCTCTCTGGCGCTCACAGCGCCTGGTGAAACGGCCACCGTCGAGCTCCGTCTCTACGGCGGAAAGACCGGGACCATCCGCGGCCGCGTCCTCGACTCGGCCCGCCGTCCCCTCGCCACCCAGGTCAAGTTGAGCCGCTCCGGAAGCGTATTCGGGGTCATCAGCACCGCGGCTGACGGGACCTTCGTCTTCGAGCAAGTGCCCCTGGGCGCATTCACGATCGATGCGCTCAATCCTCGCACGAATCAGGCCGGCGGCTCCGCCGGTGGCAATCTGATCGAAGGGACGACACCGGATGTGACGATCCTGATGCAAGGCGGCGGCACGATTCGAGGTCGTGTCGTCGGTCCGGACGGACAGCCGCTCGCCGGCATCGTCGTCTATGTGAACAACACATCGCTCAATACGACGACACCCGCCTCGGGCGAGTTCGAGTTCGCCGATATCCCGCCGGGACAGTACGATCTGACCGCCGCGGACATGGTGAACCAGCGCAAGGCCCACGCTCGCGTATCGATCGCGTTTGAAGGGCAGGTGATGCGCGTCAGCCTGGTGTTTGTCAAGATCGACGAGCGCCGCGGCGGAGTCTCGGGTCGGATGTTCTACGGTGACGGCCAGCCTGCACTGCGCCAGCAGGTGATTCTCTATGACGCGCTCTTCCGAGTCCGCGGGAGCGTGCGGACAAACGACACCGGTGGCTTTGCCTTCGACAACTTGGAAGAAGGCAACTACGGCTTGATCTCCATCAAGGGCAGCGATGGCGGCGTTGCCGACTTCGCAATCCAGTTCCCTGGACAGTTCATCGTCCGGGACCTCCACTACCGCGGGAACGGCGAGATCACGGTCAAGACTTTCGCCGAAGACGGGAAGACGCCCGTCATGGCCGACGTGAAATTCTCCTACCCGGTCCTCGAAATCAAGCCGAACGAGTTCATCGGGCTCTATCGCCGCGAGATGTACCTGACGACGAACGAGCAGGGCACGAACACCTTCCGGAATGTGCTCATCGGCGACTTCTCACTTGCCGCCAAGAGCGGCTTCTATCCGACCGAAAGCACCTACCACGGCCGCCTCACAACACACGGCGAAAAGCAGACCGTGCCTCTCGTATTCAACAAGCCCGGGGATACGTTGAAGGGCAAAGTGCGCGTCCGCGTTCTGGATCCGGAGGAAGCGGGCGTTGTGAAAAGCGCGAAGGTTTCTTTGCAGTACGGCGGCCTCCCGCCGCAAGTTCTCTATGAGGCGGTCGAAGGCGAGGAGTTCTACGAGTTCTCCCTCCTGCCGCCCGGCTACTTCACCGTCACCGTCGAAGATCAGCTCGATGGATACAAGGCCCAAGCCTTCGGCTCGATGGGGTTCGAAGGCCAGACCGTCGCTCTCGACGTCCGCCTCAAGGGCAAAGGTACCGTGCGCGGGCAGGTCCAGACCCTCACGGGCGCCGGCGTGAAGAACGCCCGCGTCGTGCTCATGACACAGGGATACCCCCAGGAAAAGTTCGTCACGAACACCGACGTGGAAGGCCGCTTCGTCTTCTTCAATGTCACCGAGAATACACTCTCGGTCACCGCCTATGATTCCGCCACCAATCGCGGCGGCGGCGCTTCGGGCAGCCTGACCGGGAACGGCGCCGAAACCTCCGTCACCGTCGTCCTCGAAGCCACGACAACCGTCTATGGACGCGTGCTGTCCGTTGACGGCCAAACTCCGGTCCCTGGCGCCCAGATTGCGCTCTACCACTACCGCTCGAGCTATCCCTTCGGCTATGCCATCAGCGACCAGTCCGGCAGCTATCAGTTCCTCTACGTCCCGGTCGGAGATTTCCGGCTCGAAGTCTACGACATGCGCAGCGGGCGCAAGGGCAAGGCCTGGGGACGCGTGAACCGCGACGGCGAAAACGTGCCGCTCGACCTGCGCCTCGAAGGTCGTGGGACGGTCTCCGGGACCTTCTACGACGGGTCGCACTCGCTTGGCATCGCCGGCGCCACCGTCAAGCTCAAGAACACCGGGAACTTCCCCTATGACGTCACCACTATGACCGACGACGACGGGCGGTTCCTCTTCCACCAAGTTGGGGAGGGCCCGTTCGAGCTCACCGCGGAAGAGAAGAGCACAGGACAAGCGGGTCATGCCACGGGACGCCTCGACTACGACGGACAGGACTACCTCATCGACATCCAGGCCGCCGGCACCGGCTCTGTCGTCGGGACTGTTTATATGCCCGACGGAGTCACGGCGGTCTCATTTGCGGGCCTGACCCTGACCTCGGGCAGCCGCTCGATCCGAGCCACCGCTGACGAAGGCGGGACCTACCTCATCCAAATGGTACCGATCGGCGCCTTCAAGCTCACCGCCGTCGAACAGAACGGACGCCGCTGGGGAACAGTGAATGGTTACATCGAGTATCACGGTGACGAGTTCCACGGCGACATCGTCATGGAGGGCCTCGGCACGGTCACCGGCTTCGTCAAGGACGGCGGCGGAGTGCCGCAGCCGGACGTCGCCATGACTCTCTCAGCGCAATCCGACATGGGCAGCGAGTGGTTCTACTCGGCGACCGACGAACTGGGTGCGTACCGGTTTGAGCGGATCCGCAAGGGCACGGTCCGAGTCGACGCGCGCCATCCTTACACGGGCCTCGGAGCCTCAGCCACCGGAAACGTCGCCCGTGAGGGCGACTTGGTCCGCATCGACCTGTCGCTGAACGCGGTCGGCAGCGTCAAGGGGACGGTCAAGAACCCGGATACGACCCCGGCCGCCCGGGCTACGGTGCGGCTGAGCGGCTCCAACTACACGCGATACCTGGCGGTCGAGGACTCGGGAGCGTTCGAGCTCACCACGGTCCCGCTGGGCGCGTTCTCGCTATTCGTCGAAGGATATAACCGGAGCGGTGCCGTGAAGGCGTCGGGAACGCTTGTCACCCACGGCCAAGTCGCGAATTTCGGCACGATGGTCCTCGACGCCGACTTGCCCCTGATCGAGTCCGTCACGCCCTCGAACGGGAGCATCGATATCCCGCTCAACACCGTCTTCACCGTGGTCTTCACGAAACCCATGAACGCGTCGACCCTCGCCCCCAACGTCGCGCTTTACCAGGACCGGAACCGCTTGAGCGTGGATATCACGCTGGCCGCTGATGCCCGCACGATGACCGTCAGGCCTCAGCGCGCCCTCACCGGCGCCTCCCTCCACAGCCTCACGATCGGGTCGCTGGTCGAAGATACCTCAGGCAACAAGCTCTGGTACGATTTCGTCTTCCGCGCAACGACGATCGACAACGTGCCTCCGTCCGTCGCGAGCGTCGAGCCCGCCGCGAACGCGATCCAGATCCCGGTCGATTCCTACGTGATCGTCCACTTCAGCGAGCCCCTCGATCCCGCCTTGATCGTCAACGGATCGTTCACGCTCAAGACCGGTGCCGGTGCGCCCGTGTCTGGGATCAAGTCCTTCAGTGACAACAACACACTCCTCACGTTCCGCCCCGATCTGTACCTCGACCAGGACGCCCGCTACGACATGGAAGTCACCGGCTACACCGACCTCCAAGGCAACGTAATGTCCCAGCTTTTCAAGAGCTCCTTCTACACGACCGACACGGTCGCCCCGGTGCTCAGCCTCGTCGCCCCGCCTGGACCGGCTGTCAAGGAAAAGACCGCCATGCACATCACCGGGGATATCCACGGCGCGACCGACGTGAAGAAAGTCTACTACTACATCAACAGCGAGCTGCGGGCGACGGCCACAGCATCGCCCTGGGCGTTCGACTTCACCGTGCCGGCCTACATCCCGGGTGGCAACAATACGATGCTCGTCGAAGGTGTCGCCGAGGATCGCGGCGGCAATCGCAGCGTCCCAGCCTCCGCTTCCTACACGATCGCGAGCGACGACCCGCCGGTCGTCGCCATGACCGGCCCAGCCGACCTCACCGTCAGGCCTCGTCAGTCCGTCACCTTCCATGTCACAGCCAGCGACGACGTGGCGCTCCAGAGTGCCAAGATCCTCGCCATCGGCACGGGTGTCTCCGTGAACCTGAGCCGCACGGCAAGCGGTACGCAGTCTGAAGCCGATTTCGTCTTCACGATTCCGGCAACGGCCGCGCCAGAGACCGATATCATCGTGGTCGGCAGCGCGGTCGATTCCACGAATCAGGGCGGTGCGAGCGATAGCATCGTGCTCCACGTCCCCGCCGACGCGCAGCTGCCCACCGTCCAGGTGACAGCCCCCGCCGCGGCAACCGAGGTGCACTACCGCGAGCAGGTTCTGTTCCGCGCCGATGCCTCCGACGATCTCGGCGTCAAGGAAGTGCGCTTCTATGTGGACGATCAGCTCGTCGCAGCCGACGTGGAACCGCCGTACGAAGCCGTCTACGTGCCGCGCGCTGTCACCGCGAATACCGCGGCGACCTTGCGGGCTGTGGCGGTCGACGTGGCCAACAAAGAGGCGCAGGACAGCGTCTCGGTCACAATCCTGCCGGTCGTCGACACGGCGCCGCCGGCTCTGAAGATCACAACACCGAGCCTCGGGCTGCTCGTCTACCCG
>JACPPM010000131.1 GCA_016191015.1 Acidobacteriota bacterium | reverse complement strand
CGAATGGATGGCGCCGACGAACGATCGTCACAGTAGCTGGAAGGCCCGAGTCCTGGATGTGGGTAGTGTGTCGTGTATTCCTTCGACTCGATCCCGCACGATCGGTTGATGGCGTGTCTGCAATGGCGAATAGCCGACCGAAGTGTACTGAAGCTGATCCGGATGTGGCTTGACGCCGTGATCGTGGAGACACCTGGAGGAAAGGGGGGAACCCCCCACTACAGCCGTTCGAGAAGGGGAACGCCGCAGGGCGGAGTCATCTCTCCGCTTCTGGCAAACGTGTACTTGCACTGGTTCGACAAGGCGTTCAACGGTCTCAGAGGACCAGCGCGATGGGCCAACGCGAAGCTGATCAGGTACGCTGACGATTTCGTGATACTGGCTCGGTGTCAAAGCGCAAAGCTTGTCGCGTTTGTCGAGGAGAAGCTCGAGAACTGGATGGGTCTCGAGATCAATCGGGAAAAGACCCGGGTGGTAGACCTGAGGAAAGAAGGAGTGGGCCTGGACTTTCTGGGATTCACATTTCGGTATGACCGTGATCTGTATCGGACTGGCAGGAAGTACCTGAACGTCATGCCAATGAAGCGAGCCCTGAACAAAGAACGGGCCGTCTTGCGAGGCTTGACGGGATCGAAATGGAACTACATGCCTATCCCCGATTACATCAGAATGCTGAATGGGCACCTGAAAGGCTGGGGCAACTACTTCTCATTCGGGTATCCACGGATGGCTTTCCGTGACATCGACTGGTACGTCCGATACCGTCTCGCGAACCACCTGAGACGGCGCAGCCAGCGGCCCTTTCGACTGCCGAAAGGGGTGAGTTTCTATGCGCTATTCGACGCTCTGGGACTGGTCCACCTGTGAAACCACAACTGCGCAACTGCCTACGAATGCCTGAGGCGAGAGATCCCGGGAGAGCCGGATGCGGGAAACCTGCATGTCCGGTTCGACGAGGGGAGAACGGGTCGTGTCCGGATTAGAGTCCAGCATCGCCCGTTCTCCTACTCTACCGGTTTCGTTCGGAACGGACAGGCCCAGATCGGCACCTCGACTTTGCCGCAGCCCTGCTGCTCCGCCGCGTTGGGGTTGTCAGGTTTCGCGGCTTGCCGTAAACTACGGCGACTTGGTGAATCTCATATTTTCTTTTTTGGGGGGCCGTGAGACATGAAGATCCTGGTCGCGGACAAGTTTCCGGATCGAGGGGTACGGACACTGAGGGATGCCGGGTTCGAGGTGGTGCACGAGGCGGGTGTGGGCGAGGATGCGCTGCCGGCGAAGCTGGCGGAGTCCGGAGCTGACGTGCTGGTCGTGAGGGGGAAGAAGGTGTCGGCCGCCGCGATTGAGGCTGGCCGTCTCGGGTTGATCGTTCGCGCCGGTGCCGGTGTCAACACGATCGACTTGGTGGCTGCCTCGCGACGAGGCATCTACGTTTCGAACTGTCCGGGGAAGAACTCGATCGCGGTGGCTGAGCTCGCGTTCGGCTTGATTCTCTCGGTGGATCGCCGCATCCCGGACAACGTGGCCGACCTCCGAGCCGGCAAATGGAACAAAAAGGAATACGGTAAGGCCGATGGCCTTTTCGGGAAGACGCTCGGGTTGATCGGCGTCGGCAAGATCGGGCGAGAGATGATTCCCCGCGCTCGGGCATTCGGGCTGGACGTGGTGGCCTGGAGCAGGTCGCTGACGCCGATCGTCGCCGAGGCGCTCGGCGTCATTCGCGCCGCGTCGATCGAGGATGTGGCGGCGGAGGCGGACATTCTCAGCGTGCACCTTGCTCTGAACAAGGAGACGCGGGGGATCATCGGAGAGCGGGTGTTTACCGCGTTGAAGCCGCGATCGATTTTCATCAACAGCTCGCGTGGGGAAGTGGTCGATCAGGTGGCACTCGAGAACGCGATCAAGGAAAAGGGCATTCGCGCCGGGCTGGATGTTTTCGCTCGCGAGCCGTCGACCGACACCGGTGCGTTCGAGGACGGAATCGTGAAGCTCGGCGTCTATGGCACGCACCACATCGGGGCCTCGACCGAGCAGGCGCAGGAGGCGATTGCCGACGAGACCGTTCGGATCATCCGGGAGTACCGGGATACGGGCAAGGTCCCCAATGTCGTGAATCTCTGCGCTCACTCGCCGGCGACGCACATGCTGGTCGTGCGTCATCGCGATCGCCCCGGTGTGCTCGCCCACGTGCTCGACGCCCTCCGCGCCGCGGGCATCAACGTCCAGGAGATGGAGAATGTCATCTTCGACGGCGTCCAGGCAGCCATCGCCCGCATTGCTCTAGACGCGCCACTGTCACCGGAGATGGTCGAACAGGTGCGCCTGGGGCATCAGGATATCCTGGCGCTCGAGATGGTCGAGCTGAGATAGTCTTGCTGAGATCCTGGCTGGCCGCCGCCACGATCCTGGGGGTGGCCTACAGCGCGCCGGTGTGGGTGTGGGCGGGTGAGACCCGGTCGGTCGAAGACTCAAGGATCCTGGACTTTATCGGCGGCCTCAATCAGGCGCGCGCCTCTCGCCGGTATCCCGATGCGCCCGTCTTCACGCGCGATGAATACCTCAAAGCTCTGCGGGGCGAAACCATCGTGCGTTCCGCAGAGGCCGGCGGTGAGAGGACGATGATGCTCCTCCAAGTCTCCGCGATCCCCGCATGGAAACTGTGGGCGACATTCATCGACCGTGATCACTATGAGACGACGATGCAGAATATCCGGGAGAGTGTCAACTTCTCGGTCGGCGCCGAAGGGTTTCTCACGTACATGTACACCGATCCGCCCGTCATGTTCGTGCAGGATCGCCAGCAGGTGCTCGAATCAACGGCCACCGCTCGATTGTGGCAGATCTCACAGAAGCGGATCTGGGAATACACCTGGCACGTGCCAGTGGACCCGGCGAAGATCATCAACGAGGTCGTGCGCAAGATGCCGCTCGAGCACATCCGCGCGAGCGACATCGATAAAGCTGTCATTGTCCCGCGCAACGATTCCGCATGGCTATTCGTCCTGCTGCCGGACGGACGCACCCTGATGGAAGCCGCCTCACGCAACGATCTGGGCGGTAGCATCCCGCGCAGTATGGCATCGGGTGGAGGCGGAGATGCCATGAAAAAGATGCTAGCGCGAGTGGCTGCGTGGATCTCTCACGATTTCGATCGCCACTTCTCGCAACACGAGAAGCTGCTCGGCCCCGACGGCCAGTACGCTCTCGCGTCGACACTGGCCGATCTCATGCCACGCTGATCAGCCGTGAGCACGGGGCTCGAGGTCGGGCCGCACGGCTGCTCGTATCTTGACGGGAGATCACTATGTGACTATAGTCATGACCATGAACAGATCAATACTCGATCAGCGCAGCGTCAAGGTCTCGGAGTTCAAGGCGCGCTGTTTGCGTCTGCTGCAGGAAGTTGCCGACAGTGACCGGACAATCATCGTAACGAAGCGTGGGAAGCCGATCGCGCGCGTCATTCCGTTTCGCCGGCGGGCGGCGCCGATTTGCGGCGCTCATCGCGGTGAGATCCACGTGCGCGGAGATATTGTTCGCTCGGGCGGGCCACGCTGGGAGGCGGAGGGGTGATCCTTCTCGACACTCACGCCCTGATCTGGCTCGATCAGGACCTTCCCGCTCTCGGAGTGCGGTCGCGACGCGCCGCGGAAAAGGCTCACAAGCAAAGCAGGCTGGCAGTCTCAGCAATAAGTTTCTGGGAAGTTGCGATGTTGGTCGCGCGCGGACGGATCTCTCTGGACCGCTCGGTCACCGCCTGGCGGAATGACCTCCTCGAACTGGGCATCGAAGAGGTGGCGCTGGACGGCGAAACCGGCGTGCGCGCCGCCGAGCTTGCGGATCTCCACGGCGACCCGGCCGACCGGATCTTGATCGCCACAGCCCAGACCCGCGATTGGACATTCATGACGGCAGACGACCGGATTCTGAGCTGGAAGGGGGCTCTGCGCAGGCTGGATGCGCGCCGCTAGCAGCCGGGATCCGCAATACCACCAAGGCACCAAGACACCAAGAAAACAGCAAGCGCCGGCTATGGCTCCATGGTGTCTTGTTGGTTCAAATCGCAGTTTGCCCTCCAGGTGGTTGACAACATGTCAAAAAGACTGGGGACCCAGCGGAAGGGGACGTTGCCGCGCATCCGGCCCGCTCCTCGTATCGTCGGTCTACGCGGAGATCATAGGAAGTCCAACTGTGGAAAAGATCCGCCGACCAGGGGCACGGGATCGGCGTCGAGGTATCGTGTCGCCACGGTGGCGTAGAGCGAACGGAAGTCGGTTGTCACATCGGTGTTCCCGTCCAGGACCAGATCGTCGCGGGAGAGACTCGGGTAGTCACCGTAGACGCCGCCTTTGACCGGGTCGCCGATGGCGAAGGCGACTGAGCTGAAACCGTGGTCGGTGCCATGGTCGTTGTTTTCGTAGGCTCGCCGTCCGAACTCGGAAATGGTGAGAATCAGGACGCGGTTTGAGACTCCGTGAGCTGCGAGATCCGCGTAGAACGCGCCGATCGAATCACTCACGTCCTGGAGCAGACTATCGTGGTATCCCAGAGATCCATTGTCGACTGCCGAGTCCTGTCCGCTGTGGGTGTCGTAGCCAGAGCTGCCCACGGTCAGGACCCGGATACCGAGGTCGGCGTTGATGAGGGAGGCGCACTGCTGGAGCTGATAGCCGAACCAGCTATCCTCAGGGTACTGCGCCAAGGGCTGGTAGTTCTCGGTACGCTCGATGATGATGTCGGACTGGGGCAGAGCCTCTTGGCGGAGTTGCCGATTCCTCTCCGCCGCGTCGCTGGCAGTGCTCGGAATGTCCGCGATGCCCCTGTAAGCGATCATCCTGGCGTCCGAGTCGAAGCTCAGGTTGAGCTGGAACTGGTCGATCGTGGTGATCGTGACCGGCGTGAACGTGGTGCCTGTGACCACGAGTCGTCCGCCGCCCATGTCGATGCCGCTTGAGACAAGCCCCGCCGGAGCGCTGTCGAGATAGCGGCCGAGCCAGCCCGATGGTGGTGCGCTGGTTGCCGAGCGCACGATGTCGCATGACTGGAACTCGTACTGTCCGGCGGCATGATCGAACAGGCCGCTCGCCTCCTGCGGCACTCCGACGCCGTTGATGATAGCGACCCGCCCCTGGTTGTACAGATCTCGAATTGCGGTCAAGCCTGGATTGAGTCCGACCTCCGAGACACCAGCGAGCGAAAGGACATCCTCCTGCTTGTACGAAAGCACGGGCCTCAGCGTGCGGTAGCGGTCGTACTGGTCCAGGGGGATCACCGTGTTGATACCGTCATTGCCGCCATAGAGGTTCACGAGGACGATCACGCTCTCGCCCGATGCCGGCGCTGCAGGCGATCCTGCACCGAACATCTTTCGGCCGACTCCGAGCGTCACGCCCGCGATCGCGGCCTGTTTCAGGAACTCACGCCTCTTCATCATCGTCGTCCTCCTCTCAGTTGACCTGGAAATCCGGAGAGCACAGGATGAGCCACACGGCGCCACGAAACTTCTCGTCGGTCACCTGCCCGTTCATGTACGTGATCACGATGTCACGCACCTCATCCTGCAGAGGCGCCGTGAGGAGCAGGTCGGCGAGATAGTCCACGGCCTGTTCAGGAGTCTTCAGCTTGTGTCCCTTGATGTGTTTCTCGGAGAGGAAGTAGGTGTCCCAGTATCCGTTGACGATGTCTTCGGCCACCCGGTCGCGGATCGTGACCAGGGCCGTGTTCACGAGCGTAGCCTTGCTCCCGGGCGGATAGAAGCTGAATACCGAGGGTGGGTAGTAGACAAGCTGACCGGAGGTGTACGTCCAATCGATCGGCGCGCCGCCGCGCGTCACAGCTCCGAGGGCCCGCAACGCCCCGACAAACTGCTCGATCGGTTCCTTGTACTCCGCCCGAATGATCTCATCGCTGTAGAGCTCGTCATCCATCAGGATTGCACGCACGGTTTTCTTGAGATCCCCGCCGCTCTGCTTGAACACCGTCGCGACCCGCTCGACGTAACCGGGGGTCGGAGTCTCGGTCGCCAGCTTCTGGATCAGCATCTTCGAGATGAACGGCGCGACCGAGGACTGCTGCATGATGATCCGGACCACATCGGCCACCTCCTGGGTGCCCGCCTTCCCCTTCCTCCCTTTGATCACCTGGCCGAGGAACGTCTTGTTTTCCTCGTCGTGCGTCCATTTCTCGAACCCGGCTTTCTTCCCGCACTTTCCGTAGGTGACATGCCAGCCGGTGAGTGCGCGGGCCGCCGCCTTGACGTCGTCTTCCGTGTAGGCAGGTACCGGGACGCCATCCGAGTCCACGACGGGGGTGCCATCCATGTTGAGCTTGGCGGTGCCGAGGGAGAAGAGTTGCATGAGCTCGCGGGCGTAGTTCTCGTTCGGTGGAATCTTGTTACCGTCGTCGTCGTACGCCTGCCCATCGTTCCAGTCGTTGTCGAGCCAGATCAGCATCGCCTGATCCTTGGTGATGCCGACGAGCAGGTCGCGGAAGTTGCCGAGCGCGTTCTTCCGGAAGAATTCCTCCTGCTCATGCATGTAGCAGCCGCTGCTGACCTTTTCGTTCGATGTCGCAAAGTGTTCGTGCAAGATCAGGACCATCTTCTCAAGCAACTGGCGCCGCGTGTAGGTCATGCGCGTATACCATCGGCGCAGCCAGCTATAGTCATCATAGAAATCATGTCCCTTTGGCGGCAGCTTCGATTCGGCCTTCGCGTCATTGATTGAATGAGGGTCGAGCTGTCGCTCGACGTACGCATCGCGCCCCATCGTGAGCACATCGCGCAAATCCTGAGGATTCGGGCCGAAGCCGATGTGACGGAGGAGGTGGCCCGCGAGGAGTCTTTCGCGACTGTAGTCGTCCGGAATCTGAGCGGAGCGGGCCGAAAGTGCGGGCGGTCGCTGCACCACTACGGGCGGATACGGCGGGACCGGACGCACGGACCCGGGCGGCTTCCCATCAACCCAGGGATACCGCGGACTGAGGTCACGCCCCCGATCGTCACCGGAGAGGCCCACGGCGCAGACTGCGAGGACCAGGACGGGAAGGCAACGATTCCACCCTCCCGCGACCAATCCTCGCGCATTCGTCAAGAACCCGATCGTGTGTGCCATGCCGCTACTCCTTTTGGTCATATCCATTGATCCGGAATACGCGGCCGCTCGCGGCGTCCGCGACGTAGATCTCACCAGATGAGTCCTCTCCAAACGTGCTGATGAAGAAATCGGTGGCGGCGATCTCGCGCGATGTCCATCCTCCCGGACTCTTCGACGCCCCCCAGATCGTTCCGCTGCAGTAGTCGGCGTAGAGGTATGTGCCACGGAGCCCGGGAACCTGCCGCCCCCTGTAACGATAGCCACCCACGATCGCCGTGCATGTCCCCGAATGCCCGTAGGTGATGATCGGGGCTCTGAAACCGCTCCGGTCGCATATGGGCGGGGGAGAGCAGGTGAGTCCCCCGGAGTCATAGCACTTGTTCGCTTCCATCACATGCCAACCGTAGTTCTCACCCCCGCCGCTCCCCGCACGCTGCCAATTCACCTCCTCCCAACAATCCTGCCCGACGTCGGCGACGAAGAGATCAGCGGTCTTCCGGTCAAAGCTGAATCGCCACGGGTTGCGCAAGCCGCGCGCCCAGATTGCATCGTCGCGGGGATCCCCGCCGGCGAAAGGGTTGGTGGGCGGGATCGCATACGGTTTTGTCCCGTTCACGTCGATGCGGAGAATCTTGCCGAGAAGGGTCGTCAGGCTTTGAGCGTTGTTCCCGGGGTCCCCCGCGCCGCCACCATCCCCGATCCCCGCGTAGAGATACCTGTCGGGACCGAACGCGATCTGTCCGCCGTTGTGGTTTGCCTGGGACGAGTGCGGGATCTTGAGGAGAACGGTGACGCTCGCGGGCTCGCGACATTCCGCGAGCACGACGTTACCGCTCTTGTCCGTATAGCTGGCGAAGAACCTGCCATTGACGGCGTAGTCGGGATGAAACGCGACCCCGAGCAAGCCGCGCTCACCGCAGCAGCTCACCTTCTTCCTGAGGTCCATAAAGATGCGCAACGTCGTGCCGTCCCACACCCGAATCCTCCCGCCCTGCTCAGCAACGAACAGCCGGCCGTCGCCGCAATGCGTGATGGAAACAGGGGAGTCGAGTCCATCCAAAACCTCCACCATCGAGAGGCGCCCTGCGGCACTCATCTCAGGGAACAAGGCTACAGCCCAGATAAGGAGCCCCGCGCGAAATAAGCTGGTCATGTCGATACCAGAATGCCCACTCCTATTGGCAAGTCCGGTGCCAACTGTGTTGTTGGATCGACAGCAGACTTCGTGGAGGTCGAACCGAGAGTTTCCTATCAGTCGGTTCCGGAATCCGGAAGGAAGCTTCCGAATCCCGAAGGGGCGTCCGTGGTCGCCCGACTATTGGTATTCGGGATTGGCAGGCCGGAGGACGCGGACAGAAACCTGGTTGCTCGCGACCACCTTGCCATCCCTATTCCTCAGCTCCAACCGAACCATGTACCTCCCAGGCCGCATGAAAAGGAACGAATTGGTGAACTCTCTCGCAATCGCTGCCGGCTGCGTCTGACTCGCGCACGGGGACTCGCGCATCGACCGGTTCACTTCCCGGTTCGTGACGTTCTCGAATACCACCGAGTAGCTCCACTCCTCCGCAAGGCAGAGTAGAGCAGGATCGGCATCGGACCCACCGGTGAGGTTGCACGTGACGGAAAGTCGCGCGGGTGCGAACAGATTCGATGCGGAGGGTGAGATACTGAGCTTGACACTGTCGGCCACGACCGGAGGGGCCGCGAAGATTAGCAGGAGGCACGCCTGGATTCCCGTGATCACGATGCGGCCGATTCTCCGCCTGGCAGAACATGGTTTACGGCGTGTTCTTCTGTACATCTTCCCCCCTTCGAAGTCTCTCGCATTCCCCGCGACCATCGCCCCTACGGTCCTCTATCATCATGCGAATCTCCATGCACGCCCCGACCCATCGTCACCCGCGCCTCCGCAAGGCTACGGAAAAGTCCCGGAATCCGCAGATTTCCCAGATTGACTCGCAGATGTCGCCGATTGCTTCGCGCGGACCCGAGAGTGTGGAGCAAGTTGCTCGTCGGTTGAATGGTGGAAGAATCTGCGCCATCTGCGGTTTCGCACGGAACGGCCTCGCCCGAGTCGGCGCCTCGACTTTGCCGCAGCCCCGCGCGCCTCCGCTGCGTTGCTGCGGGCTGCGTGCGTTGTGTGATACATTATTGAGTTCGATGGTAAGGAACTCGTGCATGAACCCCATGCAGAGCCGTGCGGGACGGAACCGCACCGACCTGTGCCCATGGATCATTATCCCATCATACTTTGTTACCGTGCCGTTCTCAATGACGCGAAATCGGCGGAGACCTGGTCGTGGATAACCCCGGGTTTCTCACCAGGCTTAAAGTGGGACTCGGAAGAAGCCGTGAGCGGCTCACTTCCTCCGTCGGCGGTCTGTTCTCACCTCTCCGCGCTGTCGATCCCGCGATGCTCGACGAGTTGGAGGAGCGGCTTCTCGCAGCGGACCTCGGCGTCGCCGCCTCCCGGAAGCTCGTGGATGAGCTGAAGAAGCGGAAATTCGCGAGCAGCGACGAGGTGCTTCCGGCTCTGAAGGCCGGCATGGTGGACATGCTCCCGCCGCCTCAACATCATGACGGCGTGAAGCCGTGGGTGACGCTTTTCGTCGGTGTCAACGGAAGCGGAAAGACGACGACGGTTGCGAAGGTCGGGCGGCTGCTCAAGAGCGCGGGCCACGGTGTGATCCTCGTCGCCGCGGACACGTTCCGGGCCGCCGCCGGCGAGCAGCTCGAGATCTGGGCCGAGCGTCTCGACCTCCCTGTGATCCGCCAGAGGACCGGGTCGGATCCGGCAGCGCTGGTGTTCGATGGCATTCGCGCGGCGCGTGCGCAAGGGGTTGATGACGTGCTGGTGGACACGGCCGGTCGACTGCAGACTAAGAAGCACCTGATGGCCGAACTGGAAAAAGTGCGGCGCGTGGCGGCTCGCGAGCTGCCCGGCGCGCCCCATTCGACCCTGATCGTGCTCGACGCCACCGTCGGCCAGAACGGCCTGGTTCAATGTCGCGAATTCCACCAGGCCGTGCCGCTGACCGGAATCGTGCTGACCAAGATGGAGGGGACGGCCAAGGGCGGTATCGTCTTTTCGATAGCAGAGGAGCTTCGCCTTCCCGTAGAATACATCGGCGTGGGCGAGAAGGGCGAAGACCTTCTCCCGTTCTCACCCGCAGCCTTCGTGGAGGCTCTGTTTGAAAATGATTAGGTCACTCAGTCCCGACGAACGATTCATGCTGGAGGCTTTTCGGCTGGCGAAGAAGGGCGAGGGCTCGGTCAGTCCCAACCCCATGGTCGGCGCCCTGATCGTCAACGAAGGACAGATCGTGGGCCGCGGACACCACCGCCGGGCTGGCGAGCCGCATGCCGAGCTGCTGGCGCTCCAGCAGGCCGGGCCCAAGGCGCGCGGAGCCTCGCTCTATGTCAACCTCGAACCGTGCTGCCACCAGGGCCGGACGCCACCCTGCGTGGATGCCATCATCCAGGCTGGAATCTCGCGGGTCGTGGCCGGCGCCCAGGACGCCAACCCCCTCGTCAACGGCGCCGGGTTCAAGTTGCTCAGGGCCGCCGGCGTCGCCGTTATGAAGGGGTGCCTCGAATCGAGGGCCAGGGATCTCAACGAAATCTTCTTCACGTACATCACCAAGAACCGTCCGTTCATCATCGCGAAGGTGGCGATGAGCCTGGACGGCAAGATGGCGACCGCCACGGGCGAATCGAAGTGGATCACCACCCAGATGTCCCGCCACTTTTCTTACAAGTTGCGCCGTAACGTCGACGCCATCATGGTCGGGGTGAACACCGTGCTCGCAGACGATCCGGAGCTCCTGAGGCGTCCGTCACGCACGAGCCCGCCGCGACCTTTCACGCGCATCATCGTGGACACGGGCCTCAGGACCCCTCCGTGGTCGAGAATCTTCAGGACGGCGCGCACCCATCCCGTTCTGCTCCTCTGCGGCTCGAACGCCAGCCAGAGACGCCGTCAGACACTCGAAAAGACCGGCGCGACCGTCCTTCCATGCGCGGTCAAGGACAGCCGTGTCAACTTCCCTGAGGCGCTCCGGGAGCTCGCAGATCGGCAGATCACATCAGTGATCCTCGAAGGAGGCGCCGAGATGCTCGGCACCGCCTTCGACCACAGACTGGTCGACAAGGTCATCTTCTTCGTCGCTCCGAAAATCATCGGGGGCACGAAGGCCATTTCGCCTGTCGCGGGCAAGGGCGCTCGCATGATGTCGGATGCCATCCCGGTGACGGACGTCAAGTGGATGCGAGCAGGGTCTGACATGGTCGTGAGTGGCCGGCCGGCATACAGGGACAGGTAGGGTGCGGATGAGAGTGTGCCTGAGCCCTGCCGCATCGAAGGGCCCCGAGCGGGTGGAGCGAGAGTAGCGTAGGTCCGTAAACGACTGCCACAAGTTTGCCACATTTTCTACAGACGTAGAATAACCCTCGAAACGGGGCCCTCAAGGGACAATCCGGCCGACGCCCGCATGATCCCTCGTATAACGAATGTGTTATACTGAAAAGGTGGCCGCGTGGACGCTGACCTACTACGAGACTGAGCAAGGGCGGTGTCCCGTCCAGGAATATGTCGATGCTCTGGACGGAAAGGAGGCCGCGCGGATGACGTACGGACTTGACTTGTTGGAGGCTTTCGGAATTGTGCTCGGGGAGCCACACACCAAGAGCATCGGAAACAAGCTCTGGGAGCTGCGCGTTATCGGCCGGCGTCACCATCGCGTGCTCTACTTCGTCGTGTCGGGGAGGCGATTCGTTCTTCTGCACGCCTTCTTGAAGAAGACGCGCAAGACACCCCGAAAGGAGATCGAAACAGGCAAGGCACGGATGGCCGATTACATTCGGAGGTATGGGGAATGAGACATCGTGATTACGTGAAAGAGCGAGAGACCAGAGATCCCGAGTTCCGTGCGGCGCGCGGGGAGACAGCGGCCGCATTCGCGTTTCGGCGTGCTCTCATCGAAAGCCGGCTTGCGGCGAAACTCACACAGAAGGAGATGGCGGAGCGATTGGGGACGAAGCAATCCGCGATCGCGAGATGGGAGAGTGGCGCTCAACTACCGTCACTCGCGACCCTGCACCGGCTGGCCGTCGCCTTCGGTCTCGACTTCGCGATCACCCCGGCTGAGCCTCTCCGAGTGAGGCGGCACCGGGCAGCCTAGAACCGAGATTGAAGCACAAGACCATCCGATGAAGGAGCCAGAGCTCCCGATCAGACTCAGGGTCCCGAGATGCGCGGCTTGAAAGAACGCGGTACGCTCTGCCAAGCAACAGCTGCTCCGTGTGCTCGTCGGCACTCCACCGGAAAAAACATTACGCTCGGCACTTACACTGAGATAGAATCGGCAGAGCTTCGGGCAGCGGTTGAGGCGTTGCAAAAGGCGCTTCCGTTGCATGGTAGTGTACGCGATTTTGCCAGACAGGGCATGTAAGTGACTGAGGGCACGAGACTAACATGTTTTCCGGTATAATAGAGGCCGTGGGAATCCTGGAATCGCAGGTCAAGTCGGGTGGTGGCATGCGCATGAGTGTGGATGTCGGTCGGCTGCCGATGCTGCCGGTTCCTGGGGACAGCCTGGCTGTCGATGGCGCCTGTCTTACGGTCGAGAGGCTGAGGGGGAGGAGAGCCGAGTTCATGCTGAGTCGCGAGACGATCGCCAGGACTCGATTCGGGAAGCTCCGGCACGGGGCGCGGGTGAATCTCGAGCGGCCGGTGAAAGCCGACCAGATGCTCGGGGGACACATCGTGACGGGACACGTGGACGGACTCGCGAGAGTTCGCCGGGTGAGGAAGCAGGGCGACGCGGCTGAAGTCGAGCTAGAAGTCGACCGGAGTTTCGAGCCGATGCTGGTGGGGAAGGGATCGGTGGCGATCAACGGGGTGAGCCTGACGGTCGCTTCGCTGGATGGGTGTGCCTTCACGCTAGCGCTGATCCCCTATACGCTGGAGCACACGAATCTGTCGAGCCTGGTGGTGGGCGATTTGGGTCACTTCGAAGCCGATATCATCGGCAAATACGTGGTGAAGTATCTGAGTACGCTCGAGATCGGGCGCGTGAAGCTCAGGGAGAGGAAGTCTGCGAACTGATGAGTGGGTCTGTGTTCAATACGATCGAGGATGCCCTGGTCGATTTCAGGAAGGGCAAACTGATCATCATCTGTGACGACGAGGACCGGGAGAATGAAGGTGACCTTGCGGTGGCGGCGGAAAAGGTGAACCCGGAGGTCATCAATTTCATGGCCAAACATGGGCGCGGCCTCATCTGCATGCCGATGATGCCGGAGCGGCTCGACGCTCTGAAGATCCCGATGATGGTGTCTGAGAACACATCCACATACCAGACTGCGTTTTGCGTGAGCATCGAGGGGCGAAGTCAGGTGACGACAGGCATTTCGGCTGCCGACCGGGCTCAGACTGTGCTGACGGCGATTGATCAGAGGACTCGGCCGGAGGATCTCATCCGCCCCGGGCATATGTTCCCGCTGCGGGCGAGGACGGGCGGGGTCCTGGAACGGGCCGGGCAGACCGAGGCCGTGATCGATATGTGCCGGATCGCAGGCATGCTTCCGGCCGGCGTGATCTGCGAGGTCATGAACGACGACGGGACGATGGCGAGGGTGCCGCATCTGCGGGAGTTTGCCGACCGACACCAGCTCAAGATGATCACCGTGGCGGATCTGATCAAGTACCGGATGAGGACCGAGATGATCGTGAAGCAGGTGGCCGAGGCGCAGCTCCCGACGAAGGCAGGCGAGTTCAAGGTCAAGGTTTTTGAGAACATCATCAACCACGAGAGCCACGTCGTGCTGGTGATGGGTGATGTGGCCGGCGGCGACCCGGTGCTCGTGCGCGCCCACAGCCAGTGCCTCACGGGCGATGTGTTCCTCTCCAGGCGTTGTGATTGCGGTGACCAACTGAGGAAGGCGATGGATGTGATCGGGGCCGAGGGGCGCGGGGTGATCCTGTACATGAGCCAGGAGGGGCGTGGAATCGGGCTCGCCAACAAGATCAAGGCCTATCACTTGCAGGACAAGGGTGTTGATACGGTCGAGGCCAATGAGCATCTTGGTTTCAAGCCGGATCAGCGTGACTACGGGGTCGGGGCGCAGATTCTGCGATCGATCGGCGTGGCGCGCTTGCGGCTGCTGACGAACAACCCCCGCAAGTTCGTCGCGATGGAGGGATACGGGCTGAAGATCGTCGAGCGCGTCCCAATCGAGATTCCGCCATCGGACGCGACCCGGAAGTACCTCAAGACCAAGAAAGAAAAGCTGGGACATCTCCTCTCCAAGGTGTAGCGTGGGCGACAGCGAAGCTGTTCTCAACCTGGAGGAAGCCCGGCGAAAGATCCAGGAGGAGAAGCCCGGGAAGCGTCGGGAACTGCTCGAAGGATTCGCGACGCAGCCTGGCGAGGAGGTCGATCGGCTTCTCATGTCATTCCTCGAAGACGGATCCGCTGAGGTGCGGCGGGCCGTGGTCGCGATCATGCGGCGCCGTGGGTTGGAAGATCGCGAATTCTATGCACGGGCGGCCGAGGACGCAAGTGCGCTGGTGAAGCGGACCGCGTTGGCGGCGCTCAAGAGCCTCGATCGGCTGCAGCAGCGGCGGCAGACGCTGAGCTACCAGCTGTTCCGGCGGGTTGGCGGACCAGCCGGGGAACGCACGCGCGACGAAAGCTACTACGTCCGGGTGCTCGCGAGCAAGGACAAGCAGGCGAGGCTGGAAGGGATTGAGAAGCTCGCGGAGGTGGACACAGCATGGTCATCGCAGATCCTGTTGCGATCGCTGCGTGACGAGAGCTGGACAAACCGGACGGCTGGGGTCGCGGCTCTCGCAAGGCGGCCGGAGCTCGATCTGGATGCCGTCTATGAGCGACTCCACGACCAGCTATGGTACCTCCGCTCGACGGCCATCGAGATCCTCGGTCTCCGCAAGGAGCGCGCTGCGGTGGAGAGGATGGCCCATCTGTCGCGGGACACGAATGTTGAAGTGCGATGTGCCCTCGCCGACGCGCTGGGGAGGATTGGCGGCGAATCGGCCGCGCGTCTGCTCGAAGTCCTTCTCGCCGACTCCAACTACACTGTGCGCACCAAGGCCGAGAACGCCGTGAAGACTATCCGGCGCGCCGCGCAGGCCGAGAAAGGATAGGGCCGTGTCCTCGATCCACGTCTCAGGGCGAGCATGGAGTGTGGACGGGTCGGAATCGGAGAATGGAGACTGGTTGAGACTCGGAGATTATGAGACACCTCATCAGGTCCGGGTGTCCGCAGTGTCACTCTCTGTCGCACGGAGTCTCCAGCGGTCTCTCCGTGCACGCTCACCCCAAACAGGGCGTCATGACCACAACGCGGCCGTTCCTATGAGCGGGAGGCATGGATGACATCGGACTACACCCGCGGCGAGGAGATACTCAGGCGCACTCTTCTTTTCAGCGATCTGGACGATGACGAGATCGCGGCGGTGCTTCTCCTGGGCCAGACGAAGACGTATGCGACCGGGGCCACCATTTTCGTCGAAGGATCCGATGCCGACCGGTTCTATATCATCTATGAGGGCTCTGTGCGGATCAGCAAGGTGGTCGAAGGCGCGGGCGAAGAGGCCCTCGCGATCCTGAACGCCGGTGACTTCTTCGGCGAGATGGCCCTGATCGAGCAGACGCCGCGATCAGCTCATGCCTTCGCCCACACGAACCTCCGGCTCCTCGAGATCCCTATTCCGTCGATGCTTCAACTCCTCGACAGCGACAAGATCCTCGCGTGCAAGTTTCTCTGGCGTTTCTGCAGGACGCTGTCGAGCCGGCTGCGCGACACCAGCAGTAAGATCTCCTCGCTCCTGATGATCTCGTCCCAGTTCCGGTGATCCGCGGACCCGAAGAGCCGTTCTTGACGACAGAGACGCTGAGGCGAGAAGCAACGGGCCTACCGTTGCGGTTGGCGGCTGTCGCCGGCATCGCTGCGGTGGCAACGTTGTGCTTGCTGATCGGTATGAATTACGGCGGCCCTTTCCGCCTGGCCGTCGGCAGCGGAGAGGACCGGTACATCCAGGGCTGGAGAGCCGATGACGAGGTCCTCACGGAAGTGGGAGCGCGTCGATATTTTCGGTGGGTGTTGGATCGTGGGCGCCTCAGGCTCCCGATCATCTCCTATGGCGCCGAATACCGTGTGCGGGTGCATGCACACAGGCACGAGCCGGGTACGGTTTCAGTCATCGCAAACTTCGAAGAGGTCTTCAGTGAATCGCTTCAACCGACCCCATGGCGAGACTACTCTTTCACGATTCCGGCAGCGGTCGCGGGCCGCGGGCCGCTCAGTTTCGTCTTCCTCTGCTCCCCCACGCCCGAGGACCTCGTCCTGGCGGTCGATTGGATCGAGGTCGCCAGAGGCGACGCTGGATGGGTGCTCCCACCGCCTGGACTCGTCGCGGCGTATCTCGCCGCGCTGCTTTTCCTGGGGCTGACGGCGAGACGGTTAGGTGGATCCACTTTTGCCACATTAGTAGTAATAGTGGCAATAGTGGCGGCAACGGCCGGCCTCTATGTGTGGAAGTTGGTGGCAATCACCGTGATCTCGCGGATGTGGCCGCTGATGCTCTTCCTCTGGCTGGTTTCTGCAGGCGTGAAGAGCCTTGCCTCGGGGCTGGCGCCGGGTCGCGTCTACCTGATCGGGATGTGCGTCCATGCCGTGATGTATTTTCACCCGTACCTGTACCCACCGGATCTCCACTATCATTTTCGTTTCGCCGAAAAACTGACACACCTTTCGATGGCGGACATCTACAGGGTATCGGTCATGTACGATATCCCCGGCAACTTCAGCCTCAACTATCCGTACTCGCCTGTCTTTCATCTGATCACGGGCGTCCTGACCCCGACGGACGCCGATCTCAAGTATGCCGAAAAGCTGATCGTGCTGATCGCGTACGGCAGTGCCGCAGTCTGCCTGTGGTTTGTCTCACGACGGCTCGGCCTCGGTTCCTTGCCGCTCCTCTTGTATTTCCTCGACCCGACCCTGATGCGGCACCTCTATCGCTGCCACATGCCGGGAATGTTCGGCATCAGCGCCACCTCCATCATGCTCCTCCTCCTTTCTCTCACGCCTCTGACCCGTCTTTCGCGCACGCGCCTCGCTCTCACCGCCGGGCTCTTCGCGTTTGCCATGTGCACCTACCCGGCCAGCTTTCTCCAGATATCAATGTTCCTGGGACTCCTGGTTGGGATGCTCGCCGTCAGCCAGCATCTGCGCTCCGAGCTGCCCCGGCTAGTCCTGGTGAGCTCTCTGGCATACGGGACCGCGATGCTGCTGTTCTACGGCCACTACCTGCATCTGATCTGGAAGTTCTTCCTCGCGTCGCGCACCCAGGTCGTCGCGGCCGGAAGGGTGGCATCGGCGACCGGAACACTGGCCATCTGGTGGGAGACGATCTCACTCGAGAAGGCATGGCCGTTCTACATACCCGCGATCGCCGGCATGATCTGGATGTGGAGACGGGAATCCGAACCGCGCTGGCGTGCAATCCAGCTCGCCTGGGCCCTGACGTTTGTGGCACAGATGATTCTGACGAGCGACTACCTGCTCCCGAGCGTCCGCGTGCACATCAAGGAGATGGCCTTCTTCACGCCGGTGCTCCTCCTGTGGCAATCCGAGGCCCTCATCCACTTCGCTGCCGGCAGAACGTGGCGGAAGATCACGTGTGCGGCCTTCGTGGCTCTTTTGATCGGATTGTCTGTGGGGAAGATGGCGGAGCTGGTCCGGCTCGGATTTGCGATGCCGTGAGCCGGCCTTGACCGGTCTGTTGCCCCCGGCTATATTGCCGTCGGCGCTGGACGTGCCGATCCCAAATAAAACGAATGGACTCGCAGCGATAACCGCGTGACTCTGACTATTCTCATCCCCGTCTACAACGGGTCGAAGACCATCGAGAGGCTGGTGGCGCGGCTGATCGAGTTGCTGAATTCGCAGGCTCTTCAAATCGTGCTTGTCAATGACGGCAGCCAGGATGACAGCCACCAGGTCTGTCTCGCCATCGCGGAGAGACACCCGTCGATCGTGACCTACGTCGATCTCGCGAGGAATTTCGGCGAGCACAACGCCGTGATGGCTGGTCTCAACTATATGGTGGGCGACTACGTCGTAATCATGGACGACGACTTCCAAAATCCCCCTGAAGATGTAAAGGCCCTTATCGACACCGCCAAAACAGGCCAGTTTGACATCGTTTACACATACTACGCCCGGAAAGAGCATAGCTGGTTCCGCAACTTCGGCAGCCGGTTCAACGATCTGGTCGCGACCTTCATGCTGGAAAAACCGCGTGACCTCTACCTCTCCAGCTTCAAGTGCATGAACAGATTCCTGGTGAACGAGATCATCAAGTACCGGGGGCCCTACCCGTACATCGACGGTCTCGCGTTGCGCTGTACGCGCCGAATCGGAAAGGTCCAGGTGCATCACGCCAGGAGAGCCGAGGGGAGAAGTGGCTACACGGTGCGGAAGCTGGTGAGACTGTGGCTCAACATGTTTGTGAATTTTTCCGTCATCCCGTTGAGAGTCAGCTCGCTTCTCGGGCTCATCTTCAGCGCGCTCGGAGGTGTCATGAGCCTCCTGGTGGTGGTCGAGAAGCTCTCGCATCCCGAGATCCCGATCGGATGGCCGTCACTGGTAGTGATCGCGACGACGTTTTCCGGTTTGCAGCTCCTGATGCTCGGACTCATCGGCGAATACCTCGGCCGGCTCTTCCTGAGCTATAACCAGACGCCACAGTTTGTGGTGCGGGACGCGCACAACGTTGTGGAACGTCCGTCACGCGGTGAGCATGCTTGAGTCGTCAGTGAGCGATGCGTTCCGGGGCACACGCGTCCTGATCACCGGCGGACTCGGCTTCATCGGCAGCAACCTGGCGATCGCGCTGGTTCGGGCAGGCGCTTCCGTCACAGTGCTGGACGCCATGATCGAGGGGATGGGCGGGAACACGTTCAACATCGATCCCGTTCGTGACTCCGTTGCCATCAACTTCAGCGACATCAGGGACGAGAGCAGCATGAACTACATCGTGCGAGGGAAGGACTACATCTTCCATCTCGCAGGGCAGAACGATCATGTCCTGAGCCTCTCGAACCCGTTCCCCGACATCGATATCAACATCAAGGGGGCGGCGGTCCTGCTCGAGGCATGCAAGCGATACAACCGCGACGTCAGGCTGGTGTACACCGGGACGCGCGGCGAGTACGGGCCCGCTGTGTCACTGCCCGTGAGCGAGGACGCGCCAATCAACCCGAAGGGGATTTATGAGCTCTCCAGCGTCACGGCGCAGATGCTCTTCCGCATCTACCACCACAATCACGGAGTACGTTCGATCACTCTCCGGCTCACCAACATCTATGGCGAACGGGCGCAGATGCGCCACGACCGCTTCGGAGTCGCCAATTGGTTCGTTCGCCAGGCACTCGATGATCGGACCGTGAAAGTGTTCGGCGACGGGTCCATCCTGCGCGACTTCCTGTATGTCGGCGACACGACCGACGCAATCCTGATGTGCGCACAGTGCGAAGGGGCCTATGGTCACGTGTTCAATGTCGGCAATGACAAGCCGTCGAGCTTTCTCGAGCTGGCGAAGACCGTGGTGGAGCTTGCGCGCAGCGGCCGATGGGAGCTCGCGCCCTTCACGCCTGAGCGAGCGGCACAGGAGCCGGGCCATTTCTACTCCGACATCACCAAGATTCGCACGATCGTGAACTGGGCGCCCTCGACATCGCTCTCTGACGGGATGGGCCGGACGCTCGACTTCTACCGGAAACACCGGGAGCGCTACTGGTGAGAACGCGCCAGGTGCCCTTCTTCGACCTCACGGCACAGTATCTGACAATCCGCGAAGAGATCGACGCCGCGATGTCGGCGGTGTTGAGAAGCGGAAGATTCATCCTCGGCGAAGAAGTGGCCGCATTCGAACGCGAATTCGCCGCCTACTGTGGAACGGCTCACGGGGTCGGGGTCGCCTCAGGAACCGAGGCCCTCCAGCTCGCCCTCATGGCCTGCGGACTCAGACCCCTCGACAGCGTGATCACAGTCGCGAATGTCTCGGCGCCGACGGCGGCGGCCATAGTGTCGGCGGGAGCGCGGCCCGTCTTTGTCGACGTCGATCTCGATACGCACACGATGGATCCCCGGAAGCTCGAGGAATACCTGAGACGCGGCGGCGGGCCCGGCGGTGTGAGTGCGGTGATCCCGGTCCACCTCTACGGCCAGCCCGCGGACATGGACCCCATCCTGCATGTTGCGCGCGAGCACGGGCTCCGGGTTATCGAGGACGCCTGCCAGGCACACGGGACGGAATACAAAGGCAGAAGGGTTGGGTCGATTGGCGATGCGGGGTGCTTCAGCTTCTATCCCACGAAGAACCTTGGCGCCTACGGGGACGGCGGGATGGTCGTCACGAATGACGACGCCGTCGCGGCTGAGCTGCGGATGCTGAGGAGTTATGGCGAGACTGTGAAGTATCGGAACAGCATGCACGGGATCAACAGCCGTCTCGACGAGATCCAGGCGGCCGTCCTCAGAGTGAAGCTCAGGCACCTCGATCGGTGGAACTCCGTTCGCCACTTTCACGCCACGCTATACAGCGGGCGCCTGAAGGGGCTCGATCTGGAAACTCCTGTCGAACGTCGAGATGCATCCCATATCTACCACCTTTACGTCGTCCGCACCGCGAAGCGGGAATCGTTGCAGGTATGGCTGGGTGAGAGGGGAATCGGGACGAGCATCCATTATCCACTGCCGCTCCATTTGCAGCAGGCCTATGAAGAGCTCGGGTATCGGAAAGGAGATCTGCCTGTGACCGAACGGTGCTGCCATGAGGTGCTGTCGCTGCCGATGTACCCTGAGCTGAGCGGAGAGGCGATCGAGTATGTGTGTGATGCCATTCGCGCGTTTGAGGCGAGCTAGACGTCGGCCGGGTCGCCGGCAGATGGCCCTGTCCGGGTGCCCCACATAGGAATCTCCTCTGCACTCATGCGCCCGGGAGAGTACGCGACGATGTTCAGCGTCGAGGACGACTATTGGTGGTATCTCGGCCTGAGGGATCTGTTGCTGGAGCAGATGGGGCGGCTGGCGGGCGAGAGCGGTCGCACGCGAGGATTCCTGGACGCCGGCTGCGGCACCGGAGGGCTGATGGCGAAGTGCCGCAGGATCCCTCTGTACGGAATCGAGCTCTCACCGGAGGGGACTCGGTTTTGCCGACAGCGGGGGCTCAACCGGGTCGCTCAGGCCTCCGTCTGCGAGCTTCCGTTCTCCGACCGATCCCTCGACTGTGTCGTCTCCGCAGATGTTCTGTGCAATCTCAGTGAGCAGGCTCTCGCAGAGTCGTTGCGAGAGCTCCATCGCGTTCTCTCCGATAACGGCGTGCTCTTGCTCAACCTCCCGGCCCATCAGTGGCTCATGAGCACTCACGACGCCGCGGTCCACATCAAGCAGCGATTCAGCCTCAGAGGACTCCGCCGGCGACTCGAGGCCGCCGGATTCGAGATTCAGCGAATGACCTATCGGAATGCAATCCTCTTCCCGGTGGCTGCGGCCATCCGCCTGTTCAAGCGTGCGACGGCCGGACGTGAAGACCTGAGAGGATCAGACCTCAAGCCGCTTCCGTCGCTGCTCAACAGCCTTCTCGCGCACATCCTCTATGCCGAAAACCGGCTCATTCGGACCGGCATCAATCTGCCTGTGGGCCTCTCGATCTACTGCATTGCAACAAGATATCCCCCCGGCCCTTGACCGGGACCGACGGATCCTGTGGCTGCCCCGTTCAGCACCGACCGCTCCGTCTCTGGAACTTTAAACTTCGGGATCGAGTCCCGGTCCACCCTTCGCCGAGATCCCGACTAAAGAAAAAGAGGCCCGGGGCTGAATGGTGAGCCCCGGGCCCGAGGTGAGTGGTGGGTGAAGCTTTTTCCGAGTCTTACCAGGCCGCCTTCACGACGTAGCTTTCCGTCGTCGAGTACGCGCTAGCGTAACCGTACACCCGGATGTAGTAGGTGCGGTTGTAGCTGTACGAAGTGTTCTGGACACTGATCGACTCGCTGATGCCCGTATCGTTCTGACTCGTACCCAACAGGTAGCCGGAGGAGTTGTACAACTTGAGATCGTAGTCCTTCGAGGCCGGGACCTGCAGAGTAATGGTCGCGGTCTTCCGCGGCCCGATCGTGATCTTGAAGTAGTCCACGTCGCTGCTGGAGGAGATGTATCCCGTCGTGTTCACAGCGTTGGAAAGCACGTTAGCATACGACGTCGATCCATTCGGTTCGGATTCGGCCGCACCCCCGCCTGTTGTTACGGTAACAGTTGCCGAGGCCGTGGCTGTGCCGCCCGCGCCCGTCGCGGTGAGCGTATAGGTCGTCGTGGCCGCCGGCGTGACGGTTGTGGACCCGGTCGCTCCGAACGTACCGGAGACACCCGAAATCGACACCGAGGTGGTGTTGCTGCAGTTCCAGGACAGGGTAGAGGAGCTACCGGCTGAGATCGAGCTCGGGGAGGCCGAGAAGCTATTGACGACCGGAGCCGGATTGGATGTGCCCTGGATAGCCGCGGTCACGTCGATCCGCTTGTTCTGGTACGCGGCATTCGGGTTCCCGCTGATCGCAACTCCGGTGCTCTGAAAGGTGCTCTTGATCTGCGAGACGCTGCCCTTCAACGTTGGCTTGGCCTGGAAGAGCTGGGCGCAGAGGCCGGCGGCCGCGGGCGTTGCCGACGAGGTGCCGCCGAGTGCGAACGTTCCACCGAAGACCTGGGCCGTGATGACTTCCTCCGACGGGGCGTACAGATCCAGCTCAGGGCTGGCATCCGAATAGCAGGTGCGCTCGTTCGCCACCCTGTTTGAATCCGAGCAATAGGCGGGCGGGAACGGGCTGTAGGCGGCGTTGTTGGCATCCCACACCGCACCCATGGCGATGACGTCCGGGTCGCAGGCCGGCGATCCAATGGCGTTGGTCCAGCCGTCGTTGCCTGTCGCCACGAAGCAGACGATGCTCGCGGCCTTCGCATTGTCAACCGCGCTCTGGATAGTGCCGGTTGAGCACGAACCTGTGTACTTGCCGCCGCCGAGACTCATGTTGATCAGACTGATCGGCGATCCGGACGCGACGTTTTTGTTCGTCACGCACCAATTGATCGCGCTGGCGATCGTGGAATCATAGGCATTCGGGAAAACCTGGAGCATGACCAGCTTCGCCCCTGGCGCGTAGCGGTGCACGATCGCAGAGGTTCCTGTTCCGTGGTATCCGTCGTTCCAATCCGCCGGGTAGACATCGTTGTCCGGTGTTGAGAAGTCCTTCATGTAAGCCACGACGGAGTTCGATGCCGACGTATTGCTGTCGTTTTTCGGAGTGGCAGCGCCGAGCTCGGTGTGGAGATAGTCCATCGCTGAGTCGATCATCGCGACGGTGTTCCCCGCGCCCGTGTAACCGAGGGTGTTCGCTGCGTAGTCCGAACGCGTCATCGCGCGGCCCTGGACCGTGCGCAGCTCGTTGAGATAGTCAGGAATAATCGAATCGACTTCGGCCATCGCCATCAATGCGCGCACCGCAGATTCGGTCGCGTATCCGGCAAATGAGTAGTTGAGGTCCAGCCGCACGGACATTTCGAAATCATTCGCATCGAGGCGCCGCAGAACGCGATCCTGGGCCTTCGCGATCGCCACCTTCACCGCACCGATTCCCGCGTAGCCCCGAGCCGGGAAGTTCTGTGACAGTGGCTCCTTCAAATTGACGACGACCCTGACCTTGTCGCCAATCTGGCTGATCTTTCCACCATTGACATAGATCAGCCGCTCCGCCGCCGGCTCGAGCGATCCATAAACTTCGGCCAGCTCTGGTGCGAGCCGCGCCGTGACGATCGCGTCCTGTCCCCCACCAGCCTTGATCTTGGCTGCCATTGGTGAGAGGGCCGCGGCCGCCGCCACGAGGAGAACCCCAAGGGTAAATCCGTAGGCCTTGCCGTTTGCCATGAGTCTTGCTACGCCTCCAATGTTATTGCCGTGAACAGACCACTCCCTCCAGCGACTATCGCCGGGGTACCGGTCCTTCGGTTACACACCTATAACGCACGAGGCGGCTGTGAGAATGAAACCAAGGGGAGAAAGACCGGGCGTCTCGATGGTCACTCAAGCCGAGTGCGGCTAGCCAGGCGTGGGAGCGACGACTGCGAGCGCCCCGGGCTCGACCCAGATGTCGAGCGTGCCGGAACAGGTTCTCGCTTCGCCGTCGAAGTGCACCGGCGTGTCTGGTGGCACGTGGATCGAGAGGCGCTTCGCCCGTCGATGCTCGCGCTCGCGCACCCGAGCGACCGTTCCGTTGAACAGGCGCGGGAGGGCGAGTGCAGCGCGCAGGGCGGGCATTCTCGGAAGGAGCACAATGTCGAGCCAGCCGTCCGAGAAATCCGCCTCCGGCGCAATGCGCGCACCCGTGCCGTACTCGGGGCCGTTGGCGACAGCGAGAGTCAGCGGCTCCACCTCGATCCGCTCCCCATCGATCTCGTAAGAAATCGGAGGAGGCTGGTACCGCAGGAATGTCTTGATGCCGAGTGTGAAATAGGGCAGCGCGCCGCGCACCCCACCCGCCTCGCGATGAAAGCGCTCGGCCAAGGCCGCGTCGAAGCCGAGGCCGAACACGTTGAAGAAACAGTCCCCGTTGACCCGGCCCACGTCAATTTTCCGGATCGGAGCACTCGTGATCACCTCCAGCGCACGGCGCGGTCTCGATGGTATCCCCAAGCCGTGCGCCATGCCGTTGCCCGAGCCGGCCGGGATGATTCCGAGAGCACAGGCGGAGCCGACGAGTCCTCGGGCGACTTCGTTGATCGTCCCGTCGCCGCCATAGGCCACCACGACGTCGTAGCCACCAGCTGCGGCCTCCGCGGAAAGCTTCGCCGCGTGGCCGGCATAGTGGGTTTCGAAGACATCATGGCGCTCGGGGTACTCGGCCAGAAGATCCGCAAGGATCTCCGCTTTGCTGCGCCGAAGGTGTTGCTTGCCCGAACGTGGATTCAGAATGAAGGCCAGGCGGCGCATGTGGTCATGCTCTGAGTGTGGGTGGCGCCACGACCATGGGATCCTTCGTCAGCCGCCTGGCGGGCGGCCTCCTCAGGATGACGCCTTTCTGGCGTCACTTCCCGTCATAGGCGAAGATCGGACGTATGTCGACCGGGATCGTGCCGCAGGCAGAGAGCGTGCGTTGGACCTCCGGTGACACGGCTCCGAAGGCCTCAATGAGCTTCTGAGCGCCCGCGTAGTCGCCCTGGTACTGAATCCGGAGGAGCTCCTGCGCGAGCTTCCCCATGGCGGCCTTCACTTTCGGAGTGTCGACGCTCCAGGCCCCGGTGGCTCCGTCGAAGGAAATGCCACCCTCTTTCGCGAGCCAGTTGAGTTGAATGATGTTGGCCATTCCGTGCGCTTCGGCGACGCCGAAACGGATGGAACGGAACATCGAGGCCACGAACGTGAGGAGGTAGGACCGCTCTTCGCTCTGCGGCAACACCTTCTTCTCCATCAGCTTGCCGACCGTGTACAGACCCACGACGTCCGCCTTGGCCTCCTCCAGAGCGCCGTACAGCTCCTTCAGCTCCACATTCGGGTTCGACTTGGTTCCGTCCGACCTCTGAATGGTCGTGACGCCGAGAGCGTGCGAGATCTCGTGAAGGAGGATGTTGTTGAAGAAAGGATCGAACTGGACCGCCTGAGCCGGCTCGGCGCCGAGCACGGTGCGTGCCATGGGAACCAGGATCTTGTCGAACTTCGCGCGCATCAAATTCTTCAACATCACCTTCTTGCTGCCCTTCTCTTCGCGCACCTTCTCGTCGTTGGGCAGGTTGAAGGCGACGGTCTGAACGCCCTGCCGGGCATCTCCGGCGCTGAAAACGAGGTTGACCACCCTGAGGGGCGATTCGGCAGTGGGGGGAGCCTGACGTACCTCGGGTGGCATCGGGAGGCTCGACTGCAGGTACGGCAGATTCTCTACGAACGTAGATAATTTGGCGCTCCCCTCGCGATCGACGCAGTACACGTACGCCTCGTAAGCAGCCTTGAGCCCCAGCAGCTTGTCTTCGTAGACCTCATAAGGCCCGATCACGATCTCGACCCTGTTGTCCTTCAGGTCGATCCAGTCACAGTCACTCTTGTAGTAGTCGTCTGTGAGCAGATCCGTAGCACGTTGTCGGACGTATTTCGCCAGCGCAGGATCGTCGATAAACGCGCAGGCATCCTCAAGATACCTGGCAGCCTTTTCGATCTTTTCGGAATGTCGGGTGTGAAAGGGGACGGCCTTGAGCCCGTCCCCATCCCGCTCGATCGCCGTAAACGGGCTTTCGAAGGAGCCGCGAAGGTCGGCGTGGGCCCCGACGAACTTCTCGAACTCCTCACGGGTCATGTCCGAAGGGTAGAACGATGAGCCCGGCAGACGGGGCGTGTCGCCGAAGAACGGGGCATCTTCTTCCTGCTCGTCGTACGGCCCATAGTTGATGGCGAATGCCAGCTTCAGATTGTCCGGAGCAGACGTCATCTGCGTTCGCAGGCCGCCGACATAGGACCCGGTCTGGTCCCAAAAGATCTCGTCGATCATTCTGGCTGCCTGGACGAACTTGAAAAGGGCCTGTTTCTCCCGCGGAGTGAAGGTCGATAGGTCCACGCCCAATTCTGTCGGCGCAAACCTCTCCGCGATGTGTTTCCATCTTTCGCTCTGGTCCATCCCTTCCCCTCCTGCCATCGCAGAGAAGATAAGCAGCGCTGCAATTCGCATCCTCATGATCAGTCCTCCGTCGGCCGGATGATACGGAATCGCCGGGCACGACGCAAACGATTGGACTCGAACCGAGAGTATGGTTTCAATCAGCCGATGCACCGAAGGAGGCGGCGGTTGAACGATCCCGTTCCCGCTCCGAATTGACAGGACGTGCGAGAATACTCGGGAACGGCATTTGGAACGAGGAAGCACCAGGCCACGTCATTGTGCTAGCATCAAGTTCACCGTACGACATCGGGGGTGGACTCAGCCAGATGGAATCCAATGCTTCGCCGGGTGTGAACGCATGATCGGGCCGGTGATGATCCTGTCGGCGGCGTCCGGCGCGGGTCACGTTCGCGCGGCTGAGGCACTCGCCGCAGCCTTCGCTGCTCGGGGCGAGGCCGCCCGCCACATCGAAGTTTTGAAATACACGAACCCGTTGTTCCGGCGGCTGTATTCGGATCTCTACGTCGACTTCGTGAACAAACGTCCGGATCTCCTCGGATGGATGTACAACGCACTTGACCGTCCCTGGCAGTTTCAAAAGCGCCGGCTCGCGATGGACCGTCTGAGCACGGGGAGACTGGTGAAGCTCATCAGCCGTGAGGACCCCCGACTCGTCGTCTGCACGCACTTCCTTCCGGCTGAAATCCTGGTGCATCTGAGGATGAAGAAGGTGCTGGACGTCTCCATCGGCGTTGTCGTCACCGATATCGACGCCCACGCGATGTGGCTGTACCGGAACATCGATTGGTATTTCGTGGCGCGAGAAGAGACGCGCGTCTACCTCGCGTCGCTCGGGATCCCCGAGCAGACGATCCATGTGACAGGCATTCCGATCGACCCGGTCTTTGGCATCCGGAAGCCCAAGGATGAGTCCCGGCGCGCTCTGGGCCTCGACCCCGGCCTGACAACCGTCCTGGTCTCGGCTGGAGGTTTCGGCGTCGGGCCCGTCGAGTCGCTCATTCGCGCGGTTCAGGAGATCCGCCACGCGATCCAGCTCGCCGTCATTTGCGGGAAGAACGCCCAGCTCGAACGAAAGCTCGCCAGCCTGAGGGGTACTCGCCATCCGATGACGGTGATCGGCTTCACCCGCGACATGGACGCGTGGATGGCCGCCTCCGACATCCTCGTTGGAAAGGCGGGCGGGCTGACAAGCGCCGAGGCGCTCGCCCGCGGCCTCGTTCTCGTGATCGTCAACCCGATCCCGGGGCAGGAGGAGCGCAACTGCGATCATTTCCTCGAAGACGGCGTCGCGATCCGATGCAACAATCTGCCGGCCCTGGCATACAAAGTCGATGCCCTCCTCGAGAATCGCGAGCGGTATGAGCTCATGCAGCGGGCCGTGACGAGGCTCGCGCGTCCCCACGCTGCCGCCGAGATCGTGTCGATCATTCTCCAGCAGCGCGCCTAGTTCGCTGCGGTTCCGGGGGTTCGGGAACGGCGACGGAACCGGTTGAGGTCTGGCCGATTCCTGACTTTAGTCAATGCAGCCTTGCAGGGCGGAATGCTATCATCCCAGTCGTGGAGACGAAGAGGGTTCTCAAGCCAAAGCCGATGGGATGGCGCAGGGCCATTCGGCGATATCTCGGGGTGAATCCGATCCGGTCGGGTATCCAAGCGGCGTTCCTGATGCTGATCCTCTGGATCGGGGTGGAATTCCACGATTTCTTGGAGTTTCACCGACATGCGTCGCCCGAAGATGTGCTGGCGGGAGACGGTCCGATGCGACCCCCGGGGGTCGAGGGGTTCCTGCCGATCAGCGGTCTCATCGGCCTCAAGGACTGGATCATCCGCGGGGCTCTGAATGATGTCCACCCGGCCGCCGTCGTGTTGCTGCTGCTCTTTGTCGCCCTCTCATGGATGTTGAGGAAATCGTTTTGCAGCTGGATTTGCCCGGTCGGTGCGCTCAGCGAGTATCTCTGGAAGCTGGGCCGCTTCCTCTTCGGTCGGACCCTCAGCCCCTGGAGATGGCTCGATATCTCCCTGCGCTCGTTGAAGTACCTGCTCATGTTCTTCTTTCTCTACGCCGTCCTCTGGAGCATGGATGGAGCCTCCATACGTTCCTTCATCGAGAGCCCGTACAATCGAGTCGCCGACGTCAAGATGTATGACTTCTTCGCTCGGATCTCCGCATTTGCCGCGAAGGCTCTGCTGGTCCTTGCATTGTTGTCGGTCCTGATCAAGAACTTCTGGTGCCGCTACCTGTGCCCGTACGGTGCCCTTCTTGGGCTCTTCAGCCGCCTCAGTCCGACGGCCATCCGCAGGGATCCGGCAAGCTGCATCGAGTGTGGCAAGTGTGCCGTCGCCTGTCCCTCGGGGCTGCCGGTGGACTGCTCCGTGGTCGTCAGATCTGCCGAATGCACCGGCTGCCTCGATTGCATCACCGTCTGCCCCGTGACACCCGCGCTTCAGGTTCGGACCTCCAGCCTCGGCCAGACCCACTCCATTCCGGCCTTCGCCGCTGCCGTTGTCCTGGTGTTTCTCCTCGGCGTTGGACTGGCAAGAATCACTGGGCACTGGCAGAACAGCGTCACTGCCGAGGAGTATCGGTACCGGCTGAAGGAGATTGACTCGCCTCTCTACACCCATCCCGGCGGCCGGGTCGCCCACGGGGCGAGCGAGTAGCACGCGCAACACCCTTTCTATTCGCCTTCTCCATACGCGCTACCGGAGTCCTCGATGCCGAACATGAATTCCGTCCTTCGGCCGGGGTATTCAAGGAGACCGGGCTGACTCCGAGACATAGTCGCGCGCTGGGGAGGCGACGCAAGGCTACGGCAAAGTCCCGGAAACCGCAGATTTCACAGTTTGACTCGCAGATGTCGCCGATTGCTTCGCGCCGACCCGAGAGTGAGGAGCAGGTTGCTCGTCGGTTGAATGCTGAAAGAATCTGCGTAATCTGCGCGGCAATCTGCGTCATCTGAGGGTTCGCAGGGAACGGCCTCGCCCGAGTCGGCGCCTCGACTTTGCCGCAGCCCTGGAGGCGACGGACCGTCGCTTGACAATTCGTGTTCCTGGGTCTATCGTCTAACCAAACGTTTGGTTAATATAGAAGCGGCTCAGAGATGAAGATTCAAGAACAGATAAGGCCAAGGGCTAGACGCGCGAAAGACCCCGCTACGACCCGCGAGGCGCTCATGACGGCCGGTGCCGAGCTCTTCACCCTCCATGGATTCGGGGGAACGAGAGTCCAGAAGATCGCGCGGCAGGCCCGTGCCAACAAGGCAATGATCAGCTACTACTTCGGTGGCAAGCAGGGGCTCTACCAGGCGATTCTTGTTGATACATTCGGCGCCGTCGAGGATCGCTTCGAGACGATCAGGAAGGCACAGGACGGTGCCGATGTGCGTCTGCGCAGGTTCGTGGATCTGCTTGCCAGTGTGGCCAGCCAGCGTCCGGCCTTTGCCGCGATGGTCTTGCGCGAGGTGCTCTCGGGAGGCCGCCAGATCGATGACCGTGTGTGGCCGCTCTTTCTCTCGGTTTTCAGACTCGTCCGGGACATTGTGGAGCAGGGGGTGCGGGAGGGGACCTTCCGTAGGGTCGACGCTTTCCACACGCATCTCGGGCTGCTCGGCAGCGTCCTCTTCTATTTTGCGACCGTACAGTTCCGGCAGAAGCTGGCGGCGGAAGGGAAACTTCCAGTCAAGCTGCCCCGCCAAGATCAATACATCCGGCATATTCAGGATCTCATGATTCGGGGGCTCGCCAGGGCGGAGTCCCGCAGGGGGTGACATGATTCGAAAAGCGGCATGGGCGACGGTTCTGCTGCTCGCGCTAGCCGCGTGCAGTCCGAAGGACGATCCATCCCTGATCGTGGCATCGGGTCACGTGGAAGCGACCGACGTCCGCATATCGACCAAAGTCGGGGGAATAGTGAAATCGATCGCAGTCAGGGAAGGAGACGCGGTTGCGGTGGTGCAGGAGGTGGCACGGATAGATCCCGTGGACATCAACCTGGCGCTGGAGACGGCGCGCGCCGATCGGGATTCGGCTGCCGCCGAGCTTCGCCTCCGTCTGGCAGGGGCGAGGGAGGAGGATATAGCGGAAGCCGAGGCGCAGGTGAGGCGAGCGGAGGCGGATCTGGATGCGGCCCACAAGGACCTGGAACGGATGCAGGGGCTGATGGAAGCGGGGTCTGGCACGGTGAAGGGTCGCGACGATGCGAGGACGTGGAGAGATCTGGCCACTGCGGGCCTCGACGCGGCTCGAGACAGGCTCCGCAAACTCCGGGCCGGAAACCGCCCGGAGGAGATCGACGCTGCCCGGGCACGGCTGGGTGCGGCAGATGCCCGCATCGCTCAACTGCAGCAACAGGCCGTCGATACGATTCTGAAGTGCCCGGTTTCGGGCATCGCGACGGAGAGGCTGGTAGAGGCAGGCGAGCTCGTCTCGCCGGGCGCGGTCCTTGTGGTCATCACGAATCTGGCCGATGCGTGGCTGACGGCCTACATTGGCGAGCCCGATGTCGGGCGAATCCGGCTGGGTCAGGAAGCCGATGTGACCACCGACGACGGGCAGACAAGAAAGGGACGGATCACGTTCGTCTCGCCGAAGGCCGAGTTCACGCCGAAAAACGTCCAGACGCGTGATGAGCGGATCAAGCTCGTCTACCGCCTCCGGATCAGTCTCGACAATGCCGATGGTCTGTTCAAGCCCGGAATGCCTGCCGAGGCGCACATCCGACCAGCCGGGGGCCAGCCATGACCGGTCCCGACGTGATGCTCCATTTCGAAGGTGTGGTCCATCGATACGGTCACTCCGTCGCGCTACGTTGCCTGAGTCTCGACGTCTGCAGGGGCGAGATGTTCGGACTGATCGGACCCGACGGCGCCGGCAAGACGACGACGCTGCGCGTGGCGCTGGGACTCCTCAGACCCGATGCCGGCGCGGTGACAACTTGCGGTCTCGATCCGGTCCGTCATTCGCGCGAGCTTTCCGGGAGGGTGGGCTACCTCTCTCAGCGATTCTCGCTCTATGGCGACCTGAGCGTCGACGAAAACATAGCCTTTTTCGCTGAAATCCACGGCGTGCGCGGCTGGCAACCGCGACGGACCGAGCTTCTGGAGATGGTGCGCATGATCCCATTCCGCACGCGACTCGCCGAGCGACTCTCCGGGGGGATGAAGCAGAAACTCGCTCTCGCGTGCACGCTCATCCACACGCCCGAGCTTCTGATCCTGGACGAGCCGACGACCGGGGTCGACCCCGTCTCGCGTCGGGATTTCTGGAAGCTCCTTGCGCGCCTCCAGCGCGAAGGGCTCACGATCGTCATGTCGACTCCATACCTGGACGAGGCCGAGCGTTGTCAGCGGGTGGCACTGATCGATTGCGGCCGTCTCCTGGGGCTGGCCGCACCGGAGGAGCTCCGGGCAGGCTGGTCACAGCGGATTCTGGAGCTGATCGCGCGGCCGAAGCTGAAGGTCGCTGAGCTCCTCAGGGCCCGCCCGGAAGTTGCCGATGTGGAGACATTCGGTGAGCGGCTGCACGTCACTCTGGCCGCTGAGACCGCGGTTGACGCCGAGCCCCTCGCCACCATCCTCGCGGAAGCCGGGCTGGAGGTCGAGTCGACCCGCATGATCCGACCGTCGCTCGAAGACATCTTCATCGCGCGGATCCGGGAGGCAGAGGCAGAGACCGTGGAGGTTGGAAGATGAAAAGAACAGTGTCTCAGTTCCCGCTCGCCTGTCTCAATCTTCCCGACTCGCTGGCAATACCGCAGCTGGCAATCGTCCGGTCGTCTCACGCGCTCGTGACATAGAGATGCCAGTCGCCGTCGAGGCCCGCAACCTCACCAAGCGCTTCGGGCAGTTCGTGGCCGTGGACGACCTGACTCTGGAAGTGGAGGAGGGGGAGGTTTTCGGATTCCTCGGCAGCAACGGCGCAGGAAAGTCCACGGCCATCCGCATGCTCTGCGGGTTGCTGGCGCCCTCCTCAGGTTCGGCCCGCGTGAACGGGATCGATGTCGTGCGGGACCCGGAGCGGGTGAAGCGCCGGATCGGATACATGAGTCAGAGATTCAGCCTCTACGAGGATCTGACAGTTCTGCAGAATCTCCGGTTCTTCGGAGGAGTGTACGGCTTGGACGGCGCGACGCTCGACGAGCGGATTGCGTGGGCGACGCGGATGGCGGCACTGGAGGGGAAGGAGGACCTGTTGACGTCCGAGCTCCCGGGAGGTTGGAAACAGCGGCTCGCGCTCGCCTCGTCGGTGCTCCACCGCCCTGGGGTGCTATTCCTGGACGAGCCGACCGGGGGGGTTGACCCGATTTCGAGGCGCAGGTTTTGGGCGCTGATCGATGAGCTCTCGGGATCGGGCGTCACGGTATTCGTGACGACGCATTACCTGGACGAGGCTGAGCATTGCGACCGGTTGGCGCTCATCCACGCCGGTCGCCTGGTGGCACTTGGCACCGTGAGTCACCTCAAGCAGGTCTTCGCCGGCCGTGCGGTGCTTGAGGTGACCTGCCCGCGGGTGGTGGAGGCTCTGCAGAGGCTTGAGCAGGAGGCGTGGGTGCTGGAGACCTCTGTCTTCGGCACGAGGATCCATCTGGTCGTCCAGGATGCTGGCGAGGGGCGACGGCGCGGGATCCTGGTGCTCGAGGCGTCGGGCAATCTCCCGGCTACGGTCGAGCTCATCGTGCCGTCGCTCGAGGACGTTTTCATTCACCACATCGAGCAGGAATCGCCTGCTCACTGAGAGTCACCCAAGATGCGCAAGACCTGGGCTGTCGCGCTGAAAGAAATCCGGCAGGCGATGAGGGACCCGTTGAGCCTGACGATGCTGCTGGGAGTGCCGACGTTCATGTTGCTGCTCTACGGGTATGCGCTGAACTTCGATGTCAGGCATGTGGCTCTGGCGGTGCAGGACCTGGATAGGAGCGCGGCGAGTCGCAGGCTCGTCGCGTCATTCGTGAATTCGACCTATTTCGATCAGACGGCGACGCCGGCCGCCGGCGAGGATCTCGAGCGTTACCTCCAGTCCGGCCTCGCCAAGGCCATACTGGTGATTCCCGCTGATTTCTCGGCGGAGGTGGCACGGGGGGACAGAGCTCAGGTGCAGCTCATCCTCGACGGGAGCGACGCCAACACAGCTACGACCGTGCTCGGATACGCCTCAGCTCTCGTCGCCGACGCAAACGTCACGATGCTCGAGTCCAGCCTTCGCGCCGCCAATCTTGGTGCTCCTCCCGTCATCGACTATCAGCCACGGGTATGGTACAACCCCGAGCTTCGGTCGACCCATTTTCTAGTGCCCGGCCTGATTGGGTTCATCCTGATGCTCACGGCGGTCCTCTCGACTGCGTTATCAGTTGTGCGCGAGAAAGAGCGAGGCACGATGGAGCAACTTCGCGTCGCGCCCCTGAGGCCCGCGCAGCTGATCGTGGGCAAATCGCTTCCGTTCCTGATCATTTCTCTGATGGCCACTGTCATGATCCTTGTCGCCGCCCGCCTGCTTTTTGGCGTGGTCATCATGGGGCCCCATCTCCACCTCTTCTTCGCCACGCTTTTGTACCTGATCGGAGCGTTGGGATTCGGGCTGCTGATCTCCACACTCGCCAATACCCAGGCCTGGGCGTTCCAGGTCGGCATCACTACATCGATGCTCCCTGCTCTTCTGCTGTCCGGCTTTATCTTCCCCATCGCGGGCATGCCACGCGTCTTGCAGTGGATCACGTACGCCGTGCCGGCGCGCTACTACCTGGTAGTCCTGCGGGGAATCATCCTCAAGGGCGCCGGCCTCGCCCCCTTCGGGACGCAGATGATGTTCCTCGGGATTTACGCCATCATCGTCCTCACGATCGCGTCGGTGCGGCTGTCGCGCAGGGAGGCCTGAGATGCGAGTTCTTCTCCGCGTCATTGTGAAGGAGCTCCTGCAGCTCAGGCGGGACCGGCGGATGATCCCGATTGTGCTCGGTGCGCCGATCATCCAGCTCATCGCTTTCGGCTACGCCGCCAACACGGATGTCACCGACATCCGGACGCTGCTCGTGGATCTGGACCGGACGGCCGAAAGCCGCGAGCTGGTCGACAGCTTCGCCGGATCCGGTTACTTCGACTTCGTCGGGAGCGAGGAGAACGTCTCGAGGATCGACCCCTGGCTCGTCGAGGGTCGCGCCGCGATCGCGCTCGTGATCGGGAGCGGCTACGGGGCCGCCGTGGCCTCCGGCCGCACCCCGCGACTCCAGCTCATTGCGGATGGGAGCGATTCGAGCTCGGCGATCGTGGGACTCGGCCATGCCGTCGGGATCATCGCATCGAAAAACGGCGATCTGGTTCGAACGTATCTGCAGCGGATCACACAGAAGGCGGGCGCCGGCGCCGGGATCGATCTGGTTCCGCGAGTCTGGTACAACGCGGATCTCCGAAGCCGCTGGTTTTACGTCCCGGCCGTCCTCGCCATGATTCTCATGGTCGTGACGATGATTCTCTCCTCGATGGGTGTGGTCAGGGAGAAGGAGCTGGGGACGATGGAACAGCTCATCGTGACGCCGATCCGTCCGTGGCAGCTCATCGTGGGTAAGCTGTTCCCTTTTGCCGCGATCGGGCTCCTGGACCTCCACCTTGTGACCGCGCTCACCGTGTGGTTCTTCGGCGTGCCGCTCCGCGGCTCCTTCCCGCTGCTCGTCGGGCTCACCATGCTGTTCCTCCTCACGACCCTCGGTCTCGGCCTCCTCGTCTCAACCGTTGTCCGCACCCAGCAGCAGGCCATGCTGGCCTCGGTGTTTTTCCTGATGATCCCGATGATCTACCTTTCGGGACTCATCTTCCCGATCGAAAACATGCCGCGGGCGATCCAGTATGTCACCTATCTGATACCGCTCCGCTACTACGCCCGTATCATCCGGGCGATATTCCTTCGCGGCGCCGGCATCGAGACACTCTGGCCCGAGGCCGTCATACTAGCCCTGGTCGGGATCGGTGTGATCGCGATTGCTTCGCTTCGCTTCCGAAAAAGACTCGATTGAGAGCCCCGCGGGTCCCGTCGGTAGAGCGTCCGGTGGTATGCGAGAGGACTATTCCCCTCGCATGATCCCCTGAAGCATTTCGGCATGCGTCCGGCCAAGACGGATGTCACCGAATTCCTCGACCGCCCGCTCCCTTATCAGATACAGGGTCCTGAGGGTGATGTAGTGGAAGTTCTCGCGATAGCCTTTCTTGGACTCGGAATCGTACATCGTTCGCAGCACCTGGAGCTGCTCGTCCAGCGTGCCCGCTGTTGCGGCCGTGGCTTTCTCGATCTTCTTCGGTGCCGCCGTCTGCGCATGCGTCTTCCCGAGGCCGACGTAGAGCTGGCGGAGCTCGCGGAGGCGGTCCTCCACGTGATCCCTTGGGCGGGAATCGGTTCTGGCCGGCTGCACACGATCCAGGATCGCCGGGATCCGCTGGGCCGTGAGTCTGTTGATCTCGTCGTCATCCATCACCCAGCCCAAGTTCATCATGCGCAGGCCCTCGGTTACCGTCTCACTCAATCTCTTCGCGAAAGGCGTCACGACTGACTCGGCCGACTCCCTGATCCCGTTGAATCGGTTCAAGACGTAGTAGATCTTGAAATCCTTGATCGCCGAGCGGATGAAGCTCACGACCTTCGGCTGGTTGACCCCGCCGTCCAATTCGGCCACTAAGGCATCCAGGTTGGGGAACGTCTGATCGTAGGTGTCTTCGATCCTGTCGAGCAGGTCATTGAACAGTTTGTAATAGTCGAGGCCGGAGAGCCGCTTGTAGATCGGGGAGTTGCGCGAAAAGATCACGCGGAGCTTCTTGAAGAGCGTGGCCTTGACAATCTCGGCAGCGGTGTAGACAGCCGAGGGCAGATGCGGGGTGAAAACCAGGATGCCAGTGTTGGTGTGAGGGAGGAAGTCGAGGACCCGGTTATCGAGACCGGCCTTGAGGTCGAGGACCACGTAGCTGGCCTTGAGGGAGTTGAGCCCCTCGATCAGGAGGTCACGGTACTTTTCGTGAAAGTTGGTGATCTCGTCGATCATCCCCATCGGGGAAGCGATGAAGCCGAACAGCGGAAGCTTGTTGTGGGGGTCGAGGCGCGGGCCCAGCGGCGTGACGCAGCGGTCCAGCGGGACGTTCTTCTTGAAAAAGTGGTAGAGATCGTGCTGGATTTCGCAATCGAGGCTGTTCCGCAAGCTCGATGTGCCCATGTCCAGGTCGACCAGGACTGTGCGCCCGTACTTGCTCAAACTGATGGCATAATTTATGGCAAACGTGGTCTTGCCGACTCCACCCTTGCCCGAGGAAACTGGAATGATGCGCGCCATCGATGGTTGCTTATTCGCTACGTCGTTGTGATCGCCATCTTAGTCCAGCGGTTTTCTCGGTGTCAAACCAGGGGCCAGGGGCTAGGGTCACGCCGGAGCAAGGTGCTTTACTGCTGCTCTTCAGACTGCGGTCGTCCGTTGCCCTGCTGTGAGGGATTCCGCGTCACTGACGTTCACGGAGCCGTACCGGAATGGGCACCCGAGTACCGGGAGCGGCCCTAGCCCCCAGTCCCTAGCCCCTGATCCCTAGCTGGGGGGAGCGCTCGCTGCCGCTTCGGCTTCCTTCAGGTGTTTCTTGATGGCCATCGCCTGTTCGGAGAGGGCCTTGGCCTTGTCGATCAGCTCGGTCTTGGCGGCGCCCTCGGGCAACATCTTGGCTTCTTCCCGGATGAGAAGGCCTTTGTAGATGAGCGCGTCAGGGTATTCTGGATCGATCTCGAGTGCCTTGTCGACCCCCTCGTAGCCGGTTTTGATCGTCGTCATGCGATCCTCGGCGGTCAGGTCAGGAGACCGGAAGCTCTTGGCCCAGGCTGTCACCGCGATCGAATAGTAGCCTTCTTTTATCGACTGGTCGTCACTGAGCAGCGGGATGCGTTTGCGATGCTGCTCGATAGACTTGTCGAAATCCGGCTCGGGCAGTCCGCTCTCGAAGAACCGCGCGAGATAGAGGTAGCCCTCCGGGTTGTTCGGGTCGAGATCGATGCGCTTCTGATAGGTCTTGACCGCCTCGTCGGTCTTGCCGTGCTTGGCGAAATAGTCTGCGAGCTTGTAATAGGCGGTGGCATCCTGAGGATTATCCGCGATGCGTTTGTTGTATAGGTTGAGAGCCTCCGTCTCGTTGCCGAGCTTGTCGTAGAGATCGGCGAGGGTCAGCATGGCGTCCTGGTTATCGGGCTCTTTCTCGAGTACCTTGCTGAGGCAGGTGATCGCCTCATCCGCCCGCTTCTTGTTCTTCTCGTCGTCGATGCCGGGCTTGTACAGGCTGTAGTTCGCCATGCCCTTATAGAAGTAGGCGAGGGTGAAGTCGGGGTCGGCGTCCAGCGCCTTGTTGTACATCCCGATGGCCTTGTCGAATTTGTTGTCCTTGAACAACTGGTTCCCCTTGCTGAACCAGTACTTGGAGACAAGCACTTTGCAGCCCGTGAGGCTCACCAATATTATGAGTGCGGCGCCCAGCGCTCTCTTGCTCATGCATCCTCCTCAGGTGGATTCCAGAAACGCGTGAGTACTATAGGCGCCGCTCCCGAAAGTTGTCAAGCGCGGCAATGGGCCACTCAGGCACGAACTGACGCGCCATCGCGCCACTACACGTAACTGGGCAGCGACTGCCTAGAGAATGCGCTTGCCCAGGGCTGACAGCACCAGCTCCACGCCCATCTCGCTCGTCTGATTTGCGCTGTCGAAGATTGGGTTGATTTCCACAAGATCTACGTGGCACAGCTTGCCAGTGTCCGCGATCATCTCCATCGCCATATGCGCCTCTCGGTAGGAAAGGCCTCCCGTGACCGGTGTTCCGACGCCGTGACTCCATCCCGGATCGAAACAGTCCATGTCGATGCTCGCCGCAAACCCGGACGAGCCTGCGGTCACGCGTGCGAGCGCTTCCCGCATGATCACCGGCAACCCTCGCTCATCCACCTCCCGCATCGTGTAAGCCGCGATGCCCGACCTCTTCACCAGATCGCGTTCCTCGGGGTCGACCGAGCGGATGCCGATCAGCGCGACACGATCGGGGTGAAATTTCGGGGAGAACCCTCCAATCTGTGTCAACTCCGGGGCACCATAGCCCATCAGCACGGCGAAAGGCATGCCATGGATGTTGCCTGAGGTCGTCGTCCCGGGCGTGTTGAAATCGGCGTGCGCGTCAAACCAGATGAGCCCGAGATCACAGCTCCGTTTCCGGTAGCTCGCCGATAACCCCCCCAGTGATCCCATCGCGATCGAATGATCACCGCCGATGACAATCGGCGTGTCACCCGCGTCGGCCGCCTCCTCTACCCACTCCGCCAGCTCCCTGCACACTTCGACAATCTGCGGCAAGAAGCGCAGCTTCGGATCGCCGGAATCCATCTGCTCCTGGATCTTCACCGGTACGTTCCCATCGTCCTCGACTTCATAGCCGAGTGCCATGATTTGCGGAGTGAGCCCGGCGATACGCACGGCAAACGGCCCCATGTCCACCCCTCGGTGCCCAGCTCCCAGGTCCATCGGAACGCCGATGATCCGCGCCCGCTTCTTCAACATCGATTGCCTCCTCGCATCACGTCACCTATCCGGGTGCGACGACGACCGTGTAGTCCCCCGCAACGCTCAGCGCTCCGGCCCCACGACGTCCCTTGCGCACAGCTCATCCAGATCGTTCATCGCCCTCTCCACTTCCAGCCGAAAGGTCTCGAGCCTCTCCCCCTCCAGCTCGGCGGGAACTTGAATCGGCGCTCCATAACGCATGAACACGCGTGCAAAGGGGAGCGGGAGCTTCATGCGATCCCAGCTCTTGAAGACGATCTTAGGTATAGCGTCGAATGTCATCGGCAGCAGCCATGCCCCGGCGCGGCTGGCGATGAGGATCGTGCCGGGCTTGTATTCGTGGCGTGGACCGCGCGGGCCATCGGGCATGATGGCGACGGTGCGACCATCCAGGAGAGCCCTCACCGCCGCGTGAAACGCCTCGCCCCCTCCCCGCGTGCTGCTTCCGCGGATCGGATCGTAGCCGAGGAGGCTGGCCGTGCGGGCGATCATCTCGCCGTCCCTGTGGTGGCTCACCATCGGCATGACCCCCTTTCCTCGGTGATGGAGAAAAGGGGCCAAGATGTTGTCATGCCAGATGGAGAAGATGAACGAGAGCTTCTCTTCCGTCAACATTGCGTGATGCTCGCCACGGAGGATCCGGCAGCGCCATGTCATTCCGAGAGCTCGAAGGAGGGCCCACGCCAGCCAGCCGAGTGTGGAGATGAAGACCCTGTCTCTTCGCGACAAGGCGGGAGCGCGACGGGTGACCGCGGCCTCAGTTTCCACGCAGCAAGTCCTCCATGCCCAGCTCTTTCATCCTGGCCTCCAGCTTCCGCTCGGTCAGTCCCAGCGCCGTCGCGGCTGCCGCGAAGTCGCTGCGGGCCCGCTGGAGCTCCCGGCGGATGGCCTTCGAGGCAGCCCAGCGACTGGCCCGGGTCTCGATCTCTTCGAGCCCACCCTCCCACACCATCCCGTCTTCGACAGTGCCGCCGGAGAAGAGGATGTCGCCTGGCCTGATAGTGTGACCATCGCAGAGGATCAGCGCCCGCTCGACGCAATTGCGGAGCTCTCGGACGTTGCCCGGCCAATCGTACTGGCGAAGTTTCTCGATCGTCTCCGGATCGATCTGGACATCGGCGCGCCGGATCTGCTGCGCCATCATCTGGCAGAAATGGCGGGCGAGAAGGGGGACGTCCCCTCGCCGTTCGCGAAGCGCCGGGATCCGCACCGGAAATGCATTGATGCGGTAGAACAGGTCTTCACGGAACCGCTTTTCGGCGACCGCGCCATGGAGGTCACGGTTCGTGGCTACCACGAGACGTACGTCGGTATCGATGACGGCGAGCCCACCGATGCGCTCGAAGGTTCGCTCCTGCAACACACGCAGCAGCTTCGCCTGGAGCGGCAGGCTGAGATCGCCGATCTCATCGAGGAAAATGGTCCCACGGCCCGCCAGCTCGAACTTGCCCGCCTTCTTCGACGTGGCGCCTGTGAATGCGCCCTTCTCGTGGCCGAAGAGCTCGTTCTCCAGCAGCGTCTCGGGGATGGCCGCGCAGTTGATGGCCACAAACGGGTGCTCGTGGCGAGGGGACAACTGGTGGACAGCGCGGGCAAAAAGCTCCTTCCCGGTGCCGCTCTCACCCAGCAGCAGAACCGTGGCCTCCGTGGCAGAGACGCGTTGTACCGCCTGGCTGACCTCTCGCATCGCCGGGCTCTCGCCGACAATCATCGGCAACCCGAGCTCACGCGCCATCTCCTCCCGCAAAAGTACGTTCTCCGTGTACAGGCGGTTGCGCTCGAGAGCTCGTTTCACGAGCAATAATAGATGATCGACCTCGACCGGCTTGGACAGAAAATCGAACGCCCCCATCCTCATCGCGGAGACGGCATCCGAGATCGATCCGTAGGCGGTCATCACGATGGTCTCCATCATCGGATCGCTCTCGCGTGCTGTGGTGAGGAGATCGAGGCCGGAGCGACCCGGTAGGCGAAGGTCGGTCAGGAGGATCTGAAATCGCTTCGACCGTAGCGCCTTTTCCGCCTGATGCCCGTCCGATACCGCCTCGACCTGGTAACCCTCCTTTTCGAGTGTCACCTGCAACATCTCTCGCAGGCTATCCTTGTCTTCGGCCAGCAGCACACGCGTCATGGCGCTATTATACCCGGACCGGCGTGCCAACTTGGGCGACAAAGGTAACTGCTCAGGTGGCGTAGAAACTGAAGTGAGATTCCCCGCAGAGGCGCCGAGGACGCAACGCAGAGGAAGGAAGAATTGGCGGATGGACCGTTGGCTTTGGCTGCTCAATTTGAATGTGCTGTTCTCAAGGACGAAATCAACAAGGACATCTCCGCGCCCTCTGCGTCTCTGCGGTGAGACGAATGG
>JACPPM010000136.1 GCA_016191015.1 Acidobacteriota bacterium | reverse complement strand
TGGTACATACCATAGCTAACGGACCTACGGGGCAAGATCTTGGCAGCGACGATCCCCGGCGGGTAGGCGGGTTACGGTGCGGGAATCCTGTTAGATCCCACGCCACCCGTGGGAATCCAGGCTAGTGTCTTGGAAGTCGAGTGTTGACACGAAATGGCAAGAAACCTGTTCACCGCAGAGACGCAGAGGTCGCGGAGAAAGATTCCGGCTCTGCGCTCTCCGCGCCTCTGCGGTGAAATGGCCTACCCATGAACCCGCGGCTCTTGGTTGCGGCTCCGCCGCGTTAGGGGCTAGGGACTACGGGCTAGGGCCGGATCACATCTGGATGATCGGGGCGCCCCGCGAGGGCGTGCCGGATGACTGCCTGCTCACTCCAAGGACCCGGATGCGACGCGAATCCCGCACCAGAGGCTGGGTGCGCGTGTCGTTGACTCGACGAAACAGCGAAGGTATTGTTGCGCCCTTGCGGAGGGCAAGATGGAGGGCGGACACGGACGCGAGCCTGCTTGGTTTCGCTCACCACGACCGGCAGGGCTCCAGGGACTCTGCCGGGATCGAGTCATGGAGATACGGTCTCATCGCCCTGTCCGCCGGAGAGGTGAATGAATGCGAAAGGTGTTTGACACGCTGGGGTCCCTCAAAGTGGCCGTCAGCTTGCTGGTGCTACTTTTGGTCGGGCTCGCTGCCGGGACCATTCTCGAATCGGCGAGAGGCCCTGAGGTGGCCGGCCGGGTCGTGTACTACGCCTGGTGGTTTCTTGGCATGCAGGCCCTGTTCCTGGTCAATGTGACGGCGTCCATCATAGGGTTGTTCCCGTGGGGGAAGAAGCGCGTCGGCTTCCTGATGACTCACGGGGCGCTTCTTCTGATTCTCACCGGTGCCGCGGTCTCCTATTTCTTCAAGCAAGAGGGCCAGATCGGCCTGTGGGAGGGGCAGCGGGACAATGGGATCGAAAACGTCGATCGCGATGGCCGCCTCATTGGGCGGCTGACCTTGCCGTTTTCCGTCAGGCTGCTCGACTTCCGGATCGATCACTACCCTGGCACAATGCAACCGTCCGGCTTCCGCAGCGAGGTGGAGATCATCGAGCCTGACGGGAAAACTTTTCGCACCGCTATCTGGATGAACCACGAGCTCCACCATAGGGGCTGGCGGCTTTTCCAATCCAGCTATCGGCAGGAGGCGGGTCGGGAAGCGACGATCCTGTCAGCATCGAAGGATCCGGGGCAGCAGATCGTTTTCGCCGGCTACGTCATGCTCGTCGCGGGCATGTGCACCGTGCTCGGCACCCGCATTGCTCAGTCACGCGCCATGACAGCGATCAGGGCGCAGGTCGGCTCCTCGGGCAATAGGCCGGGCACCGCTGCCTCGCTCGCCTTGCTCGCAGCTCTCGCCGGCGGCACGCGCGCCCCGGCGGCCGGCCTCGACACCGAATCCCTGAGACGACTACCGGTGCAGCACGACGGACGAGTCATGCCGCTCGACACGCTGGCCCGCGAGACCGTATGGCAGGTCACTGGACGGCGCGTATGGAGCCAGCAGGATCCTGTCGCGACAATGATCGCATGGACCTTCGACTCGCACGCGGCAGCAACGGCGCCCATCGTGGAAATCGGGAGCTCTGATCTGGCGGTCGCGATCGGGCTTCCCGCGGGCACCAGTCGCGTATCCTTCATGCAACTGGTAAGCAACCCCGCCCTCATGGGGCTGATCCAACAGGCGGAAAAGGCGGATGCCGAGGGCGCACCACGCCAGGGCCTGTTGGCTGCTGCCGAGAAGCTGAGGGGTCGGGGCTTGTGGCTCAGTCAGGTCCTTAATCGCGAAATCATCCGGCCGATCCCGGCGCAGGGAGACGCGAGTGCTGCGTGGGAGGTACCCGCGATGCGCAGCGCTGCCGATCTGGCTGCCCTGGCCGGTGGCCGGCGCCTCCAAGGATGGCCGACGTCTGCAGCGATCGATCGCGAGGTGACCTACAACGCGGTCAGGCCGACCCGCATTGCCTGGATCGTTCTCTCGGCGGCCCTTCTGTTCTCTATTCTCGCATGGAGCCGCGGGAGCAGGATACTCGATGGCATATCATTGGCCGGCCTGATCGCGGGGTTCGGAGTGATGACGTGGGGTATCGGGACGCGCTGGATCATCGCGGATCGCATCCCGGCAGCGAACATGTTCGAGTCTCTGCTCTTTTTGGCCTGGGGAGTGGGTCTCTTTGCCGCGGTGGCCGTCGCGTTCATGCGTAACAGGCTCGTGGTGCTGAACGCAAACGCGATGGCCGCGCTCACGATGGCACTGACCGACCTCCTGCCGATCGACGGCTTCATCCACCCCGTGGCGCCAGTCCTCGCGGGAACACCGTGGCTCGCCATCCACGTACCAATCATCATGGTCAGCTATTCGGTTCTGGCCCTGGGCGTTGTTGTGGCCCACATGCAGATCGGCTTCACGATCTTCGCGCCGAAGCGCGACGATCTCATCCTGCGCATGAACGATCTCTTGTACTGGTACATGCATGTGGGATCGATCCTTCTTATCGCCGGAATCCTGACGGGCTCAATCTGGGCCGCCTCATCGTGGGGCCGCTATTGGGGCTGGGATCCGAAGGAGGTCTGGTCGCTTGTCGCGTTTCTGGCTTACGTGGCGATTCTGCACGCGAGGTGGGATCGGATGATCGGACCCTTCGGGGTGGCCGCGATCAGCATCCTCGCCTTCCAGACGATACTTATGACTTATCTGGGTGTGAACTTCGTCCTTACGTCCGGGATGCACTCATACGGATTCGGCGATTCGCCTGTAGTGAGGTGGATGATAATGGTAGCGGCAGTCGAGGGCGTGTTCCTGGCTTGGGGGCTTTTCGCCGACCGACGAAATCACGCCGCCGAGGTGCGTCCCGCTTCCCCGCCTTGAGCTGCCCCGGGCTCAGTCCTCCGTCTCCGCATGCCCGGGCACGCCGGCGGCGGGCATCGCGTGCATGTTGATCTCCGAGGCCGGCTCGGCCACGAGCATCAGCGGCAGAGGCGGCACCAGCTCGGCCCGTTCCGCCTCCTGCTTCGTCTTCCCGAAGAACACGATCTGCTTCCACGAGCGTGTGATGTTGTCACCGAAGATCATCAGCAGATCCCCCGGCCGGGCTTCACGCAGCGCCGCGTCGACCGCATCGATCTCGGATGAGATGAGTGTGATGGAGCTCGCAGGTAGCCCCGCCTGCCGGGCGCCGCGCGCGATGAGCTCCATGGCTTCGCCCTGGGCTCGCCCGCGCAGCGAATCGTCCTCGCGCGCGATGATCCGATCAAAGGTCCTTCCAGCGATCTCTCCCAACTCGATGATGTCGACGTCCCGCCGATCGCCGGCCACGCCCACGACACCGATCTTGCGCCCGTGCACGCGCATGCGCGCCAGCAGGTGGTTGACCTCGCTCATCGCGTGCGGGTTGTGTGCATAGTCGAGGATCACGCGGAAGGGGTGCTCATCGAAGATATTGAGGCGCCCGGGAGTCTGGTAGAACGATGACGTAAATGTGCGGAGTCCCTGGCGGATGGTCTCGAGGGGAACGTTGAGTCCGATGCCGACGGCGGCCGCGAACATGGAGTTGGCGACATTGTGGCGCGCGTGTCCTTCGAGGGTTGCCGGGATGAGATGGGTCCAGAGGAGGTGCGTGTTCTTCTCGCCTTCATAGTAGGTGATCATCTGGCCGTTGATGCCCTGTTCGAGCACCATCGCGCGACCCCCTTTGGCGATGTGCGCGCGGACGAGATCGCTGCCCGGGTTCATGGTGACGTAGAAGGGGTGACCCGGGCTGCGGCGGTCCATGCTCGCGACCAGCGGATCGTCGGCGTTCAGCACGATCCACTCCTGGGCGACTTCGGCGACGATCTCCTTGACCTTGGCAAGCTCCTCCAGCGTGTTGACGCCGCGAAGGCCGAGGTGATCGGCGGCGACGTTCAGGACGGCGCCGACATTGCACTTGCGCCAGCCCAGGCCTTCGCGCAGCAGTCCGCCGCGCGCGGTTTCGAGCACCGCGCAGTCGATCGTGGCATCGCGCAGGACCAGCTTCGCCGCCCACGGGCCGGTCATGTCACCAGCGACCGTGAGCTGCCCGTTGATGTAGACGCCGTCGGTTGTCGTCATGCCGACCGTATACCCCGCAAGCTGCATGATGTGGGCGACCATCCGTGTCGTCGTCGTCTTTCCGTTCGTGCCCGTGATCGCAGCGATCGGGACTCGGATCGGCGTGCCGGCCGGAAAGAGCATGTCCATCACGGGCCCGGCCACGTCCCGCGCCTTCCCTTCGCTCGGCGCCACATGCATCCTGAACCCCGGCGCGGCGTTGATTTCGACGATGGCGCCGTCGGCCTCCTTCCAGCTCCTGCTGATGTCGGGGCAGATGAAATCGACGCCGCCGACATCCAGCCCGATCGCGCGGACGGCGCGTTCGGCCATCACGCGGTTGTCGTAGTGAATGACATCGGTCTTGTCGACGGAGGTGCCGCCGGTCGATAGATTGCCGGTCGAGCGGAGGGCAAAAACCAAGCCGTCGGGGATCACGGTGTCATGTGTGTGGCCGGCCTGAGCGATGAGACGCTCGGCCTGGTGGTCCAGCAGCAGCTTCGTCAGGACCTTCTCGTGACCGACGCCGCGACGCGGATCCAGGTTCACGATCTCCACGAGCTGCGCGATCGAGTGGATTCCGTCCCCCACAACATGCCCCGGGAGCCGCTCGGCGCACGCAATCACCTTGCCGTTCACGACTAGAATACGGTGGTCGTTGCCCGTCACGTAGTTCTCGACGATCACGGTCGAGCTGTGTTCGACCGCCTTCTCGAATGCCGTGGCCACCTGTTGAGCGTTCTGCAGGTTCAGCGACACGCCGCGGCCGTGATTCGCATCGAGCGGCTTGACGACGACCGGGTACCCGATCCGCTCGGCAGCGCCGACAGCCTCCGGCGCTTCGTAGACGATCGCCTGTCGCGGCACGGGAAGTCCGAGATCAGCCAGGATTTCGTTGGTGAGCGACTTGTCGCTGGCGATGTCGACGGCGATGTGCTTCGTTTCGCTCGTGACGGTCGCCTGGATCCTGCGTTGGTATTTCCCGTGACCGAATTGCACGAGCGACTGGTCGTTGAGTCTGATCCACGGGATGTCCCGCTTGATAGCGGCGCGCACGAGCGAGGCGGTGGAGGGGCCAAGGGCGCGGCGGTCAGCGAGCCTTGCCAGATCATCGACCTCAGCCTGGAAGTCAAAGGGTGATCCATCTTGAGCAGCACGATCCGGCGGCAGCAGGTGGCGGATCAGGCTGAGCCCGATGTCGGCGGCTTGCAGGCCCACCGACTCCTCCTCAAACTCATAGATCACGTAGTACTGCCCTTTTGGAAGATCGTACTGGCGAGTCTTGCCGTAGGTGACGGCGGTGCCTGCCATCCCCTGCAGCTCGATGGCCACGTGTTCGAGCACGTGACCGAGCCATGTGCCGTCCTCTTCAGTCATGCGGCGCACCAGGCCGCCCGGTGCGTCATACGAGCAGGTGTGCTGTTGGAGTCCGGGCATGTGTTCGAGCAGCCGGCGGGTGAAATCGCCGAGCCGTTGGGTGGGGTACTCTTCGAGCTCCCCCAGGTCCACGGTCAAACGGATAACCGGGTAGAGGGCATACAGGTTCGGTCCGCGAAAGACGCGCCGGTCCGTGATCATCATGTGGGCTTCCCCTCCATCCTGCGTGACGGTTCGGCCATGCGGGTTGCCAGGTCATATCGACAGCCGGGCGATAGGACATCCAGCTTCACTCCAAAGACGCCGATCGGACCGTGAGTCACGACGTCGTCAGCGTTGGTCCAGCGGCACTGAGAAGCGTCGACGACGGTCACGCTCCCGTTCCCGATCACATGCACGATCCGATCCGCGTCGATGATGGCAGCTGCGTCCTCGTCAACCCCGAGGCCGACCAGGCGGGGGTTGTAGCAGAGCGCCATCAGGAGCCGTCCGAGGCGGTCACGCTGCCGGAAGTGCTGATCGATGATGACGTCGTGAGTGAGGCCGAGACCGGGCGCGAGTGTCACCATCTTGTGCGAGGGACTTGGCCCCGACTGCCCGAACGCAATCATATGTTCAGCCAGCAGCGCGGCGCCCGCGCTCGTTCCCGCAACGACGGCACCTGCAGCATGCTTCCTGAACAAGACAGCAGCGAGCGGTGTCCCCCCCAGAAGCGTCGAGAGACGAAGTTGATTCCCACCCGAGATGAAGATTCCACTCGCATCCTCCATGGCCTCGAGCGTCTCCGCCTCTGGGTCCAGGGCTTCTTCGCGGCTCTGGATCTGGATAACATGAGTCTCGTCGGCGCTCAGCGCGTGAAAGATCCGCGCGTAACGATCGCCGGTGTCGTCGAGCTGAGAGGCCGTCGGGATAATGACGATGCGGGCATTGGCGCCGCCGGCCTCGGCCACGAATCGCCGCAGAATCTGGCGGTCGCGCAGCTTGTCCTCGGCCCCTCCGATCGCGATGAGAGGCCCTCCTCGCCCCTCGGGTTCTGCGTGCTCAAGATTCACAGCGCTCCTCTCTCCGCCCGGGATTCAGACAGGCTCGGGGAATGCTACACGGCAGCCGTGGAGCGCGCAAGATGGAGGTTCGCGCGTGAAGTGTTGCCGGCTGGCCGTTACTTTTGGACGACGAAGATGCGGCGAAGTCCGATCCGGGTCATCCAGCGCTCGCCGAGCTTGGTCTCCATGCTCCGGCCCCACTTCAAGAGGAACTGGGGGCCGGCTGGGATGAGCACCGAGGTCTTTTCGTGGAGGATCTTGAACCCTGTTCCTTCAAGCAGAAACCTGATTTCCTCGCGCGGGACAAAGTAATGTGGTCCCTCGGAATGATGGATTCCGGTCACGCCGACGAACCAGTGGATCGCGGCCCAGCTTGTGTTCGGCGTGGTGAAGACGGCCCGTCCGCCAGTCTTCAGCATCCGGTAGACCTGCGCGATGTACCTCTGAGGCGACGGCGTGTGCTCGAGCACTTCGAACGAAAGCGCCGCGTCGAACGCCTGATCGTACCCGGTCATGTCCTCGACGTCCATCTTCATGAGCTTGAACGGGAGCCCGAGCTTCTTCACCTTACCTTCGGCGAGGGCCAGCATCGCCGAGGACACTTCGACTCCCACCCCGGAAATGCGTCGCCTCTGGCCGAAGTAGCAGATACCGTTACCGGTCCCGCAGCCGGCGTCGAGGATGTAAGCACCGTCTTCGATCGGCATCAGATTGAAGCCCTCCTCGAACCGCCTCATGTACGAGTTGGTCTTGCTGTTGATGCCGTCGTAGTCGTCGTGGGCCGTGTGGTCCCAATGCCGTTCTATGTCCTGAATGCTGAAAGCCAATGTCCATCACCTCCCGAACCCTTGACTTTAGCATCTCAAGCGGTCGAGGGTCAAACGCGACGCAGGTTCACGACGAGGGCCCACCGATTCCGTGGACTTCGGTTCATGGTAAAGTGATTCTCTGGTTCGCCCATGGAGCTCACCGGGGCGTGGGGCACCGATGGTCGGAAATTCGGAATAGAGTGACGAATGGCGCTGAGACTGGATGAGACTGCATTCGAGAGGCTCCTGGAGCTACTCGGCCCTGACCGCGATCGCGCGGCGCAGCGATATGAAGAGGTTCGCAGGAGTCTTGTGCGGTTTTTCGAGTGGCGCGGGTGCGCAGATCCCGCGTCTCTGGCCGATGAGGTCATGGACAGGGTGGCGAGGCGCCTGTCCGATGGCGAGGCGATCCAGGCGGCGAACCCCGCCGGTTATTTCTTCGGAGTGGCTCGTAACGTGTGGCGGGAGACTCTCAAGACGGTGCAGCGCCACCGGACGGCGTCCGCGGATGTGAGTAGAATCGCATCGAATCCATGCAGGGAGATCGAGCGCGAAACCGAGGCGGCGCTTGCATGCCTCGAACAATGCATGGGGTCTTTGCCGCCGGAGACCCGTGGTCTGGTGCTCCAATACTACCAGGATCAAGGAATCCGCAGGATCGAGAGGCGGCGTCACCTGGCCGCTGAGCTGGCCATCGAGCCGGGCACACTCCGGATTCGCATGCTCAGGCTCCGCGAGCGCCTGGAGGCGTGCGTCTCCGGCTGTCTCGACCGCCGGCAGGTAACGGACGATGGGCGGCGGCCACACGTGAGTGGGGAGAGCACCACGTGAGTCTGGCAGAGGACCGCAGGAAAGCGCTGAGGCGATATGTCCTAGGGACGTCGCCCGGGGCCGAGCAGGAAGCGCTCGACGGGGAGCTGGCGCAGGACGGGGGGCTTCTCGACGAGCTGGAGGTCGCCGAAATCGATCTGCTCGACGCCTACGCGTGCGGCGAGCTGCAGGCCGCTGAACGTGGACAGGTCGAGGAGATCTATCTCGCGACCCCGTCCGGCCGCCGCCGCCTCGCCTTTGCGCGCGCACTCCAGCGGAGGGCGACCGTTGAAAAGGCGCACAGACTCGCAGTGCCGCGCTGGGCTGGTCTGGCCGCCATGTGGGCGCTCGTCGCCATCGGCGGAGGGGCGCTAGTCTGGCAGAACGTGAGCCTCCGAGGGGACATCGGCCGGCTGCGGACGATGCAAGAGGAACTGACGGTTCGGGGCAAGACGCTCGCCCGTGACGCGGTGGAGAACCAGGCGGAGATCGCGCAGCTTCGCGCAGAGCTGGAGAGTGTGGTGCGCGAGTCGCCGCTCGGCGCTCTGCCCGCGGCCGCCGCGACGATCGTCCGGATGGTGCTGCGCCCGGGACTGGTCCGCGACGCGGAGGGAGCTCCTTCCCTGGTCCTAACGGAGAAAATCACGTGGGTGGAGCTCGAGTTGATGTCCGCGGCGGATGGTTACCAGAGCTACACTGTCTCGCTCGAGACCCCGGAGGGGGAGTCATTGTGGCGAAGCAATCCGATCGTACCGCCCGCGCTTGAGCGGGGTCGAGGACTTGTGGTGCGGCTCCCCGCAGCCACGTTCAAAGGCGGCACCCTCATCGCGATCCTCTCTGGACGCACTTCCAGTGGAAGCGAAGAGCAGGTCGCCGACTACACGTTGCGTGTTCTGCGCCGCGGCTGACACAGCCCGGCGAATCACTCACGCGCGGGGACGTAACATCTCGCCTCCACGCGCCACATCAAGCTGAGAGACAGATACGAGGCAGGGTCGCCACTCTGCCGAAGCCGGGTCTCTAAGAAGGAGGTTTGAGAATGATGGATCGTTGGGTCGTGCGTGCGGCCGGACTGGCGATAGCGGGCTTCGGCCTGGCCGCTGTTATGCATGCGGCGCCTGTAACTGTGAGCGGTGTTCGAGCCGAGTGGAAGACAAAGAGCACGGATCCGGGCAGAGGTCGCATGTACATGAAGCTGTACCTCACGGCCACGGTGACCGGAGCTGTGGACCGGTCCGAAAGCCTTTACGCCAGGGTTGAGGGAAACGTCGGCGGGATGGTGGTCTCGGACGACCACAGCGGCGGGCTTCTTCATCTGCTCTCCCCGGGACAATCCAAGTCCTACGACTTTCCGATCTTCATCAGCAATCCCTTGAGCTCCAGGCCCGAGAGCTGCAATATCACATTCTCCTGGGGAACGGTAAGGAGCAAGAGCGTGCCGTTCGCTTACTTCTGTCTGACCGGAGACACTGCGGTCACCGGACCCTGCGGAGCGCCGGCACCGGCCGCGCCGGCGATGACATCCAACTCTCCTGTCGGCATCGGTACGCCGCGCTTCGAGTGGAAGACAGCCAGTACGGGCGCCAACCGCGGGGGGACGTACTTCAAGCTCTATTTCGACGCCGCGGTGAACGCCCCTGTGAGCCAGGGCGAGAAAATCTACGTCACGTGCGAGTGCAAGAACGGTGGGGTGATCAAATCGGATACTTTCAGCCTGGGGAGCTCAAAACTCTACGAAGTCCCCGTCGGGCGATCCAGCACGCTCGAGTACCTCTTCTTCTTCAGCAGCCCGCTCAGCGGCAGGCCCGCCGAGTGCAACATGATCTTCCGCTATGGCAAGCTGGAGAAAAGCGCTGTCGCCTTCGCCTCCTTCTGCTATGGCAGCTCCGAGGTCCGTAGCGGCTCCTGCTGGTAGCACGACTCCCTGCCGCGGTGCCCCTCAACGGCGCCAACGCACGCTCGGGAAGCCCTGTGCAAGCGGGGCTTCCCGCTTTTTGTCTCAGTTCAGATCTCTGAGAAGAGTACTCGAACCGGGACCTCGAAGCCCTCGAGCTTCCCATCGCCGCGCAACACATCTTCCTCGCTCAGGCGCAGCATCTCATTGACGGCCCGATAGGCACGAACTGCCCGGTTCTCCGGCTCCACGATCCACACCCTGTGGACCCCGATTGAGAAGTACTCCTCGATCTTCTGCTGCACATCCTCCCAACGATTGTCCGGGGACATGATTTCGACTATGAGGTCAGGCGCGCAATCCAAGAACCCCTCCCAACTGGCGGGAGATCGCTCCTGCGACACGAACGCAATATCTGCTCCACGGATCCGATCTGGGTTGCGGCGCGTATAAATCCCTGCCTCGCCACCGAGCACGCGGCCTATCCCACGCACCCTGACGAAGTTCGTCAACTCGGTGGTTAGGATCGACTCAATTATAGCGTGCTTCCCACCCGTTGGACTCATCGTCACAATCCTCCCGTCTATCAGTTCGCACGGACCGATATCGCCCATGGCCAGAAGCTCTTCGCCCGTGATGAGCTTCGATTCAACCGGCGCGCTGACCGTACTCATGGCGTTGGATCCTCCTGACGCGGCGGAGCCGCGCGTGAGAGCGTCCGGCCCGCTTCGCGGGTCTGGAGCGTGGAGCCGGAACCCTTGAGCGAAGCGAAGGGGTGAGAGCGTTCTTCCGAGCCACTCTGATCCGTCTGTGGCGACCGCTCCGTTCCTGCATCCCTCTCCTCCTGCTTTCCTGAGAGGAGCTCGGAAGATCTTGCCCGCTCAAATGTTTTGTCATTTCATGTAAGCACTCAACTTCTTAGACACCAATAGATGGATTATACGAGTGCCGGCGCCGAAGGACAACGTTCGCTCTCGGCCGGGCAGGTCGGCGTCATCGCCGCAGCGAGCGGAGCACTTCTTCAAGGTCCGGCGGGAGAGGGGAACGGAAGGCCAGTCGCTCTCCGGTTTGCGGATGGGTGAAGGCAAGTTCGGAAGCGTGCAAGGCCATGCGCGGAGTTGGGGCAGGGTCCGAGGCCGGCTGGCCGTAGAGGGCATCGCCGAGAACCGGGTGGCCGAGCCAGGCGAAGTGGACACGCACCTGGTGAGTGCGCCCCGTGCCGAGTGTCGCCTCAACCATGGTCGCCCCGCGGAGGCGTTCGATTGGCCTCACAACGGTCCGCGCCTCCTTGCCATGCGAACGCAGCGCGGCGCGCCTCGCTCCCGGCCGCGGCCGGCCAATCGCGCGATCGACGACGACCTCGTTGGCGAGGTCCCCCGCAACGATCGCGAGATAGCGGCGCGTGATCGTGTGCACGCGGAACTGTCGCTGTAAGGCGGGCACGGCGGCACGATCGCGGGCGAGGACGAGGAGCCCGGAGGTGTCGCGGTCGATCCGATGAACGATGAAGAGCGGCGAGCGCCTGCCGGTTTTCCGCTGGACCGCATCCGCTCCCCTCGACAGAAGCGTGTCTTTCTCGCGGTCCAAGGTCGGGTGGACGAGGAGCCCCGGGGGTTTCTCGACGACGACCAGGGCGTCGTCGAGATGGACGATCGTCACGTCCGGCAGATCGGGTCGCCGCCGGACGCGCGGTAGTGAGATGTTGTGATCGATCTGGTCCGAGTCGTGTACTACCCGCCCCACGTCGGTCTCAACATGCCCGTTCACTCGCACATGCCCCACCTCGACCTCTCTTTTCGCGTGCGAATACGAGGAGCCCAGGAGAGTCTGAACCTTCCGAGCGAGGCGCGATTCTCCCGACTTCTTCATCATCGGCGATCCCGGTCGGCCTCGTCCCGTAAGGAAATGGCCGGACCTCCGTTCTCCAACGGCCAAACCCCCTCCTACCCGTGCTCTTGGCGGACTTCCAAGTGTCTCCTGAAGAAATCCATGATGCGCATCTGCAGGCGGAGGCGCATGGCCGGGTCCGGCACCATGTGAGTGCTGAGGAGCGGGAGCAGCTCGTAGTGGCGGCCGGCAGCAAAGAGCGCTCCGGCGAGCTTCAAGGTGTGCTCGACGTAGACGTTATCGTCGGTGAGCCCGTGGATGAGGAGGAGCGGGCGTTCGAGCTGCGAGGCATATGTGAGCACGTTCGCTTTCTTGTAGCCATCGGGATTCGCCGGCGGCACGTCCATGTACCGCTCGGTATAGTGCGTATCGTAGTCCTCCCAGTCGACAACCGGGGCACCGGCCACGCCGCACGTGAACACGTCGGGGCGCCGGATTGTGGCCATCGCCGCGAAGTAGCCTCCGAACGACCATCCAGTGACTCCGACGCGACTCATGTCGAGCTCGGCATACTTCTCGCCCAGCGCCTTGAGCCCGGCAACCTGATCCTCGAGTGCGATGTCAATGAGGTTGCCCTTGACGGCTCGTTCCCATTCGCGCCCGCGCCCGGGTGTTCCGCGGCCGTCGAGCGACACCACGATGAAGCCCTGGTCGGCCATCCACTGGTGTTGGAGATGTGCGAGCGGCAACCCGCTGACAACGGTCGTCCCTGGTCCGGCGTAGACGTCGAGCAGCACCGGGTACTTGCGGCCGACTTGGAAATCGCGCGGGCGGATGATCGACGCGTCGAACATACGCTCATGCCCCGCCCGCGCGAGCTCCACCCGAGGCACCAGCGGAGGCTTCTCGGCGACCGATGGGATCTCGGCCAAAACCTTCCCGTCCCAACGGCGCACATGCGCTCCGCGGCTTCCGTCGTTCAGGCTGAAGCTGTAAACGTACGCGCTGTGGTCCAGCGAATATTTCGCGCTGTGAACCCCGGCCCCCTCGCTCACTCGTACCGGCGGGCCTCCCATGAGGGAAACTCGGTACAGATGGACCTCACGCGGATCCGGACCACCGACGGTCATGAGTGTGCCGCTCTTTTCATCGATATCGACAATCCCGGTGCAATCGCACCCGACCGGGGTCAGTTCGCGAACGATCTTCCCGTCGCGCGCACGGAGCTCGATCTGCCACCCGCCGCGGCGCTCGGTCGTCCAGAGAAAGCTCTGCCCGTCCGGCAACCAGCGCGGGATTCGGTCGTCGGGATCGAGATTGATCCATGCCGGGTCAGTCTCGGTGAGGAGATCACTGGTGGCCCCGGTGGCGGGATCGACCTTCAGTAGCTTCTCTTCGCGCTGATCGCGTTTCTGCACGAGGATGCAGAGTGGCGCGTTCTCGTCCCACACGACTCGCGCGAGGTAGGGATATTCCTCGGCATCCCATGTGATCCACGTGGTAGGACCACCCGTTGCGGCGATGATCCCCAACCGGACTCCGGCGTTCGGTGTGCCTGTGCGGGGATAGTAGGCGAGCTCAGGCGGTTCTTCCGGCGTCAGCGGGTTGGCAATGTAATGCTTCTCGACGCCGGAGACATCCGTCTCCTGGTACACGAGCCGCGTTGAGTCCGGGCTCCACCAGTACCCGTGATGCCGGTCCATCTCCTCCTCCGCGGCGAACTCGGCGAGGCCGTGCGTGAGCGTCTCGGTCGCTCCCGTCGTCAACCGCCGCTCGGCCGCCGCGGCCACGTCGATCACAGAGAGCTCATCGTCGCGCACCGCCGCAATGTATCGCCCGTCTTTCGAAAAGGTGGGATCGATCCAGCCGGCAGACGGAAGCTCGGTGACATGTTTGTCAGCACGCCGCACGACGTAGAGCCGCCCGGAAAGGCTCAGCAGCAGTTGCGATCCGTCATCAGAGAGACCGAAGCTCGTGAAGCCACGGAGAGTGATCCGCATGCGCTCACGCCGGGCCCTCTCCTCAGGCATCAACTTCTCTTCAGCACCTTTGAGCACGGCATCGGGCGTGAGCATTTCTGTGACGGCACCCGTCTTGACATCCATCTCATAGAGGCGAAGAACGGGATCGCGCGGCCCGCCGCGCAAAAACAGCACCGCGCGGGCATCAGGCGTCAGAGTCGCACGGATCGGGCGCCCCAGCGTGTAACTCCGCGTCTCGGCGAGGTCACGGAAGAACTTCAGACTCGCGTCCTCGGTTGTTTCCGCATCCTGCCCCACGACGATCGAGGCCGCGCCGAGAATCAGTGACAGAAGGCCCAGGATCTTTGGTCGTTTCCGCATTACTCTACTCCCCACCCTCGCAGTTGCCCTTCCCTGCTCCGGGAACTTTGAACTTGGAACTTGAAACCTTAAACTTCCCTGGGAACGGGGCGTGAGGGCGCGCCCCTGCGGCCTCTTCCCCCGGTGCTGAGATGCATCCACCCGGTTGCGATATCTGGCTACGGTTTCTGCTGTTGGACCGTGGCGGTGCCGGATACGTCGCCAACTTCCGCAGTGACCGTGATCTCGAGGACGTCTCCGGTGGTATTGCGGAGAACAGTCAGCTTGTCGGTTGCCAAGCCGTTTTCGTTGCTCTGCCGCGGATTGCCTTGGCTGGCGAGAGAGCCGTTGTCCGCCCTGAACCGAACCCCGATCCCGGGCAAGGGTATCTTGTCCTTGCTGTAAACTGTCGCAGTGACCGTCACCTTGCCGCCGCTCCCAGGAAGAGATCCCGGGTTCGCAGTAACACGAATCGATCCAACTGCATCTGTCCCGATGGCTACAGGTATCGATTGGGAGACCGTCCTGCCGGAACGGGCGTAGATCCGTGCCGTCCCGCCGGTCGCGACGCCTGTGCCAAAAAATGCGATTCTCGCGATCCCATCGACGGTCGACGCTTGGGCGCCCTGCCCAAAAGCCCCGAGATCGGTCACGAATGTAATCACCGTCCCATCTGGCATCGGCAGGTTGTCCTGGCTCGTGCCGATCGCGGTGATGGTCGACTGCCCGTTGACCGCGGAAATCGAGGATGGGTTTGCCGAGATCGTAATCGCATCGACCCCCTCGCGGTACTTGCACCGTTCGTCGTTGCAAGCTGAGCAGAGGGCCAACAGCAGTAGCAGTCCTGTTTTGCGCATGTAGGTTCTCATCACTATTGCTCCTCATCATCCGGCTCGGGCGGTTCATCGACATCCTCCGAGTACACCTCGATGTCCGCGATCGCGCTCGCATCCACTGCCACCGGCTGGTACAGCGAATTGGTGAAGGTGGCCTGCGCGATGCCGACGCTGGATGGACCTTCGCTGGTTGCGTCGAAGACGAGCGTCACGAGGTTTCCGGCGCCCGAGGCGCCTTTTCCCGCTCCACTGCGCGTGATCCCCACGGTCACTCGCCCGGATCCGCGATCCACTGTCCGGAAGAACGACGTCGTTCCGCCTTCCTGCCGCATGAAACTGCCCTCCTGGACGTTCGCATCCAGAAGCGAAAGTCGCGCCGGGTCGTAGTGGAGGACCATATTGACTGAGCTGAGGTTCTGGATCCCCGCGACATCGACGGCAATTGTGAACTGACTCCCGACCGCCACTTCACTTGATTCCGGGTTCAGCATCACCGACGCTCTGCCGGACGGCGGCAGCTCCGGCGGCGGCTCCTCCTCCTCCTCTTCCGGCGGCTCGATGAGAGGCATCCCAGGCCGTCCCGGCCGGCCGGGCCGCCCCGGCTCCTCGCCCATCTCCGTCGGCATCTCGGGCCGTTCCGATGGTCTCTTCATCTGCGGGAGCGAGCCCATCGGCGACGGGTTTTCCTGCGTTCCCATCCAGATCGGCTGCCTGTCCCGGTCTGTGATGTCCGGGAGGCGAATGATGTGAGGCGTCAGGGTAAGGACGATATCTGTCTGCGTCTTGCGGTTGTCGCTGTAGCTGAAGATCTTTCCGATCAGCGGGATATTCTTGATGCCGGGAAGACCGGACGTAAACTTGCGTTCTTCTTCCCTGAGCAGGCCTCCAAGCAGGTTGCTCTCACCTTCGCGCAACCGCATCGTTGCCGTGACTTGGCGGTTTCCGAATGTCGGAAGCCCCCCGAACCCCGTGCCCGAGATCGATGAAATGTCCAGCTTCAGCTCCATCGTAATCTCGGTGTTGCGATGGACTCTCGAGGTGATGTCCACGTTGATGCCGATGTTCTCGTACTGGAAGGATGTGATCGGCTGCTGATTGACGCCCCCGCCCGCGATCGGCGTGAAGGTTGTGACAGGGATGGGGACGCGATCGCCCATCTTGAGCGACATCGGTTTGCCTTCGACTCCGCGCAGTTTCGGGTTGGCTATGATCTTGGAATCGGAATCCGACAGAAGCATCTTGTAGGCGGCGGTCGGGAGTGTGAACACGTAGTCCAGAGAGTTGGCCGTCAGGAAGTCGCGGCCCTTGATCAGTCCGCCTGTGGCCCCATCGGGCGAGAAGGCGCCGGAGGCTGACATCGGCTGGCTGCCGCCGTTGGTTCCGATGTCGAGCCCGAACTGGCGTACTCGCTGCCTGTTGACCTCAACGATCTCGAGCTCGATCAGGATTTCGGCCTTGCTCTTGTCGTTGGCCCTGATGATCTGTTCAGCCACCTTCAACTTTTCCGGCGTGTCCCGAATGACGATGGCATTGGTGGATTTGTTGATCGCGCTGAAGGTGAGCGCCGCCGACTGTTGCAGAAGCTGCCGCATCTCCTCGGCCTCCACGTTCGAGAGATAGAAAGTGCGCACCTGAAGAGGCTCGAGTGAGCGGCGTTTCATCTGGTTGTCCTGGGCGACGAGAATCGTGGAAGAATCGATGATGCGGTAGAAGTTATGCGTAGCAATCATTATCGAGGTGAGCGCCTGTTCGAAGCTGACGTTCTCGAGCGTGATCGAGTAGTTCTTCTCCGGGAACCCGTCTTCGAAGACGAAGTTGATGTTGGCATACTTCCCCAGCGCTTTGAGAATGTCCTTGACGTTGGCGCTCTTGAAGTCGAGCTTCACCGGGGTATCGGGCAGTGGGTTGAGGGCGGCGACGGGAGAGCGGGTTGGTTCGGCAGGCGCCCCCTCGTCGACCTTCGGCGGGTTCAGGGCCGCCTCAGCCGCCGCCGCCAGCGTCGGCAGGTATGTATTCGATGGCTCGTACTCGCGAGCCTTTTGGTATTCGGCGAGCGCGCCCTGGTAGTCCTTCGCCTCGGCCAGGTCCTTGCCCCTGGCGATGTGCATGTAGGCGGCCTCGTGGAGCGCCTTGACCAGTTGCAGGCGATAAACCTCATTGCCTGGCTGCGCCTTGAGCGCGAGCATGTACTCGGCAGCCGCGCGATCCCAGTCTTGCGCCGCCCCGGCCTGCTGCGCGGACTTGTAGTGGCGCGTGCCGGCGCAACCACCCATGCCGCAAATCATCACAAGAGCGACAGCGAGTCGGATGCCATGAGCGTGGAGTGCTGCGTGCTGCTTGCTGCGTGCTGGCCGGGCCGGCACTTGAGCGCTTTCTTCGATCTGTTGTCCGTCGCGTCCCATCATGATTCGTATCTCCTGATTCATCTCGGCAGCATGAAGCTGTACGAGTCCCCGTCCGCATCTTTCAGAACGATTTGTGTGGAATCGACCTTGGCGAGAACGTAGCCCGTCTGAAGCTTGGTCCCCTCCGCCACGATCTGCGTGTCGTTGTTCATTTTGATCAGGGCGTATTTCTTCCCGTCGCTGAGCAGATAGCCCTGGTATTCGGCCGTCGGTCTCGGTTTCACCGGGACGACCGGCCCGTCGGGCTGGAGCTCGATCTTGGGCTTCGGCTTCACAAAAACGAACGGATTCCGGCGGGATTCCGTGACGTCGTGTTGGCCTCCCGGCTTCTTCCTGATGAGATCGAGGTGAAGTCGCGACACCTGTTTCGGCTGTGCCGAGGCCCCCGGGGTTCCCGCAGCCGTGGACTGAGATGCATGGGAGGAAGATTGCGGGGCAGCGGTCCGCGCTTCCTTGAGGAACCAGAGTCCGGCCAGCGCAACGACCAGGAACGCGGCCCAAACGTACTCGCGGCGAACACCCGCACCACCGCTGATGTCGAATCCCAAAATCTTAGCCATGGATCAACAGCGGTCCGTCCTGCTCACGACGCCTTCTTGAACAGCGTAGCCAGTCTCAAGTTAAGGGCCACCTGGTCCTGCTCCGTGCCGCCGCTCGTGAGATCCACGCTATCGACGCAGAGAAACACGCTGGACCGCTCGATGCCATGGAGAAACTGCCGGATCTGGTCGTAGGATCCCGTGACGGAGAAACTGAGGCTCATGCTCTGCAGCTGCCGCGGGCCCTTGGCCTCCAGCGAATAGCCGATGGAATTGATCGAAGTGCCGGTTTCGTCGGCCAGTTTCCCCAGAGCGCGCCGCACGCGATCGTATCCATCCTTCTCCCCGACCAGCATGTGATCGAAGAACTCGGAGACATCGCCGAGCGTGTCGTCGAGGTCTTTCCTCCGGGTCGAAAGATCGTCAAAGGCCTTCTTCTCGGCCGCAATCCGCTCCTCGCGTTCCTTCTGGAGCTGTCCCAGGTCCTGGACCTTGCGGGCCCACGGGAGAGTCACGAGCTGAAGGAAGATGATATTGGCCGCGATGAGCAGGATGGCGGCGTAGAGGGCAACATGAAGCCGCTGGAGGGCCCTCATTCCGCCACACCTTCCGCATCCGATTCTCCGTCGCTCTTCTTGGCCGGCGCTGGTGGAGCGCCCGCGGACGGATCGTAGACGGCGCGGATCTGAAAATCGATTGTGCGACCATCCTGCTGCTTCGACTCACTGAGCGGGACAACTGAAGGGAATGCCGGCGAGTTCCTCATCCGCTTCATGAAGGCCATCGCGGCGTCGAGCTCTTTCGCCGTGAAGCTCAAGCTGAGGTCGACCGTGCCCTGACCACGCTCGGGGATCGTCGGCCTGATGCTCGTCACGATGACGGCCGAAGGCATCGTGGCTTCCAGCCAGTCCAGAAGACGCGTCCATGACAGGGCGCGACGATCGATCTGCTGGTTCACGAATGGCACCTGCGCCAGCTCGGGACGCTTCTCCAGGGCTGCGATCTCGTGATCCAGCTTTATCATCTCTTCTTTTGCCTTCGCGCTGTTCCATTCGCTCTTGTCTTTCGACGCCAGATACGCTCGCATCTTCCGCGCCGATGTCCCGGCCGACCAGCCGTTGTAGGCGGAGAGCCCGATCGCGAGCGCACAGGACAGGGCCAGTCCGGCGTAGAAAACGTTGTGGTTCTGGAACGGTTTCGAGGAAAGATTGATATCGATTTTCATCTGAGGGCGGCTCCGGCCAGCGGCAGAAGCATCTGGGCGGTGCCGGGAGGCGGCATCTCGGCGCCGGGCAGGAGGAGCGGCTGGAGGTCGAGGACGTGCACAGGCGACGCCAGTTCCGAGTGGAGCAGATCTCTCAGGGCATTGGCGTGCCCGTTGGTGTCTCGCACCAGGACGGAACCGATCGGCGCCCCTGAGGACAGCTTGTCCTCGTAGTAGCGCAACGTGGTGATGACCTCCTCCAGAACGAGCCGCAACTGGGGCTCGACAGGCCCATCGGAGCTGAGTATGTTCCTGGCCTTTGTCCGGAAAAGGACCACGTGCCCGCCGGACAGCAAGGTTTGAGAGAAGTAGCTGCGGTCGACGCTCACGACCAGCGCGTTGGCCGCGGGATCGGGGAGGAGCGACATCTGTTCGATCGCCGGCAGGAGATTGAAGCTCGGGATGTCGACACAGCCGGGGGTGTAACCGATGGCCGTGGCGATGGCTTCGTACTGCGCCAGGATGGCGCCGTGCATCACGACGCTCAGCAGAAGCGGATTCGGTGCGCTATGGATCGGGCACAGGGCGATGGCCGCCTCCTGCGTCGTAAACGGGAGGACCTTCTTCAACTTGTGCAGAGCCATCTCCTTCGCATACTGAATCTCCGCCGGAATGGTCTCGAAGTCGTCATGGAGCGTGACTTTGACACAGGCCTCGGGGATCAGCAGCGTCAGAGGACCGCGCGCAATGCCCGCGTCCTTGAGCAGCCGTGCACAGATTTCGCTCACCGCCTGTTCGTTGCCGAAGTTACGCTGGGAGAAGTGCGGATCGAGGGCGCCGCGGGGCAGGTCCTGACTCGCCAGACCGCGAATCCCGATCCGCCCGTTCTTCCGGACAATCGATACCGCGGTGCAGCGGTCCTCGAGGATCTCCAGGACGTCCCCCGGATAGTGCGGCCGCAGGAAGAAGCCGCCCAGGCGGGACGTCAGGTTTGAAAGAAGCGTTGACGTCATCATGCCTCAGCAATTAGCCATTAGCGATTAGCTCCCGGACGGGAGGTGTCAATGGTTGCTCGGAGTCCCATATCCCGCGATCCGGACGCATTGGCTTGGTCGCCCGCGCCGCTGTGGCGCTCACATCCTGGGGAGAGACTCGTAGAGACTCATGGAGACTCCGCGGCGATCGGTGCATCCATGCTTTCGCAACTGGACGTGGTTCCCCTGGGGAGTCTCTACCAGTTTCCACAAGTCTCCACCCGTCTTTACTCAACAAAGGTCACCTTGTTGATCTCGCGCAGGGTCGTCAGGCCGTCGCGCACCTTCTGCACGGCCGACTCGCGCAGAGACGACATCCCCTCTTCCCTGGCCGCCAGCTTGATCTCGGAGGCCGGTCGCCGATCAAGGATCATGCCACGGATCCGATCGCTCAACGGCAAGATCTCGCTGATGGCCGATCGCCCCTTGAACCCCGTGCCCTGGCACTCGGGACAGCCGCGGGCTTGCGGGAAGCGAAACTCGGCATACTTGACCGGATCGATCCCGCTCTCGACCAGTACATCCTCCGCGACCACGGTCGTCGTTTTGCAGAAGGGGCACAACAGCCGCACCAGGCGTTGCGCAACGATGCAAATGAGCGCTGAGACGAAGTTGAACGGCTCGACACCCATGTTGAGCAGCCGTCCCAGGACATCGATGACGTTGTTGGCGTGGACGGTGGTGAAGACGAGGTGTCCGGTGAGCGCCGACTGAACGGCGATCTGCGCTGTCTCCGGGTCTCGGATTTCACCGACCATGATCTTGTCAGGGTCGTGCCGCAGGATCGAACGCAGACCCCGCGCGAAGGTGAGTCCCTTCTTCTCGTTGACAGGAACCTGGGTGATCCCGATGAGCTGGTATTCGACCGGATCCTCGATCGTGATGATCTTGTCCTCGACGCTCTTGATCTCGGAGAGAGCGGCGTAGAGAGTGGTCGTCTTGCCGCTGCCGGTCGGTCCTGTGACGAGCACCATCCCGTATGGCTCGGAGATGTACTTGCGCAGCAGCTTCAGGTCGGGGCCGGAGAACCCGAGCAGGTCCAGGCGCAGCTCCGCGAACGCCTCGTTGATGGCTTCCTTGTCCAGAATACGAACGACCGCATCCTCACCATGAACGCTCGGCATGATCGACACACGAAAGTCGATGGTCTTGCCCTTGATCTTCAGGCGGAAGCGCCCGTCCTGCGGCACGCGCCGCTCGGCAATGTCCAGCTCCGACATGACCTTGATTCTGGAGATGATCGCCGCATGGAATTTCTTGTCGATGGGTTCCATCGCCTGGTACAGCACGCCGTCGATGCGGTACTTCACCATCACTTCGCGGTCGCGGGTCTCGATGTGGATGTCCGACGCACGCCGCTGGATGGCCGTGAAAATGATCGAATCGACCAGCTTGATCATCGAGGAGCTGTCGGTGGTGAGGCGGTCGATCGAAAGCGACTCTTCCCCGTTTTCCTCCTCGGTAATCACCTGGAGCTTGAAGCCTTCGCTGGCCTCGTCGAGGACGCGCTGTGAGCTCTCGCTCTTCTTGAGCGTCTCCTGGATGGCGGAGTTCGTTCCGACGTAGACCTGGATGCTGCCGCCCAGGAGCAGCTCCAGCTCATCGATCCTCGGCAGATCGGTCGGGTCCGACATCGCCACGTGCACGACCCCTCCCACCTTCTTCAGCGGGATGAAGTTGTACTTGTACATCATCTCCACAGGGATCGTCCGGAGCAGCTTCGGATCAAAGGAGACGGTGTTCAGATCGATAAAAGGCAACCTGTACCGCTCGGCGAACCGCTGCGCCTGCTCCTCCTCGCGCTGCCGTTCCTGTTCGCTGATCGCCCCCGGCGTGCCTTTCATCTGACTGGACATGGTGCCCCCCCGTGATCTTCTCTCATCCGACAACCCGGCTCAGGTTGAACATCGGAAGATAGATCGACAAAAGCATGAAGGCGATGATGGCGGCCATCACGAGCAGGACCACGGGTTCGAGGAGCGCGAGGAGGGTCGAAACGCGCGTGTCTACAGTTTCGTCATAAAACGCGGACACCTCGTTGAGGAGGTGGTCAAGGCTCCCCGTCGTCTCCCCAACCTGGATCATCTCCAATGACATCGGAGAAAAGAGGCCGGTCGCCGCCAGCGAAACGGACAGCGTTTCTCCCTCGCGTACCTTCTGCACCGACTTCCGGATCTGCTTCGTCATGTGCGCGTTGTTCATCGCACCCGCGGCTACATCCATCGCATCGACGACGGGGATGCCGCCGGACAGGAGCGTGGCCATCGTCCTGGCAAATTGCGCGATCGAGAACTCCTGCCAGATCGGCCCGAGAACCGGAACGCTGAACTTCCACCGATCGATCGTCAACCTTCCCGTTTCCTTCTGCGACCACGCTCGAAACGCAACTCCCAGGGCCGCCAGCGTGAGGGCGGTCGCCCACACATGGTCGCGCAGAAAATTGGCCGTGCTCACGAGTGCGATGGTCGTAGGCGGAAGGTTCGATCCGAAATCGGCATACACCTGAGTGAACTTGGGTATGATGACAACCATCATGACCGCGCCAATAGCGAACGCCACGGAGAAGAGCACGGAGGGATAGATCAGGGCCGAGCGGATCTTCCGGCGCGCAGCGAGCGCCTGGTGCTGGTAGATCATGTACCGCCTCAACACGGCGTCCAGATTTCCACTGCGCTCGCCCGCCAGCAGCGATGCCGAATACACCGGAGGGAACAGTCGCGACTTCTCCTTGAAAGCTTCCGATAGAAGATACCCCGACTTGATCCTCTCGCGGATGTCAGCCAACGTGTCTTTGAAGAAGCCGTCACGGACACGATCGACGATCACGTCGAGTGCGCGGAGAATCGGGAGCCCCGAGCGCACCAGCGCAGCGAACTCCTGATTGAAGACTAGGAAGTCCTGTTCCTTGATACGCCTGAAACCGAGCCTCCGTGGACTCGCCAGCGCGCTCAGCCAGCTCTGCTTCGCCGAAAGCAGGAAAAGGCCCTTGTTCTCTATCTCCCGCCGGACCTCATCGAGGCTCTCCGCGAGGACCGTCCGCGTCGAAACCTCTCCTGTCTCCGAGCCAACCTTGCACTGATAAACTGCCATAACGCGCCGCGGATTCTATAACCTGCACCCAGATTTCGTCAAAGGAACACGCCCCCTCCTCGGGGACACTGAGATTACCTCACGTCGCGGCGATCTATTCCAAACGGCGTCGGGGTCGGTAGGATGGACCAACCCCATAACGCGGACCAGCCGCAACCAAACAGGGCGGCGGTGCCCCGCGGTCTGGCCGCTCCGGACTCCTCTCAGGAAAGCAGGAAGTTAGGAAGGCAGGAAGGGATCTGTTTCAGTTGGC
>JACPPM010000127.1 GCA_016191015.1 Acidobacteriota bacterium | reverse complement strand
TCTGAAAGCCGTCCTACACACGAGTCCACAAGGTCAAGCATCTCTTGACAGAATGAAATCTCGACCGCTCCGGTGCCACGACGAGCGTTGCATCTGCGCTAGGCCCGTCACTCAGCCTTCCCCCGCTTTTGCATTTTTAATTTTGCATTTTTAATTCCTGAATCCGCGCGTCTTACGCACGGATTCAGGAATCTCAGTCCACGCCGTGCTCGTGGGATTGCCCCATGTTGTGGCAAGCGGATCGTATCACCGGATCACGATCGCGCCTCGTAGTCCCTGAGCTCGACATTGAAGATCCTCCGCCAAAGATGCGCTTCAATTTCCTGGTACCGCCCGCCTTGCCAGACGATCAAGCTCAAATCCTCAGAGTAGGTCAGGCGAATGACAAGGTCGAGCTGCTTCCGGTTCCGCACTCGATTGCCGTCCACTGCCACGATGACCGCCCGGCTCTGCAATCCGATTTCCTTCGATTGCTTGGATTCGCCGTACGTCATGAGCCCGTCTTGAGGCGGAGACGTGAAAGAAGAGAGAGTGACCTTCTCCAGTCCGCTGGGGAAGATCTTCCGAAGGATCGCTTCGAGCTTCTCGGCGTAGACGGGTCCACCTCCCTTCGCCATCTGGCGGTAATAGAGACCTGCCCTGGGATCGGGACTGTCGTAGCGTTCCTCAATCCGTTTTGCGATCTCCTCGGCCTCGTCGATCCGATCCATCCTTTCATAGAGCTTCAGGAGCGTTTCGAGGCCATAGTACGAATACACGGAGGCGGCCATCCTTGCAATCTTCATTGCCTCTTCTTGCCTGCCGTGATCGTAGTAGTAGTTGACGAGCCACTCGCACAAGTTGGCCGCGTTGACTCGATCCTCACCAACATCGACTCCCTTCTGGTAGGCGACTGCTGCCTCTTCGTCGCGGTGGGCTTTTGCGAGGCGTGAGCCCATTGCGAAATACCGGTCCGGATCGTACTGGCAAATACGTTCCAAGATCGGGAGGGACTGCTCCAGATCATCTCCTGCGGCGTCCACTACCACCCTCATCGCGCCGAGGTCGTATTCGAGGAATGGCTCAAGTCTTTCCCTGTACTCCGCCGCAGTCGGCCTACCATTGGACTTCATCTCTACGTACCGCCGCGCGATCCAGACGTCGTACGGGGCGAGTTGAAGAAGGGGCTCGAGGCGTGATGCCTGTCCCCGTGCGATGGCCGGGAACCCGAGACGCTTCGCCGTGTTGTACGCCGTGCCCGTGGGAATCTCCGGTCGAAACCAGGGCTCGCAGTATGGAACAACGTGGACGAACGTGAATTTCGTTGTGTCCCGCAGCAGCCCCCAATTGTAATCGCTCACCCACTCGGGGTGAGCGCGAACGACCTTGGCGCTGCCGTTCATTCCCTGCTGGTACTCCCCCTGGTTCTGAGCACGGAGCTTCTGGATTATCGGGAAATAGACGAGTTGGCCCAAGAGCGGATCCATCTCCTTCCTGAATCTCTCCGCGGCTTCCTCGACCCCCCACCGGTTTCGCATGAACCATTCGACCTGGTTCGCCATGGCGCAGAAATGCCGCTGCTCAAACCGTCCCCATGCTCCGTCATCGATGACCTGGAAGGCCGGAAGTGCCGTCCCGTCGTGCCACACTGCTCCGCCGTCCGCGGAATTGAGAAACTTCGGTAGGTCCTGCACCCCAGGCCCGCGCCCAAACCTCGAGCGGTAGATCGTCTCAATCTCCTGCATCGTCCAGGCTCGAACGGCCTCTGTTGCGTAGTGGCCGATTTGGACCCCTGTCCCGCCCATGAGGAGTATTCGACCCCAGTCCGGTATGCCTCCAACACTCTCGTCCTTCAGTCGCTTCATCGCGAACCCCTCGCCGACGTGAGCAACGATCGCGCGAAAATACTCGATCCGCTCCATCAACGAACCGGTGGCCGCGTCCTCGAGCTTCCTCCAATCACTCTCGTTTCTCAGAGCGAGGGCGTTGACCCACGAGGCTTCGGATGCCGACAGCCCTCCGCGCATCCTCCAAGCGTTAAGCATGGTGTCGGCTTCGGCCTGACGCCTCACGAGAACTCGTAGTGAAAGATCCGCCAGCTCCCCGGTCCTTCCAAACCCGGCGTCATGCCGAAGTGCTCGCGCGATGGCCAGGTGAGCGGCGATCCGGTTCAACGACCATCGCTGGTCGAAAAACGTCCCGGATGTCTCCCGCATGGCGAAGGCCGCGAGCACGAGCGCCGCGGCTTCGTGTCCGGCAGCGTCCAGCGGATGAGATTGCAGCCACTGGCTCACAATCCTGTTCTGTGACTCGATGACCTCGGTCCGGAGGTCAGTGAGTGAAGCCACTGCGTCACCAGTGAGCTCCTCTGAGTCAACCGGCGCGGCAGCGTGTATCTCGTCCAGGAGCAGCTTGGCCCAGCCCTCGTATGTTTCCGGCGACCAGACGAACGCTTTGACATCGAGCTCAATGTGCTCCGGGCCCGCGCCCTGCTCCCGGTCGATGACCCACCTGCCATCAGGTGATGATTTCTGAATCCGCAGCAATGGCGCAGTGGTGGTGCTCTGAGAGCCCGCTTGGTGCTGACGCGCGTATGACAGCATTCCAGCAATGTCTTCGCAAACGCTCGTGACAATCCAGTGCTCCTCGCAGGTATACCGGGAATCAAGACGGAGATCTGTGGTCGGGGCTTGTCCGCCCGCCGCCGGCTCTCCCGATTCCGGAGGATTCGCGATACTCTCTGCAATCTCCTCGCGGCGAAGCACGGCGACCACTGCCGCCAATAGAACCAGGATAAGAAGAAGTCCCAGACGTCTATTCATGGGCGGCGACCTCCATGGGAAGAACGATGCGCTATCCTCTCATTCCTCTCCAGGTGTGGCAAGTGTGAGCGACAGGCCAGGATTGAGCGCGATTCCGCTCAACCGATGCACCGATGGCGGCAAGACTCCACCCCCGCGTCATACCGTTGGGCCATTGGATCCCAATCAACCCTGACGACTTCCCGTGATTGTAGGGCTCCTGGTGAGACACTACATTAGCGGCCCAGCAGGGAGTGCTTCATGATCTGCAGCAGTGCGTCTTTCGTGCCGCTCGCCAATGAGCTTCGGTAGCCCGAGCGCAGATGCCAGATCATGGCACCACCCAGCTGATTGTCCTTCACGTACTGACAGGCTCGAGTCACCGCGGTCTGATCCATGTAGCTGATGTAGTGCTGTGTCATGCCGCAGGCGCACGTGGTGTCCGAAAACGAAACATAGTTCGTCTGCGCGCCGGTGTCGTAGCTGAAACTCACACTCGAAACCGAAGGCAGGTGCAGGATTTGATCCAGGATCTGCCCGTAGTAGAGATCCGTTTCCCACCATCCAGACAAGAGATCCTGCAGAGGTCCGGAATTGCCGTGGTACCTCATGCCGACGAACCCAAACCCTGGTGCGATCTTCGACCTGGGCACGCCCGCGCTGACGAGGCGCTGAACGCAGCCATCGATCGAGGGGTAGTAGTAGTTCGGGCCGAATGTGTTTCCGCCGTTGAACAGTGGCGATGAGTGCCAGGACTTCCAGCCGCCCCACGGCCCACTCATGCCGTAGGTCATCAGGTTGATCTGGTCCAGGTAGGGGCTCCCGCTAGCGATCAACTGAGCCGCGGGGTCGGGTGCGGTGGTGGGGAGAGGTCCGAGTCCGACGGCGGCGGTCATGACGAGATTGGGGTTGAGCGAATCGAGCCGTGTGCGCATCGCTTGCAGGAACGGCACCCAGTGGGAATCCAGCGCATTTCCGCTGGTAGGGCTCTCCCAATCGATATCGACCCCATCGTAGGGGTGCGCTTGCATCAGGGCGATGATGTTTGTGATCATCGTATTCTGGTGGGTCAGCGCGTCGCTGAAATTGAGCCCGACGGAGAGCAGCACTTTGACACCGTTCGCGTGGCCACGGTTGATGAGGTCGGTGATATAGGCGTCGTGCGGGACGTCATCGATCGCGCCGGTGCCATTGGCGCGCGGCTGGGCCGCAAAGTCGATGATGTGCGTGACGGCGCCGTAATCAATATTGGACGGGTCCAGAACGGCGTCGTAACCGCCGGACCATTCCCAATACACGTAGTAGCCGCTGACCCAGCGCGCGGACGAGCTCGCTGTGGGAACGGCCGTGGCCTCGCTTGAGCTCTCACTCTCGCCCGCCGGGTTGAGCGCGGAGACCACGTAGTAATACGGCGTTCCGTTCGTCAAACCCAGGTCATCGTAGGCAGGGCTCGTGGGCGCGCTCACCGTTGCGTACGGCCCGCCCTGACTGGCGGATCGCTTCACCTGATAGCTCGTCGCTCCAGCACTGGAGTTCCAGGCGAGGCTCACTCGGGAATCACCAGGCGTGGCGGTCAGGCCGGTGGGTTTCGGCGGAGGCGTAGAGGTCGATGTCGGGGTGGTGTGGGCCTCACTCGAGTTGAAGCTCTCTCCGGCACCATTCACCGAGGAAACCACATAGTAATAGGGCGTGCCGTTGGTCAGCCGGGCGTCCGTGCAGGTGCTTGCCGTCGGTGAGTCGACAGTGGTGTAGGGACCGCCAGGCGAAGTCGCGCGTTTCACGTTGTAGCGTGTGGCTCCGGTAGAGCCAATCCATGTAAGGGTTACCTGCTCGTCGGCCGGGACCGCAGCCAGGCCCGTCGGAGGGAGCGTGGGCGAAACTTCGGTCGAGTTGCCGCTTTCTCCTCCCGCGTTCACCGCGGAGACCACGTAGTAGTAGAAGCTGCCGATCGTCACCTTTGTGTCTTTGAACGCCCGGCGCTTCTGTTTCCTGACCACCGTGTAGGGGCCGCCGGGCGCCTTCGAGCGCTTGACGTTGTATCGTGCAGCGCCCTTGGCAGCATTCCAGGCGAGGGATACCTGCTTCGTGCCGCTCCAGATCGCCGTCAGCCCAGTCGGGACAGAGGGTTTCTTTTGCAAGGCAGCCGGATTCCGGGAGGGTTCACTCGAACCGGCGCCTGCCACCGAAATGTTCGTGAAGAGCAGTGACGATGCCAGGAAGATAGAAAATCCATGACGCATGAAGCTGGTGTGTTGCATTTCCATCCACATCTCGATGTCGAACAGATCGTCGAGCCGAAGCTTGGCGATCAACGTCGGATCGCGGCGCACGCGCTCTTTTGCCGGGAAGGTTCCGGCGGCAGACTACTCCGGCGTCGCCTCTGACGAGGTGATCGCCGTCACTGACCGATCCGGTGCGCAGGCCCGGCGGCACGGGTATCCCTCGGGATTTCCATGTTTCCCGTCGCAGTCATCGAGATCTTGTTCTCAAAGCGGTCCCGCTCCGTGACAACTGCGCGATCTACGACGCAGATGATGCCGTCGCAGTCCGCCTTGCGGGCCCCCGGATCGGAGTCCCTGTCCATGACATACGCCTGTGGCCATGGAGTTCATCGTTCCCAGCTCGAGCGGCCTGGAAGGGAGGCATCTGTCGTGACCGGCATCCACTTCAATCGGCTTGATACTGCTGGTCACTGTAGTTACGATTGTGACATGAACATGAGGGTGGAGGAAATAGTGCTACAGGCCCTGGAGCTCCCGCCTCCCGCGAGGGCTTTGCTGGTCGAGCGCCTCATCGAGAGCCTTGATTGCATGCCCGGTGAGCTGACTCCGCAGTGGAAGGATGAAATTCGAAGGCGTTGCCGTGAGCTGGATCAGAGCATAGTGGAGCTCCGGAGCGCCGAGGATGTATTCGCCGAGGCATACAGGACGCTGGAATGAAACCGGTCCGGTTCCATCCCGCCGCAGAAGCGGAGATGGTGGAAGCGGCAGGCTGGTATGAAACCCAAAGAGAGGGACTTGGCCGGCGTTCCTTGCCTCAGTTCAAGACGCAATCAACAGGATCCTCATCACCCCGCTCCTCTTTGCAGTTGTGGAAGAGGATGTTCGTCGCTGCCTGACGAAAACCTTCCCCTTCGGCGTTCTCTTCAGAGTGCACTCGGAAGAGATTGTGATTGTTGCAGTGATGCATCTTCACCGAGATCCCGGCTACCGGCGCGTCAGACGGGTCCACCGGCAAGATTGACAGTTCGCCCCCCTTCTTTCCACCCTGGGATGTCGCGCGAGCTGCGCCGGCGAGTCTGCGCCGGTCCGTTTCTTCATCGGGTAGCTGTCCGGATGCCCCACCCGCGCCCCGGCGATGTAAGTGTCCGAGTACGCCACGCACCAGGCGTCCCGGTAGCCCTTCGATGTGCCCGTTTTGACCGCGACAGGAAACGGGTACTCGAGCGATCCCATGCGCGAGAATGAGGGCAGCCGCGCCATCGGGTCCGAGAGGAACACTGCGATCTATCGCGCGACGTTGGACTGGATGAGCTGCGAGCGGCCGTCGTTGGCGAGGACGCCGTAGGCCCGCACGAGATCGGCCAGTGTCACGTAGAGCCCGCCGATCGACATGCCGAGCCCGTAGATGAACGGCTTCAGCGTGCTGCCGCTTGACCTCGGCACCTCGGCGTAGTCGATGGCGCTCTTGTTTTCCTTGTCATAGTACTCCTCGGAGCCCAGGTACGCGACGATGTTGCCGCTCGCTTGTCCCGCCATGAACACGGCGAGGTTTCCAGCCCCGTGCCCACGGAAAACCTGCATCGCCTCCGCAGACCTGCTCGACATCGGAAGGCCACCAAGGGATAATCACCGATGTCGTTGAGGTTAGGTTCATGAGCCATGAGGCAGCATCCGGGCGGGAGCGGGGCGGTGAGACAAGACGAGCAGACTCAGCCTCTCACTGGGCACGATGAGCATGGGGGAAGTACCTTGCCCGGTGTGTGGGGAGGGCAGATGCACGCGGGGGCACGCGCCGTCGAAGCGTCCGTCGGCAGGCACCAACCGTCACAGGAGGAGGGTGTGCCCTCGGTGTGGTCTCTGGCGGGTGATCTTGAAGAATGGCGGGTGCTGCCGTTCGTGCTTCAAGAAGCCGCGCACTGGGGGATCACTGGGGACATGCGCGCTGTGCGGAAGGGAATCCGCCGTGATCGTTCGCCGACTTGAGGACGGTGGCGGTGTTGGAGATTGTTGCCATCATAGGCCGATCGAGCGGTGCTGGAAGTGTGGACAGGAAAGAGAGGTCCACGCTAGGCTGGCCCGGAGGAAGCCGGTTTGCAGCGCGTGCTACAGCTCGGCGTACAGACCACGATACAAGTGTGCTCGCTGCGGACGACGAGACCTTTCCTCCCTGATAGTCGCCGACAAAGGGCCTATCTGCAGCAAGTGCTATGAGCGACAGTACCGGCCCCGAGAACGATGCGGGAGATGCAAACGGCTAGGTGTCGTCGTCCGGAGGATCCCAGGCATAGGGCCAGTATGTCGGACCTGCTACCAACGATATGATCGACCGAGACAGGTCTGCGATGAGTGTAAACACCGTATGGTGATCGCTCAGCGTCTACCGAACGGCGCAGCCGTATGCATCCGCTGCTATCGTGTCAACCATGTCATCAAGCGAACGTGCGTCGACTGTGGTCAGGAAAGGCCGACGGCAACGTGGCGCCAATCTCGAGGGCCGATTTGTGATCTATGCTATGCCAAGCACGCCCCTCGGCGCCGATGTGTGGAGTGCGGGAGATTGCGGCCGACAGCCAGACGAAGCCCCAGTGGTCCTGTATGCCTGTCCTGCTACAACCGAAGGCATCGCCCCGAACGACCATGCGCATCGTGTGGCGACCTCTCCGCGACAGCCAAGATCGTGCTTGGACTCGGTCCAGTATGCTCACGCTGCTACAGCCGCGACCACGTTCCGAAACACCGCTGCGGCGATTGCGGCCAGACCCGGCGGGCCAACCGGTTCGTCGAAACCAATGGCATCAAGATCGCACTCTGTCTCACTTGTAGCCGCCGGCGGATTCGATACGGAGGAAGCGTGAGCAGGGCGGTTCCCACCGGTTGATTCCCGGCCGCGCCCGTGCCCTCGTGCTCCAAATCAAGCACCGCCACCGGCGGGAGGGCATTTCCGAGCCGGAGTCGGTGGCGAGGGCGTGGTCAAGAAATCGGGTGAGCGCCCAACCCCATGAGACCTGCTTGAAATGTCATTCCGCTGTTGTTTTGAACCGCTCAAGGACTAGGATTCCTTCATGATGAACGCCTTCAGCCGGCCCGAGCCCGCGGCCTTTGATCATCATTGTGCGGTGGATCGAGGGAATAGATTGCACCACATCCGTCTTGGATGGAGTCAATGGGTCATCCTTGCGTCATCGATCGGGCTCCTAGTTTGGCTGTGGAATGCAGTGGTGCCGAGGAATCCGATTCGTGTCAGCTACTGACTCCATGTGATTGGGCCCGCTCAAGAGTCGCGAAACGGAAGACATCGAGCGATAAGCCGACCCAACAATTGATTCCAGACTCGCGCCAAGTTTGTAATCGGTTCCATGGCGATCTGCCAGGGGGACTCGGGATCTAGTGAACAACCGAACCATGAGCGGCGCCCAGGAGCCGAGGCGACATGCGGTTCTGACGTGCCGGGATGTGATTATTCATTTCCCTCCTATCCAAATATCTGCCGCTTGGGCCGACTGTCCCCATCCGCGCGGACGAGGCGGGGAGCGTTCTACCTTGTCGTTCTCCTTCTCATGCCCACCAGGATCTATTTCGCCTTCACCTCGTACGGCTCCCACGGCTTGTCCGATTCTTTCACGGCAGGCGAGTCCCTGATCATCTCGAATTCGGATTGTGTCAGAAAAACGGCAGACCCGTCATTGCCGCCGTACAGCCCAAACACTCTCTCGGAGGAACCCGCTTCCTGTAACAGCCAATTGATAAGAATGAACGTATGGCACATGCCGGCCTCCCAGTACTGCGAAGCGCTCATGCTCCGGTTCCAGATCTCTTGGATGTGATGGCCCATCGTGACACGGTAATAGTCCCCTGACTCGGGAAGCTCTTCGCTCAGCGGTGTCAGAAACGGGTGTGCGGGATCCCCGGGAATCTTGTCATCGACGACGAAGACAACATGGTTCATTTCCGTGACGTCGCCAGTCTGGGGATTGCGTACGCGTCTCATCCCTCGCTTCTCCTCGCGCAAGGGGATGTTGATGCCTTGCAGCCGCAGGAATGGACTGATGTCAGACACAAAGGCCATCACACCTTGTTCCGCCAGGTCTTCCGCGTCGGCGCCGTAGACTCTCCGAGTGCCCTCCGGAAAGAGGAAGCCCGACTTCAGAATCTCTTCCCTGAGATCGGGCCTTTTCGAAGACGGTGCGTACTTGAAGAATCCCGCTCTCTCGATGTCCGCCACCAAGTTCGCCAGTTCTGGCGCTGGGGCAGTTCCCTGCCGTTGCATGCAGCCCGCAATGCCGGCGAACAGCATCCCGACGAGAGCAACCACCAACAGAATAGCGTATCTCATCGCATTCACCCTCCAAGAAGAAAAGGGGTCGGGAGTATGTTTCGACTGAAGATCGTCGATTCCCGCCAACAAGGATCCCGACTCATTTTCGCCCTGTCGTGTTTCTTCGTTGCTATCGTAGCACCAAGGGGTCCCCAGGATTGGGACCGTGTCTTGACCTCTCGTCTTGGCGAAAGGGATGGGACTCAGCCGAGGTCGACTGCAAGGCGGCGGAGTCCGGGAGTGCGAGGCGGCCGGTGCGCGCGTCGATCACGACCTTGCGATACACATCGCTCTTCTCGACCGGCTCGGTCCCGGGCTTGAACCACTCGAGCGCCAGGTGCTGCGTTTCGTCGGTGGCGAGCTTGCCGCTGAGCATGCAGATGCGGCGGGCGACGTACCCGGGCGGAGGCGGAAACGCGGTCTCGCCCATCCCGTCCATCCTGTGCGGGTGCAGCGTCTCCATGATGCCATGGACGAGCTGCGCGGCGGAGTCTGCGCCGGTGCGTTTCTTCATCGGGTAATTGTCCGGATGCCCCACCCGGACGCCGGCGATATAGGTGTCCGAGTACGCGACGCACCAGACGTCCCGGTAGCCTTTCGCTGTGCCTGTTTTGACTGAGACAGGAAACGGATACCCGAACGAGCCCGTAGCGCGCCGGATCCTTGCGCACGCGGACCAGGCCGAGATCGCAGAAGTGCCCGTACGCGACATCGATGCGGACGGCCTCACTGAGGTTGCCCACCAGCGTCCGCCTCGCACCGAAGACCAGATCAGGCCTATGCCAAGACACGCGACCAGACCCAAGGCCGCCAGTTGATAGCATGAACATCTCATGTTACTATCATGCTGTGAGTGCATTCCAGATCCGCGAGTTCCCCAACGACCTCAAACGCAAATTAGCGCGGAGGGCCCGGACGAACAACCTCACCATGAGTGACTATGCCCTCGCCGTTTTGCGCGAAGCGCTGGGGCGCCCTGATCCGATGGAGCTCCGTGACCGCCTCCGCAAGCTGGCGCCCGTCGATCTCGGAATCCCGGCAGCCGATCTCCTGGAGGAATGCAGGCACGAATCGCGGCTCGTCAGCGCGCGCCGATGAGGATCGTCCCCGATGCGTCCGCCGTCGTGGAGGTGCTTATGCGGACGGCGGTCGGCATGACGGCCGAGGAAATCTTCTTCGGATCGGAGTTGTTCGCGCCCGAGTTGCTGGACGTGGAGGTCGCGGCGGTCATGAAGAAGGCGCTGGCGTCGGGTCGGCTTTCTCAGGGCCGAGCTTCCGATGCCCTGGCTATCCTGCGAGATCTGCATGTTTTCCGTCTCAGTCATCGAGATCTCGTCCTCCCCGCTTTCGCACTCCGCGAGAACTACTCGATCTACGACGCGGTCTATGTCGTCGCCGCCCGCGTGATGGACGCGACCCTCCTGACAGCAGACGGTCCGCTGTCGCGAGCCCCCCGCATCGGAGTGCCGGTACACAACATTCGCTGCTAGACCGACGGATGGCGTCTGCCGCCCCAGCGTGCTCAATGTCCACCGCCGGTGCTTGAGCAATGATCCGAGATGACGGAACGTTCAGGAAGGAGTGGCTGATGACGAGCCTCAAGCTGGAGCTTCCGGAGGAAGTATTCTCGGCCTTGCGGCTTGGTCCCGAGGAATTCACCGCAGAGATGCGCCTCGCAGCTGCTATCCACTGGTACCACCTCGGAAAGATCTCCGGCAGCAAGGCGGCTCAGATCGCGGGCATGACTCGACTCGCATTTCTCGATGAGCTTGCCCGCCGCAAGCTGAATGTCATCGTTGGGGATGCCGACGATCTCGCCGAGGAGCTCGCGCGTGGCTGACCCTCCGGTTGTCAACGCGTCGCCACTCATCGTGCTTTCGAAGGCCGGGTGCCTGGATCTCCTGAAACTCGAAGGCGAGACCGTTCTGGTGCCGGATGCGATGGCGAGTAACCACAGGTTGGATGCGAGTGGTTATTGCACGGTGACGCGGACCTTGCTGCTGGCCACTGGGGCGTAGGGGAGCTTGACCTGGAATGTGTGGTGGCCTGGGGTGAGCTTCCAGCGGGTTGAGTAGGGGTAGTCGACGACTTCGTAAGGTTTGCCGTCGACGTACCAGACGACCTGGGGCCTGGCCCGGGTGACGGTCGCGTGGAGCGGGATCGTCGAGAGGTCGGCTGGGGTCTCGGGGTCGGGCAGCAGGGTCTCTCCGTCCGGGGGCTCGTTGATCGCGATGCGGAGCGGAGGAGCCTGACCCGGGAGGCTCGGGGCGTCGAGCATCGCGACCGGAGGAAGTTCGAGGCCCGATTGCTTCGCCCACGCGGCGAAGCGTTCGTCTAGCGCGACGTAGGTCTTCTGCCGGATGAGCTCGTCAGGGCAATCTGCGAGTGCGGGGTGACCGGTGCGCGTGTCGATCGCGACCTTGCGATAGACATCGCTCTTTTCGACCGGCTCGGTCGCCGGCCTGAACCATTCGAGTGCCACGTGCTGGGTTTCCTCGGTCGCGAGCTGGCCGGTGAACATGCAGATGCGGAGGGCGATGTACCCGGGCGGCGGTGGAAACGCGGTCTCGCTCATCCCGTCCATCCTGTTCGGGTGCAGCGTCTCCATGAAGCGATGAACGAGCTGCGCCGCGGCGTCGACGCCGGTGCGTTTCTTCATCGTGTAGTTGTCCGGATGCGCCACCCAGACACCGGCGATGTAAGTGTCCGAGTACGCGACGCATCAGGCGTCCCGGTAGCCCTTCGATGTGCCGGTTTTGACCGCGACAGGAAATGGGTACTCGAGCGATCCCATGCGCGAGAATGAGGGCAGTCGTGCCATCGGGTCGGAGAGGAACAGTGTGATCTGTCGCGCGATGTCTGACTGGATGAGCTGCGTATGATGTGCGGGCCGCTGCCCGGGGAACCACTGAAGCTGGAACGAGCGGCCGTCGTTGGCGAGGATGCCATAGGCCCTCACCAGATCCGCGAGAGTCACGTAGAGCCCACCGATC
>JACPPM010000009.1 GCA_016191015.1 Acidobacteriota bacterium | reverse complement strand
CCTCCGAACCCCTCTCAGGAAAGCAGGAAGGGAGGAATGCAGGAACGGAGCAGTCATCTCCGGAGCTCAGGGTGGCATCGAACAGACCCCTTCCTGCCTTCCTTACTTCCTGCTTTCCTGAGAGGTGCTCTGAAGGGTCTTGCAGCGTGCCTGGGTCTCGCCGGTTTGGTTGCGGCTATGCCGCGTTAGGCACCTTAGCGCTCGACTCTTACCAACATGTTGTCAGCGCCTCCAAGTCGCCGATCGTAGACGTAGTCGTAGACGTAGACGTAAACGTGGACGATGGATCCCATCGTCTACGATTATGTCCACGTGGTCTGCGAGCGGAGCGAGCCCCTCAATCAAGGCGGAGCCGTCGAATGAGCATAGTGTCTTACAAGTTGCGTGTTGACACGAAATGGCAAGGATTCGAGGGGGCAAGATCTTCCGAACCCCTCTCAGGAACGCAGGAGGAGAGGAATGCAGGAACGGAGCGGTCGCCTCGGACGATCAGGGGGGCTCGGAAGAACGCTCTCACGCGCGGTCGAGACCGGCTCTCTTTCTTCGCTTTTCCGGCCGAGTCGTCCGGGATAGGATGATCTCGGATGCGTGCTCTGACCTGGAACGGTGAGACCCTGGCGTTGGACCCGTCGTACCCGACGCCGAAGACGGCGGGCGCGATGGCGCTGGTGAGAGTGCGGCTGGCCGGGATCTGTTCGACCGATCTCCAGATTTTCAGGGGATACATGGGGTTCCGCGGAGTGCCGGGACATGAGCTCGTGGGGGAGGTGAGGGAGGGTCCGGCTGTGCTTCTCGGGCGGCGCGTCGTGGGAGAGATCAACTTCGCGTGCGGGAGGTGCGAGTATTGTGGGCGGGGGTTGGGACGCCACTGCGCGGTCCGGCGGGTGATGGGTATTCTCGGGGCCGATGGCTGCTTCGCCGAGCTCATCGCGGTGCCGGCAGCCAATCTTCATGTCGTTCCCGACAGTGTTGAAGACCAGGAGGCGGTCTTTGTCGAGCCGCTGGCCGCGGCGTTCGAAATCCTGGAACAGGTGCATCTGAAGCCGACCGACGATGTGATCGTGTTCGGTGACGGAAAGCTTGGGCTGCTCTGTGCCCAGGCGCTTAACCTCACCCCGGCCCGCGTCACTATTATCGGAAAGCACCAGAACAAGCTTGCGCATCTCAAGCATCTCGGGATATCGACCGTTCTCGCATCCAAGTGGAAACAGCGGCAGGCGGATGTTGTGATCGAAGCCACGGGATCGGCCGATGGGCTCACGAAGGCGATTGCGAGCGTGAGGCCGCGGGGGACGCTGGTGTTGAAGAGCACCGTCGCCCAGGACCACACACTCTCTCTGGCGCCGCTGGTGATCAACGAAATCACAGTCGTCGGTTCCCGCTGCGGGCGATTCGCCCCGGCTCTGCGGGCCCTTGCTCACCGCACGGTCGCCGTGACACCGCTCATCGACAAGACGTTTCCACTCGAAGACGGTGTCGAAGCGGTCGGCTTTGCGTCTCGCCGTGGGGCGCTCAAGGTTCTGCTCCGCCCTTAACGGCGCGATGGAGGAACAAACATGGATCTGCGGTCGAAGAAATGCGTCCCCTGCGAAGGCGGCGTCGGAAAACTGAACCAGGACCAGATCGACGCTCTCATGCCGGCACTCACCGGATGGGCCGTGCGCGAGGATCGGATTCAGAAGCGATTCACTTTCGGGAACTTCGTCGAAGCGATGGCGTTCCTGAACAAGGTGGCGGCTATCGCGGAAGAGGAGGGGCATCACCCCGATTTCTCCGTGCACTACAACAAAGTCGACATGACGCTTTGGACGCACGCCATCGGCGGGCTCTCGGAAAACGATTTCATCCTCGCAGCGAAGATCGAAGCGCTGCTGTGAAGGTGGCGCGCGAGACTACCCCTTCACGACGGCCATCGGTTTCAACCGGGCGACCCGTCGCGAGAGCCCTGCTTCGTGGCAGACCCGGACGACCTCGCTGACATCCTTATACGCCTCCGGCATCTCCTCCTTGATGGTGACAATGTCGGCCGATCGGACGATGATGCCCTGATCTTCGAGCTCACGGTGGATGGCCCGCCCGCGGCACGCTTTCACTGCCGCGCTGCGGCTCATCACTCGCCCTGCGCCATGGCAGGTGGTTCCGAAGCTTTCGGACATGCTGCTCGCGATGCCGGCGAGCACGTACGAGCAGCGTCCCATGTCGCCCGGGATCAGCGTTGGCTGACCGGTCGAGCTGTAGCGCGGGGGAATGTCCGGGTGGCCGGGCGGGAACGACCGCGTGGCTCCCTTGCGATGAACCGCCACCGTCGTCCTTTTCCCGTCGATGATATGCTGCTCCTTCTTGACGATGTTGTGCGCATGGTCGTAGATGAGGTCCATGCCGAGGGCTTTGGGGCCGACTGAAAGCGCCTGCATGAATGCGTCGCGCGCCAGGTGCATCAGGATCTGGCGATTGGCCCATGCATAGTTAGCCGCCGCGGCCATCGCACCCAGGTACTCCCGCCCCTCGGGGCTCTTGATCGGCACGCATGCAAGCTGCCGGTCCGGAACATCAATGCCGTACTTGTGCATGGCGGCGCTCATGCGTCCCAGGAAATCCGTACACACCTGGTGGCCGAAGCCGCGCGATCCCGAGTGGATCATCACCGTGATCTGGTCTTTGTGAAGGCCGAAGCTCGCCGCGATCTCCTCGTCGAAAATCTCGTCGACGTACTGGACTTCGAGGAAGTGGTTGCCCGAGCCCAGAGTGCCGAGCTGTGCCTTGCCTCGATCGTAGGCGTGATCTGACGGGATCTCTGGATCCGCCCACGGCACCGAACCTCCCGCCTCCGTCACCTCGATGTCTCGCTGCTCGCCCATCCCGCGCTCGACAGCGAATTTGGAGCCCATCCGGCAGGCTCGTTGCAGATCCGATTTCGACAGCTTCACCTTGCCCTTGGACCCAACACCGCTCGGCACCATTCGATACAGCATGTCGGCGATCAGGTGCTTCTTCTCGTTGATCTCAGATCGCATCAGATTCGTCCGGCACAGCCGTACGCCGCAATTGATGTCGAATCCGACGCCTCCCGGAGACACAACGCCGGAATCCCAGTCGGTCGCCACGACGCCGCCGATCGGCAGCCCATAGCCGAAATGCATGTCCGGCATCGCGATCGCGCACCCGACGATTCCCGGCAGGCTTGCCGAATTGCAGACCTGCATCAACGATTGATCCTCGCGGATCTTCTCAAGCAGCTCCGGGCTGGCGTAGACAACCGCCGGTACCCGCATGAACGGCCGGAACGACGAGGGGATCCGATACTTGAACTGCGAGATCTTTTCCAGTGGGATGTGTGCGCTCACGCTGATCCTTGCTATACGTCGAATATTATAGCCGCCCGAAACCCATCCGGACTCCGCTGAATCGCGAGGCGGTGCATGGTCACGGCCTTGAGCTGGTGCCGGAGCTTCACGCGGTCACCAGGGATCCAGACGAGTTGCGAGGTAATCCTGTTATCTACAATTGTAGTGTTTGCGAGACCACATCCGAACATCGCCTTCCCGTCATACAGATAGAGGAGCTCGGAAAGCCAGCGAAATAGCAGGAGCTCCTCCGAGCCGGCGCTCACCGCGAGCTTCTTCGCCCGTCGCGGCGCGGCGGGATCCGGCGATCCCATCAGGTGATACATCCCGAGCGCCGCGTTGTCGAACAGATTCGCGAGCGTCGCCCCTCGCGCATGAATCCCGATGTCAGCCGTCGTCCCGAAGACGCGGAAGCCCCGCATCGAGGCTCCTATCTGCAGTTGCTGAGATCGAGAGTCGTCAGGTACTTCCGGAACGCGGCGCCAAGCTCAGGGTTCTTCATGGCGAACTCGACGGTGGCCTTGAGAAACCCCAGCTTGTCGCCGGCGTCAAACCTTTTCCCTTCGAACTGGTAGCCGTACACGCCGGGGGCGCGGAGGAGCTGCTTCAATCCGTTGGTCAATTGGATCTCCCCCTTGTCATCGGGCGGCGTTTTCTCGAGGATGTCGAAAATTTCCGGTGGCAGAATGTAGCGGCCGATGATCGCGAGATTCGACGGTGCGCCGGCCACGGACGGCTTCTCGACCATGTCATCGACCCGGTGGAGTCTTCCGTCGGTGTCGGTCACCTTCACGATACCGTAGCTCGACACGTCCCGCCGGTCGACCTCCTGAATCGCCAGCACGGCTCCCCGGCATCTCTCGTACGCATCGATCATCTGGCGCATGCAGGGCACCTCGGCGTCGATGATGTCGTCGCCGAGGAAGACGGCGAACGGCTCGTCGCCGACAAGGTGCCGCGCCTGCAGGATGGCGTGACCGAGGCCGAGCGCCTCCTTCTGCCGCACGTAGCAGACATCGATCATGTCGCTGATCGCTCGGACACGCTCGAGCATCTCCGTCTTGCCGCGCCTTTCGAGAGTCTTCTCGAGCTCGTAGCTGACATCGAAATGGTCTTCAATCGCGTTCTTGCCCCGGCCTGTCACGATGATGATGTGAGGGATCCCCGAAGCCACGGCCTCCTCGACGACGTACTGGATCAGAGGCTTGTCGACGAGCGCGAGCATCTCCTTCGGTTGAGCTTTCGTTGCCGGCAGGAAGCGTGTCCCCAGGCCCGCGGCGGGAAAGACGGCTTTTCTGATCTTCATCTCTTGTGCTTCTCGATTCTGGTGAGGCCGTCCATGAAAGGCTGCAGGGCCTCGGGTATCAGGACCGACCCGTCCTGCTGTTGGTAGTTCTCGAGGATCGCCACGAGCGTGCGCCCGATGGCCAGCCCGCTCCCGTTCAGCGTGTGCAGAAGCTCGGGCTTGGCTCCAGCCGCCGCTCGATACCTGATGTTCGCCCGGCGGGCCTGGAAGTCGCCGAAATTGCTGCACGAGGAGATCTCTCGAAAACATTCCTGTCCCGGCAGCCAGACCTCGATGTCGTAAGTCTTTGTGGAGGAGAAGCCCATGTCGCCCGTGCAGAGGGCGACGACACGGTAGTGGAGGCCGAGGAGGGTGAGCACCTCTTCGGCGTCGCGAGTGAGTGATTCCAACTCGTCCATCGATGTGCGCGGGGCGACGAACTTCACGAGCTCGACCTTGTTGAACTGGTGCTGCCGGATGAGACCGCGTGTGTCCTTCCCCCAGGATCCCGCTTCGCTGCGGAAGCAGGGAGTGTAGGCGACCAGCTTGACCGGCAGATCGGTCGCGGCCAGAACTTCATCGCGGAAGATATTGGTCACGGGCACTTCGGCAGTCGGGACGAGGTAGTAATCGAGCTTTTCGAGCTTGAAAAGGTCCTCGCCGAACTTGGGCAGATTCCCTGTGCCGACGAGGCTCGTCGAATTCACGATGAAGGGGGGAAGGACCTCACGGTAGCCGTGCCTGCGGGTGTGGAGGTCCAGCATGAAGTTGATGAGGGCGCGCTCGAGGCGAGCGCCCTGATCCCAGTAGAGCACGAACCGTGATCCGGTGATCTTCGACGCTCGCTCGAAATCGAGAATCCCGAGATCAGCGCCGATCTCCCAGTGCGGCCGTGGCGCAAATGCGAGCTCGGGTCTCTTCCCCACCCGCCGGACCTCGACGTTCTCCTCGGCTGATGTGCCGTGAGGGACGGAGGAGTGTGGGATGTTCGGTATGAACAGAAGCATTTCGCGGAGTGTCAGATCACAATGCTTGACCTTCTCGTCCAGCTCCTTGATTCGAGCCGAAACCGCGCGCATTTCCTCTTGCAAAGCCGATGCATCGGCCTTCTCCTTCTTGAGCACCGCGATCTTCTCGCTCGTCACGTTGCGCGTGTGTCGAAGCGTCTCGACTTCGACCAGCAGCGACTTGCGCTCGGAGTCGAGCTGCGCGAACCCGCTCAGATCGAGATCCAACCCGCGCAGTCGCACCTTCTCGATCACGGCCTCGAGATTCTGGCGTACGAAGCTAATGTCAAGCATCGAAGCGTCCTCGCAAAACATCGAGCGTATGGCAGGTGCGCGAAGCTTGTCAACCGGACCCAAGCCACGCTGGTAGCTCACCAGTCGTCTGGGGGTGATCACCTGGGTTGTGAGGAGGACGGGAAAGCGGCTCTGATCGAGCCCCCTTTAAAGCGCAAAGGCGCAACGCCGCAAAGAAGCTCTGGTTCGATCTTGGTGGCTTTGCGCTCGACCGGAAGGGGACACTCCCACCTCTGATTCAAGGATGGATCGCCGCCCCACTTCACTGAGGCGTTACCCACGCTGAGTAGCTGCGTCGCAGTTGCATCTTCGGGAATCAAGAAAATAACAGCGCAACTGCCAATGCGGGAGATGCTTGAGTCGCGGCCTCGGCGTGCAAGGCAATCATCGCAGCTTAGGCCGCTTAGCGGCCCATTCTTACCAACATGTTGTCAGCTGTGGGTGAGGTATCCGAGGTGCAAACCACCAAGACTCCAAGGCACCAAGCCGCACCAAGGGGCAAAGCGATCCGCTTGGTGG
>JACPPM010000125.1 GCA_016191015.1 Acidobacteriota bacterium | reverse complement strand
GCTTTGCCCCTTGGTGCGGCTTGGTGCCTTGGAGTCTTGGTGGTTTGCACCTCGGATACCTCACCCACAGCTGACAACATGTTGGTAAGAGTCGAGCGCTAAGGCGCCTAATGTGGACGGAAGTGATCGCCGCGCACGACCGGGATCTGAAACGGCACTTTGAGATCGAAGAGAGCATTCTGTTGCCCGCGCTGGAGTCGATCGGCGCTCAGGCTCTGGTTGATCGGACGCGCGAGGATCATGCGCGGGTCCGCGGATGCCTCGCCGACACCGGGACGGAGGTGACGGGGCGGTTGATGTCCTTCGCCGGGCTGATACGCAAGCACGTGCGATTCGAAGAGGAGGAGCTGTTTGAAGCGGCTCAAGAGAACATCCCGGGCAAGGTGCTGGATGAGATATCGGAGGCTTCGCGCCGGGAGTAGGTCCCGGTTGCGGTCATGTTCGAGAATACGACTGGAGGATTCATTTGAACGGAAAAGCATTCAATCCATTTGAGATGGCACAGGCTCAGTTCGACAAGGCCGCGGACTTCCTCGCACTCGACGAAGGTACCCGCGAACTGCTGAGGGTGCCGCTGCGCGAGTACCACTTCAGCATCCCCGTCAGGATGGACAGCGGCAAGATCAAGGTCTTTCCTGGGTTCAGGGTCCAGCACAACGACGCCCGTGGTCCCGGCAAGGGCGGAATCCGTTTTCATCCGCATGAGACAATCGACACGGTCCGTGCACTTTCCATGTGGATGACCTGGAAGTGCTCGGTTGTCGACATCCCTCTCGGTGGCAGCAAGGGAGGCGTCATCTGCGATCCGCATAATCTGAGCGCACATGAGCAGGAGCAGATCTGCCGAGGGTGGGTTCGACAGATGGCGAAGAATGTCGGCCCGCTTTCGGACGTGCCGGCTCCCGACGTCATGACCAACGCTCAGCACATGCTCTGGATGCTGGACGAGTTCGAGGTGATCCATGGGCAGAGACTTCCGGGGCTCATCACCGGAAAACCGGTGGGCATGGGCGGGTCGCTCGGACGGACCGAAGCGACGGGCTATGGGGTGGTCTACACGGTCCGGGAAGCGCTGCGAGAGCTCGGGATCCGACCTGAAAACACCACAGCCAGCGTGCAGGGATTCGGGAACGTAGCCCAGTACGCCATCAGACTCTTCCAGCAGATCGGCGGAAAAGTTCTCTGCGTCTCGTGCTGGGACCAGGCTGATCAAACGTCATACGCGTACACCAAGCCGGGCGGAATCGACGTCGACGCGCTGCTCGGCATCACCGACAGATTCGGCGGCATCGACAAGAACAAGGCCCGCGATATCGGATATAGCGTGTTGCCCGGGGAGAAGTGGATCGAGCAGGATGTCGATATTCTGTTTCCTGCAGCGATCGAGAATCAGATCACCGCCGAAACCGCCCCCCGGATGGGCAGGAACGTGAAGATCATCGCCGAGGGAGCCAACGGGCCGACGACGCCGGAGGCCGATGCCATCATCGGGCAGCGCGGGATCTTCGTCATACCTGATTTTCTCGCCAACGCGGGCGGCGTGACGTGCAGCTACTTCGAACAGGTGCAGAGCAATTCGAACTATTATTGGGAGAAGGATGAGGTGCTCGGCAAGCTGGACCTCAAGATGACCGCGGCCTTCATCGCTGTGAGCGAGCTGGCGAGAAAGCGGAAAATCTACATGAGAGATGCCGCCTATATCATCGCGGTCAGCCGTGTCGCGCAGGCCTGCAAGGACCGCGGCTGGGTGTGAAGCAGCCTTTAGCCATTTCCCGCTCTTGCGTTCTTAATCTTGCATTTCTAATTCCTGAATCCGCGCGTCTTACGCGCGGATTCAGGTGTAGAGCTCGACGCGACGGTCCATCTCCATGCCCCTCAACCGGCGCTACAAGTCATTCGCGCGGATCGCCGCTTGTGACATCTCAGCCGGGGGCAGCGCCGTGTAGCAGAAACGCGCCCACCCGTCGTACATCGCCCCGAACGCCTCCCCGGGTGCGACGACGACCCCCGCACGCAGCATGCGGTCGATCTTCTCAGCCTCGCGTATCCCCTCCCATCGATCACGCAGATCGAGAAACACGTAGAACGACCCCTCGCATGGAAGGTATGGAACGCGCAGGTTCTCCTCGACCGAGCGGAGCCCGTCCCGATAGGCTGCCCGCAATCGGCCGATGATCACCTTGCGCCGCTCGAGCCCCCGAATCCACTGTACCTGGGCGAGCCGGTTAGGCTCGTATCCGGTCGCCACGTTCACGGGATTCAGAGCGGCAACGACGCCTGGCTGTCCTGTCACACACCCGAGTCGCATGCCCGCCGCCGCGTAGCTCTTGGAGAAGGTGAAAACCGACACCGTACGGTCGAAAGCTCCAGGCAGCGAGCCAATGCTGACGTACGGCTCATCCGGCCAAACAAAGTCCTCGTAGGCCTCGTCCGAGATAATCCATAGATCGTGCTTCGCGGCGAACCGCGCGATCTGTTCGAGGTGTCCCCGGCGCAGAAGAACTCCTGTGGGATTGTTGGGGTGATTAAAGTAGAGAGACGACGTCCAACTTGTCATGTAGGGCCCGAACAGACTTTCGATGTCCACCGCACCGGGGTCCGCGGTGATCCGGTCGAAAAAAGGGACCTCGACCAGACGGACTCCAGCCGAAGATGCCAGGGGGCGCAGGATCGGCCAGAAGGGGGCGAGCGTGAGGACCTCACTGTCCTTCTGCAGCAGCCGGTGCATCGCGAGGAATAGCCCGCCGGTTCCTCCATAGGAGATTTGAATCTGATCGGGACCGCCGACAGGCAGCCCGTTCTTCTCCCTCAGCTTCTGCGCCAGCCGCCGCCGCAGCTCCACTTCACCCTGCGTCGATCCGTACCGCGACAACATCTTCGCCCACGGCTCGGCGTCCAACGGGCGGTTGAGCTCCTCCGGGACGTCAAACCAGGTGTCGCCGACATGGAGCATGTAAGGAGCCTCGGTCCCTCCCCCCCGGGCGCGCACCTCGGCTTCGATTCTGTTCCACAGCGTCTGACGGAATGCAAGGTCCTTGAAATCGGAAGGCTTGCTCATAGCCGCATCACGATACCAGATGGGCTAATCATCGAGCAAGGTTTTGGATCGCCGCAAGTACGTCGGCGGGCGCTATTCGTGGCACCTCCGGCTATGAGTGCCTGCTGAGGCCTGTCGATTCCCGCAAGAAGCAAGGGGCACAGGCGATCCGCCTGCGCACCCCACGCCTTCCCCGTAGTGTCGAGCCCCTAGACCGAGAACGACGATCCGCAACCGCAGGACTTGGTAGCGTTCGGGTTGCTGAATTTGAAGCCGCTCCCCATCAGGTTCGAGACGTAGTCAACCTCGACACCTTCAAGCAACGTATGGCTCCGCTTGTCGACGACCACGCGGACTCCGTCCTGTTCGATGATGTCGTCCTCATCGCTCACTTCGGTGTCAAAGTTCATCACGTACGACATCCCCGAGCAGCCACCTCCCTGTACGCCGAGCCTCAGAACCAGCCCATCAACCTTCTGCTGGTCCATCAGCTTGCGGACCTCGCTAATCGCGGTATCTGTCAGTGTGATCATTCGTCATTCTCCATTTCTCCCCACTACCGGGGACATCTTCAAGATTGCCCAACCCCCTCAGTCCATGAGTCCGTTGGCGTCCCAATCATACCTGAGCCGGGTGCTTCCATGCGTCCGAATCGAATCCCGCCCCGCTGGTGGCCAGTTCGTAAAGCGGGGACGATGCGCGCAGTCGCTTCACCTGCTCGATGACCTTCTCCGCGACGTAGTCCACCTCTTCTTCGGTCGTGAAGCGACCCATGCCGAAGCGCAGAGAACCGCGGGCGAGCGCTTCGCCAAGGCCGAGCGCACGCAAGACGTGGGACGGCTCTGCCGTGGCTGTAGAGCAGGCGGACCCGGACGAGAGTGCCACGTCCCGGAGCGACATCAGGAGTGCCTCACCCTCGAGATACCCGAAGCTCAGATTCAGATTCATCGCGAGTCGCTTCGAGGGATGCCCGTTCAGGTAGACATGATCAAGAGCCGAAAGGAGGCGCTCCTTCAGCTTCTCCCTGTAACCGGTCAGTCGCTCCGTTTCCTTCGCCATCTCTCCGCCCGCGAGCTCGCACGCAACGCCCAGCCCGACGATCCCCGGCACATTCAGCGTGCCGCTCCGCAGGCCGCGCTCGTGCCCTCCGCCATCCATCGCCGGGACCAAGCGAGCCGGCAGGCTCTTGCGCACGTAAAGCGCCCCGGTGCCCTTGGGCCCGTAGATCTTGTGCGCGGTCAGCGAAAGCAGATCGATTTTCATGGCGGCGACATCGATCGGAATCTTCCCCGCTGCCTGCGCAGCGTCGGTGTGGAAGAGAACGCCGCGTTCCCGCGCGAGCCGGCCGATGTCGGCGAGCGGCTGGATGACGCCGATCTCGTTATTCGCTCCCATGATCGAAATCAGGACCGTGTTCGGGCGGATCGAATCAGCGAGAAGCTGCGGGTCGATCAGTCCGTCGGGTTCCACCGGCAGGAAGGTCACGTCGAAGCCTTCGTGCGTCAGGCGCTTGCAGGTGTCGATCACCGCCTTGTGCTCGGTTGCAGCCGTGACGATGTGATTGCCCTTGTCCCGATGGCCGATGGCTGCACCCTTGATCGCCAGGTTGTCGCTCTCGGTCGCACCGCTCGTGAAGACGATTTCCGATGGGTCACAATTGATCAGGTGGGCCACGCGCTCCCGCCCCCGCTCAACCGCCTCCTCCGACACCCACCCGAACGAATGGTTGCGGCTCGATGCGTTGCCGAATTTTTCCGTGAAGTACGGTGCCATGGCCGCGAAAACGCGAGGGTCGACAGGAGTCGTCGCGTGGTAGTCCATGTAGATCGGCAATTTCATCTCTCTACACCTCCACCACGACCGTCCCATGCCGCACGAGCTGCTCGAGAGTGACGTGCCCGAGAAACTGCTGCAGGTTTCTTTGCACCCGCTCGATCGGCTCACGAATCGTACAGGTCGAATACTGAGGACATTCGCCCGGCTCCTCTGGCTCGCACTCGACCAGCCGCACCGGTCCGTCGAGCGCCGAGACGAGATCGACGAGCGTCATCTCCGCCAGAGATCGAGCCAGCCGATATCCACCATGCGCACCATGCTCGGAGGCAACGACACCCTTTCGGACGAGAGCCTGCAGGACCTTTGCCAGGAGCTCGAGGGGAATCCCATGCTGAGTCGCGATCTCGCGCGCGTTCACGCACCCGTTGCCTTGGTGGTTCGCGAGATAGTCCACCGCCAAGAGTCCGTACTCGACCTTTCTGGTCAGTCTCAACATGGTGAAATCATATCCGACAAATTTGGTCTTGATTCCGCGGCACCATGGCTGCTATATTGGATGCATGCAGAGATGCACTGATCGGGGCGTTGACGGGGGCGTTATTGAATCGCTCAACCATAAATCCGACAAAAGTTGTCGCACTAAAGTATATGCGGGTGCACTATTCGTGTCAATCCCGGTGGAACCGCATGGTAGCCATTTGTTTTCAGGAGATTAGAAATGGTCAGGACCTTCCGTGACATCATTTTCGAGACTCGCAGAGATATTTCTGAGGTGAGCGCCGAAGAGGCTAGGGAGATGCAGTCCGACCGGCCGGACGTCGTGGTTCTCGACGTCCGCGAGCGCGACGAGGTGGAGCAGGGAAAGATCAAGGGGGCCATATGGATTCCGAGGGGATTCCTGGAGCTGAAGATCGAACAGATGGTGCCGGACAGAGAACGCACAATCGTAGTCTATTGCGCCGGTGGGGTTCGCTCGGCCCTTGCCGCGAAGAGTCTCGCGGCCATGGGGTACAAGAAGGTATTTTCGATGCGTGGCGGCTTTGGAGCCTGGAAGGACGAAGATCTACCGTTCGAACAGGAGACGGGACTCTCAGCCGACCAGATGAAACGATACAGCCGGCAGATCCTGCTCAAGGATGTCGGAGAGGAGGGGCAGCGGAAACTGCTGGCATCCCGTGTCCTCATTGTTGGTGCGGGGGGTCTGGGCTGTCCGGCGGCGCTGTACCTTGCGGCAGGCGGAGTCGGGACGATCGGGATCGTCGATGGCGACGTCGTTGACGCCAGCAACTTGCACCGGCAGATCCTCCACGCGACGGGCAGCGTGGGGAGGAAGAAGGTCGAGTCTGCGGCAGCGACGATCTCGGCGATCAATCCCGAGGTGAAGGTTGTCCCGATCCATGGACGTCTGACGAGTCAGAACGCCATGGAGATTTTGGAGGGCTATGATCTGATTCTGGACGGGTCGGACAACTTTCCCACGAAGTACCTCGTGAACGATGCCAGCTTTTTCGCGGGAAAGCCGAACGTCTACGGATCGATTTTCCAGTTCGAAGGGCAGGTAGCCGTTTTCGCGCCGTCGAGTGGCGGTCCGTGCTACCGGTGCCTCTTCCCCGAGCCCCCTCCGCCGGCGCTTGCGCCCAACTGCGACGAAGCCGGGGTCCTGGGGGTGCTGCCGGGGACGGTCGGCCTTCTGCAGGCGCTCGAATCCCTGAAGTTGCTGCTCGGAATCGGCGAACCGCTGGTCGGTCGCATGCTCCTTTTCGACGCGCTCGAAGCGAGCTTCCGCACGGTGAAGGTGCAGCGGGATCCTTCGTGCCGCCTCTGTGGGCAACGATCGATAAAGGCACTGGTGGACTATGAACAGTTCTGCAGCGCGCGGCGATCGTAGCCGCTCCGCTCTCCGGGAGCAGGGCACCGTCCTGGATCTCATCGGCAACACGCCGCTCTTGCGGGTGGAAGACAATTCCCAGGTTTCGCTCTGGGCCAAGGCCGAGTGGTTCAATCCGGGCGGATCGGTGAAGGACAGGCCCGCGCTGCGGATGATCGAGGTGGCGGAAGAACAGAGGCGGCTGCGTCCCGGGAAGATCCTGTTGGATTCCACGAGCGGCAACACGGGCATCGCCTACGCGATGATCTGTTCGATCAAGGGGTATCCCGTCGAGCTTGCGATTCCGGCGAGTTGCAGCGAAGAACGGAAGAAGGCGCTGCGAGCCTATGGCGCCACGCTCCACTTTACCGACCCGCTCGAAGGCTCGGATGGTGCCATCCTCTTCGCCCGCAGTCTGTATTCAGCGAATCCGGAACGGTATTTCAAGCCGGACCAGTATTCCAACCCGGAGAACTGGCGCGCTCATTATCTTACTACTGGAGTAGAAATCCTGGAACAGACCGCCGGGGCAGTGACTCACTTCGTCGCTGGACTCGGAACCAGCGGGACACTGATGGGGACAGGACGGAGGCTCAAGGAGTTCAATCCCGCGATCCAGGTGATCGCGGTCGAGCCTGACAATGGCTTCCACGGAATCGAAGGGCTGAAGCACATGCCGACGTCCATTCGTCCGTCGATCTACGATGGGGCGTTCCCTGACGAGACCGTGCGCGTGTCGACGAAAGAAGCCTACGAAGGCGCGCGGCATCTCGCGGGCCGCGGGCTGCTGGTCGGCGAAAGCTCTGGAGCCGTCTACGTCGCAGCGCGCCGTGTCATGGAGCGACTGTCACAGGGAGTCGTCGTGACTTTGTTCCCCGACGCGGGAGACCGCTATTTCTCAACACCTCTCTGGAAATGATCGTGATCGAGCCCCGGGTTGCTGACGACATCGGAAAGTACGCCGAAGAACACTATCCGCACGAATGCTGTGGAGTGCTCGTGGGGTCGAGCGGCCGCATTTCCCGATTCAACCCGGCGCGGAACACCGTGACGGATCGAGCCCGAGATCGTTACGACCTTCATCCCGGCGACCTTTTGGCGGCCGAAAAGCAGGCCGATCGCGACGGGCTTGAAATCCTCGGGTTCTTTCACTCCCACCCTGACCACCCGGCGGTCCCATCCGAGCTCGACCTGAGCCGGGCATGGGAAGGGTACAGCTACCTCATCGCCGAGGTCCGTGAACGCCGATGCGTGTCCGTGCGCGCGTGGCGGCTCCGATCAGGCTCGTTCGAAGAGATCCCTCTTGAAAAAGGATGATGACAATGCCCACAGTGAGAATACCAACACCCCTCAGACAGTTCACCGGCGGCCAGAAGGTCGTCCCGGCCACAGGCCGGACCGTGGCCGAAACGCTGGAAAGCCTCATGGGAAAGTACCCCGGGATCCGGGCCGCACTCTACGACGAACGTGGCAAAATCCAGAGCTTTGTGCACATCTACGTCGGCGACACACCCGCGGGCGCGGTGAGCAACACGCCGATCGAGGAGACGGCCGAGATATCGATCGTGCCTGCGATCGCCGGCGGAAAACAGCACCGCGCGTGAGGGCGTCTCCGCGCCGCTCGAAGAGCCCGAGGTCACCGGCCTCTTCCCGGGTTCGGCCCTTTCTGCTTCCCCGAGAATAATCCGGAAGATCTCGCCCGGCTGGATTCTTGCCGCATCATGTCATCACGCAAGCTAGTGGGCACCAATCTGCGGTTAGCTCGGTACTTTGACGAGGACCTGCAACAAGGGCCAGGGCTGCGGCAAAGTCGAGGCGCGGACTCGGGCAAGGCCTTTCCGTGCGAAACCGCAGATGGCCCAGATATCCGCGCTGATTACGCAGATTTTTCCAGCATTCAACCGACGAGCAGCTTGCTCATCACTCTCGGGTCGGCGCGAAGCAATCGGCGACATCTGCGAATCAATCTGTGAAATCGACGGTTTCCGGGACTTTGCCGTAGCCGTGCAAGGGCCGGGAGATGTGGTTGGCTGCCCACCAAGATGCTAAACTAGCCTGCGATCGATACGCGTCAGGAGGAGACATGCAGAAGACGGTCATTCGAACTCCCTCGGCACCGGCTGCCATCGGTCCCTACTCGCAGGCGGTTCGAACGGGCAGCTTCCTTTTTCTTTCAGGTCAGATCGCGCTCGACCCTGCCACGGGGCAGATCGTTGAGGGCGGGATCGACGCGCAGGTCGAGCGGGTTCTGAAAAACATCGAAGCCGTGCTCCAGGCGGCCGGCGCCACTACGACCGATGTAGTAAAAACGACTCTCTTCCTGGCATCGATGGACGACTTCTCGAAAGTGAACGAGATCTACGGGCGCTACTTCACGGACAGTCCTCCAGCCCGTTCGACGGTCGAGGTCTCACGGCTCCCCCGCAACGTCCTGTTCGAGATGGACGCGATCGCGGTCCTCGGGTAAGAGGAATGCCCGGGTCCGGGGCCGGTCGGGTCGCGGGGCAACGGCCGTTTGAGCACCGATGAACGGTCACGCTCAGTTCCTGCGGCAGAACTACCAGGCGCTCGCAGGAGGTAGTTCGCTGCTCCCGCCGATCGATGAGATCGAGCAAGGCACGGAATGCGTGCGGCAGGTCACGGCGCGCAACGGCGACCCCACCCTGCTCGTGCGCTCGGCGGCCGGCGACCTCTATCTGCACAGCTCGTACAACCCGCTGGACGAAGGCCGGCTGCTTGCCGAGGACTTCGACAGGGGCGAGGCCGACCTGATAGTCCTCCTCGGCTGCGGACTCGGCTACCACCTCGAGAGCCTGTTGGCGAGCCTTTCGCCCGATGTCGCGCTGGTCGTGATCGAGCGAGATCCACAGATCTTCTCTCACTTCCTGGGCCGCCGGGACTGGCGGGATCTGTTGAAGCCATTCGATTACTCGTTCATCGTCGGAGCCGATGTACCGCGGCTTCGGGCGCATCTGCCGCGTGTGCCGTTCTTCACCCGGCCCCTCAAGCCGGCCACCTGGTCCCATGCCCCGTCAGTACGCATCGCCAGCGAGTTCTACGCCGAGGCAGAACGGGCGGTCCTTGTTTTCCTCCGCGACAACCTGATCAACATCCAGACGCTGCTGGCACATGCGCCAGTCTTCTTCGAAAACGTGATCGCCAACATGCAGCTTCTGGTGACCCATCATGGGGTGAGAGATCTGTTCGGACGTTTCTCCGGACAGCCGATCATTCTCGTCGGGGCTGGCCCGAGCCTCGACCTGAACGGGCATCTGTTGCGCCGGGTCCACGACCGTGCGTTGATCGTAGCCGCCGACACCGCTATCAAGCCGCTGCTGCAGATCGGTGTCGAGCCGCACCTGGTTGTTGCGTCTGACCCGATGGCAGTGAACGCCGCGCACCTCGCGGGCCTCCCGCCGCTCTCCAGTGTCCTCGTGGGCGAGCCCTCTCTCAATCCCTCAATCTTCAGCGGATTTCCGGGTGACATCCGCATCTACACGCTCGATGAGGCACCTCAACGCCTCCTCGCTGAGTATTTCGGTGAGAAAGGCACCCTGAGTGCCTGGGGCTCGGTTTCGACCTGCGCGCTTGACCTGGCGCTCAAGCTTGGCGGCGATCCGATCATCTTCACGGGTCAGGACCTGGCCTACACTGGCAGCCGGGTGTACTGTAGTGGAACCGTGTACGAGGCGGCGGAGCTGGAGGGGATGCAGAGGTGGGCTCCGAATCCGGACGCCTACTGGGCCGCGAGAATCGGCAGCATGAACACGATCGACGTCACGGCCATCGACGGACGGCCCACACGCACAATTGCGGCCATGCGCGGGTACGCATCGCACATGCAGCAACAGATGCGGAGTCACCCCGACCGCCAGTTCATCAATGCGACCGAAGGCGGGATCCTCGGGCCGCCCGCCGTACCGATGCCGCTCGCGCAGGTGCTGCGTCTGTACCTCCGAGAGCCACTGGATGTCGCATCGCTCCGCCCTCCAGCCGAGCAACGATCTGGGGACGGAGATTCTGCCGATGCCCTCGTCGCCCGCCTCTGCGCCTCCCGCGCATTCCTCGCCGACGCGATCGAACGCCTTCCGCGGCTCGCCGCCCGCGGCCCCAGCGCGGAAACCCTTGCTCGTTTCGAAGACTTCGATCGAACGCTCAAGAAGGATGTCAGAGTCTACGACCTCTATGCGTTGCTGGAGCGACCGGCGGTATGGCGATTCGAGCGCGTGATGAAGCGCCTGATCTGGACCAGGCGCGGAGCCGGATGGATCGATGAAGTCGCCGCCGCCTACCGGGAGCTCTACGAAGCCTTGGGAACGCGGTGTGGATGGATCTTGGATGTGCTGGACCGGTGCCGTGATCGGGGGGAGTCTCTCACCCGACCGACAGCGTCGTCCTCGTGACCCTCTCAGTGCGCCGCTCCACCGGTTCGTTTTTTTCGTTGACGAACACGAGACGCACCTCGTGATCCGGGAGATCCGACTCGCTCAGCATCGTGTATGCCGCGATGATGACGATGTCGCCTCTACGCGCCTTCCAGGCCGCGGCGCCGTTGATGCCGACGACACCGCTCGCGTACTCGCCCTGGATGAGGTACGTGGAAAACCGCTCGCCGTTCGTGCAGTTGTAAACCTCGATCTTCTCGAACGGGAGCAGGCCGGCCTCATCCATCAGCCGTGAGTCGAGGGTCAGGCTGCCCTGGTAGTCCAGATCGGCGTAGGTAACGGTGGCTCGATGGATTTTCGCTTTCAGAAACGTGGAGTAGCTCACTTCCCCTTCTCCCCGAGAACAATGTTGTCGATCAACCTGGTCTTCCCGAAGTAGACGGCCAGCGCCACCAATGCCGGGCGGGCGAGCTCGGTGACCGGCTCGAGCGAGTCCCGATCGACGATCTCGATGTATTCGACACTCCCAAGGTCGGCAGTAGCGAGGATGTCGCGGATGCGATGGGCCAGGGCGCCAGCACTTTTCTCACCGCCATCAAACATCGCCCGCGCCTCCAGAAGGCTGCGATTGAGCACCGGCGCCTGCGCCCTCTCCGAGGGCGAAAGGTAGATGTTGCGCGAGCTCATCGCGAGCCCGTCGCTCTCGCGCACGATGGGGCAGACCACGATGTCGACGGGTATCAGCAGGTCGCGGACCAGCCGCCGGATGACCGCCGCCTGCTGGGCGTCCTTCTGACCGAAGAACGCGACGTGCGGCTGGACGGCGTTGAAGAGCTTGGTGACGACCGTCGCGACGCCTCTGAAGTGGCCCGGCCTCGTTCTCCCGCACAATCCATCCTGGAGGCCCGTCACCTCGACAAAGGTCCGGTTCCCCTCCGGGTACATCCCGTCGTTCGTCGGCGCGAAGACGATGTTGCATTTCGCGGAGGCGAGCATGTCCAGATCTCGCTCGAAATCGCGAGGATAGCGGTCGAGATCCTCGTTCGGCCCGAACTGTGCCGGGTTCACGAAGATGCTCGCCACCGTCTTGTCCGTCCTCTCTTTGCTCGCTCGCACCAGCGAGAGGTGGCCTTCGTGAAGATAGCCCATAGTCGGGACGAATCCGATGCGGAACCCGTCGCGTCGCAATCGCCCCGCCGTCTCCTGCATCTCCGCCGGCGTCCTCGTGATCTCCACCCTCAGCCCCTCCCGCCGCTGGACGCGATTCGCAGCGGATCTCCACCCAACTCCTGCCCTGGCGCCATGTGATAGCTTTCCTGATCGGCCGGGAAGGAGCCGTTTTCGACGTCGGCGCGAAACTCCGCCACCGCCTTCTGGATGTCGACGAAGTAGTTCCGGTAGACGCGGACGAACTTGGCCATGGGTTTGTCGGTGAAGCCCAGCAGGTCATGGATCACGAGGACCTGGCCGTCGCATCCCCTGCCGGCTCCGATGCCGATTGTAGGAATGGCGAGCCGTGAGGTGATCTCCGCGGCAAGCTCCGCCGGGACCCCTTCCAGGACGATCGAGAACACACCGGTGTCTTCCAGATGCAGCGCGTCGTCGATCAGCTTCTGCGCCGGGCCCTTTGTCCGCCCCTGGACCTTGTACCCGCCCATGACGTTGATCGATTGCGGAGTGAGGCCGATGTGTCCCATGACCGGGATCTCGGCGGCGAGAATGGCGCGGATCGTCGAGATGCGCTTACGACCCCCTTCAATCTTGACCGCTTCGGCACCACCGTCCTGAACGAAGCGGGCGGCATTCTCTACGGCCTTCGACTGGTTGACGTGGTAGCTCATGTAGGGCATGTCGCCGACGAGCAGCGAGCGCCTGCGCCCGCGCGCGACCATCCGCGTGTGGTAGATCATCATGTCCATCGTTACGGGAAGTGTCGAGTCGAGCCCGCCAACAACCATCCCGAGCGAGTCGCCGACAAGGATCATGTCGACGCCCGCTTCGTCGAGTGCACGGCCAGTGGGGTAATCGTATGCCGTGAGCATGACGATCCGCTCGCCGCGCCGCTTCTTTTCGGCGATCTCGGTGACTGTGATTTTCCGGGTAGGAACCTGGTGAGACATGGCGTCCTTTCTGCTCCCCCGATCGCGCCGGGTGGAGCGAAAACCCGTACCTCTCCGTATCGTATCGGCGGTGCCCGTCCCTGATGGGATCAAGCCCATCAATATGATTGATCGGAAGGGGTGGGATGTCAATGGGAATCGTACCCACGGGGAACGCCTCCTAGTGTCTAGTGTCTGAGAAGTTGAGTGTTGACACGAAATGGCAAAACGTTCGAGTGGGTGAGATCCTCCGAACCCCTCTCAGGAAAGCAGGAAGGGAGGAATGCAGGAACGGAGCAGTCATCTCCGGAGCTCAG
>JACPPM010000124.1 GCA_016191015.1 Acidobacteriota bacterium | reverse complement strand
GTCCCACACACGAGTCAACAAGGTCAAGCATCTCTTGAGAGAAAGAAATCTCGACCGCTTCGGTGCCACGACGAGCGTTGCATCTGCGCTAGGCCCGTCACTCAGGCTTCCCCCGCTTTTGCATTTTTGATTCCTGAATCCGCGCGTCTTACGCGCGGATTCAGGACCCCGCAAAATACCTTGACACTGAATCCCCCAGGACGTAGATTTGATCGTGATCTACTGGGGGTTCAATAGCGCGACCTCTCCCCGATTTTTGGCGTTATCCGGATCGGTTTATCGGGGCTTGTGAACTTCGTGGGAGCTCCCAAAGGGGGCGGGGTATGGTGATCGAGGCAGAGGTCGATTTCATTCCACACGGATCCGCCGGTGACATCCTCGGGACATGCGCAATCCCGCTTTCGGCTTGGTGCAGACGGGCGGTGAGGCTGAGCGGGGCGGAGGGCAGCGGTATCGTGCTGCGTTTCGCCGATGAGATACGTTTTGTTGCTGGGAGCGGCTTTCCCTGGTACGACGTCCCGCCGATTGCGCCCGAGGAGAGCCTGTTCAGCTCGGTATTCACCAGCCGCCGGAGCGTGGTGTGTGCGGATGTGGATTGTGATCCGTCGATCGCTTCGCGGCTCGAAGCGCAGGTCATCGGTATTGGGGCGTTCGTGGCCTGTCCGCTGGAGAACGCGGAATCGTTCCTGGGCGCGCTTGTTGTCCACCGCAAGATCGCGACCGACTGGGACCCCGAGCAGATACGTCGCCTCGAGGGCTTCTCGGATGCACTGAGTCTGTTCATGTCGGGAGCGCTTCAGTGCCGCCATTTCCGCATGCCAGGGCTCCGGTCCGTCTCATCCACGAGAGTCGCGCTATCCCCCATCGCACGCTCCGCCGTGACTCAGGCGGTGTTCACCGAGGCCGGAATGATCGCAAAATACTCTTTTCCTGTGCTGGTGCTGGGCGAGCGCGGGACGGGCAAAGGTGTTCTGGCTGAACACATCCATTCATTGAGCGGGAGGGCCGGGCCGTTCGTCTCGGTGAACTGTGCCGCGCTTCCGCCGGACACAATCGAGGATGCCCTGTTCGGGCACAAGAAAGGCGCGTTCACGGGCGCATTGTCAGACCGGGCTGGACATGTGGAAGCCGCTGATCGGGGCACACTCTTCCTGGACGAAATCGGGGATCTTCCATGGGGCGCCCAGGCGAAGCTTCTCCGGCTGGTTGAACGAAACGAGATTCAGCGACTCGGCGAGGATACCGTGCGGCGTGTGGACGTGAGGATTGTAGCGGCGACGAATCGCATTGTGTCACCGAGCGACGCGAACAGAGTGCTCCGGGAGGATCTCTACGATCGACTGGCCGGCCATCTGCTGACGATGCCTCCGCTGCGCCAGCGGCGAGAGGATCTGGAGGCCCTCATCGACGTGTTCCTGCATCGGACGACAGTCGATCTGCATCGCCCTGTGGCCGGGTTCACGATCGAGGCCCGTGACGCTCTCTTGAAACACGAGTGGCCTGGGAACATCCGCGAGCTCGAAAACGTCCTCCGAGGGGCGTGCCTCCGCACTCGGATCGGAGAGGCGGTGCGAATCGACGCTCTGCGCATCGACGCCGCCCGGGGGGGCACAGGCGAGGAACCGCCGAAACCTCTGCCGCCGGCGGAGACGCAATCCAATCGTCCGCGGAATGTTACTGAGGCGGATCTCCGTGCCGCATTCGAACGTCATGGCGGGAATATCAGCCGGATCGCGGCGGAACTTCATGTCACTCGCCAGACCGTCCAGCGAAGATTGCGCACCATGGGCTTGAGATAGCCGGGCGGCGGGAGCCGATCAGCGGGTGCATGCAGATCGTCTGCACGCAGACATTCTAATCTGCATGCTCGCGTTCTGACGCAACGCGTCGAGCGCACAGAACCGGCCACCGCGGCCGGTGACGGCCCTCACAGCCGCGGAGCCGCGATCGTGACCACCCTCACAGCGGCAGCGAACAGCGGTAGCCTCCTGGGCCGACACCAGTGTGCGGCGGCTGTCCAGTCAGATTCCGTTTCTCCCCCGTACGACACCGTGTCGTCGACTGCATCTCACTGCAATCGTTGACTCTCGCATAGGGTCGGGTGACATGGCGGACGAAGGATCGGCGGCACGCCTGATTCAGATGAGACGTTTTTGCGCGGGTGTCGGGCCGGACATGTGGCACAAGGTTCGCACCGGGAGAACGTGACAAGAAAAATGGAAACAAAACAGGAACAAAAACTAAAGAAAGAGATGGAAAGCAAAATGAGAAAGACAAACGTGCTGGGAGTGATGGCGAGCTTGGTGGTGGCCTTGTCACTGACCAGTCTATCGTTCGCACACGGACCCGAAGACCGGTTGAAGGGACAGATCGACGCAATCGACGCATCGAGCCTCTCGGTGCTCGGTGAGTTGATCCTCGTCAATGGCATGACCAAGGTTGAGGACCAAAACGAAAACCATATCCCCTTCAGCAGTCTGAAGGTGGGAGATACCGTGAAGGTCGAAGGCGGCCGCCAGTCAGACGGCACGATTCTGGCGGACAAGATCGAGCTTGACGATGAGGAACAGGAGCCACAGGAAGTCGAGATTAGGGCCACGATCGATTCCATCGGCGCGAACTTGCTCGTGGTCCGAGGAACGACAGTTGTCGCCGACACGGGTACGGCAGTCCTGGGCAACGAAAACGAGACGATTGGATTCGCCAGCCTCATGGTCGGGCAGCTGGTTCAGGTCGAGGGGGCTCTTCAGGGCGACGGAAGCATCCTCGCTTCGAAGATCAAGCTCGAGGACAGCGGGGATGACGATAGCCTGCGGATCAGGGCCGAAATCGAAAGGCTCGATGACTCCTCTATCGGAGTCCTCGGGCACCGCGCGCTGATCGATTCGTCGACCGATCTCAGAGGCAGACGCAACCGGCCGATCTCCTTTGCAGACCTGAAACTGGGGGTTTACGCCTCGGTGGAGGGTGAAATTCAGTCCGACGGCTCGATGCACGCCCTGAGGGTTGAGGCCGACGTGACACCGAGCAAGGGCGGGCAGGAGCTCAAGGGCAGGATCTCAGCCAAGGGATCGAACTACATCAAGGTCGGCAGCCGCAAGTTTTTCGTGCGTGCGACGACCAAGATCGAGGATGCCGCCGGTGAGCTCATGGCCTTCTCCCGTCTCCGAGTGGGTATGAACGTGAGAGTCGAGTATCGCAAGTCAGGAAGCACCTTCAACGCGAAGGAGATCAACGTACTGTAGACCAGCCCGGCTCGTTCAGAGCCCCTTCCGTCGACGGAAGGGGCTCTTTCCTTTTTTGGCAAGGAATTTCGCCGCGCGGATGATCGCCACTCTTGGTGCCGATGTCAACGTCGTCGATGGGATCAGACCAACGAACTGTGTCTCGGTATCACGGCGCTCATTCGCGTTCGGCCACCGCCGCCTGGATCCTCTTCAGCAGACGCAGGAGGTCGCGGAGCGCGCTGAGATCAAGTGAGTTGGGGCCGTCGCTGAGTGCCTGCGATGGGTTGTCGTGGACCTCCATGAACAGGCCGTCAACGCCGATTGCCACGGCGGCGCGCGCGAGCGTCTCGATGTATTCAGGCTGTCCGCCGGTTCTGTCGCCGAGCCCCCCCGGGAGCTGGAGACTGTGGGTGCAGTCCAGGACTACGGGATGTCCCCAGGCGCGCATGATCGGCAGGGAACGGAAATCCACGACCAAATTGTTGTAGCCGAAAGTGGCGCCCCGCTCGGTGAGGATGATCTTGTCGTTGCCGGTGGAGAGAGCCTTGTCGAGCGCTTCCTTCATGTTCCAGGGCGCAAGGAACTGCCCCTTTTTGATGTTCAGCGGCTTGCCGGTCGCGGCTGCTGCGAGGAGCAGGTCGGTCTGCCGGCAGAGGAAGGCGGGGATTTGCAAAACATCCAAAACCCGCGCGGCCTGCTCAGCCTGCGATGCGTCATGGATGTCCGAAAGCACCGGGACCCCGACGCTATTCCTGACCTCAGCCAGAATCGCGAGTCCCTCCTCAAGCCCCGGCCCGCGGTAGGAGCTGATTGAGCTGCGGTTGGCTTTGTCGAAGGACGCCTTGAAGATGAGAGGGACCTTCGTCTCGGTGCAGATTTCCCGAATCGCAATCGCCATCCGTGCGACGTGCGCCGGACTCTCGATCACGCAGGGCCCGGCGATCAGGAAGAACGGCGCTCCCCCACACCGAACCGATGCGACGTCGAATGTTTTCACCGCCGGACCTCCCGTCACCGCGCGAGCCGTCGCTGCCGATTCCGGTACGACGCCCTGACGAAGTCGCGAAAGATCGGATGAGGCGCCAGCGGCTTCGATCTGAACTCGGGGTGAAACTGGCACCCGATGAAGAACGGATGCTCCGGCAGCTCCATGATCTCCACGAATCGCCCGTCAGGTGAGATCCCCGAGACGACCATCCCTTTGTCTCCGAGGGCCTTCTCATACTCGCGATTGAATTCGTACCGGTGACGGTGCCGTTCGTCGATGGCCGCGGCCACGTAAATTCCCCTCGCGAGGGTTCCCTCCCTGAGCTCGCACGGATAGCTCCCGAGGCGCATGTTGCCGCCGAAAGATTCGACCCCTTCGAGCTCCTTGAGCTTGGCGAAGAGGCGGTGAGGGGTCGCCGGATCGAATTCGGTGCTGTTCGCCGCCCGCATACCACAGACGTCCCGGGCGAACTCGATCACCGCACACTGCATACCCAGGCAGATTCCGAAGTAGGGGATTCCCTTCTCGCGGGCGACTCGAATCGCACACAACATCCCCTCGATGCCGCGCTTGCCAAATCCACCCGGCACGAGCACACCATCGGCCTCGAGGAGCTTCCCAGGCTCGCCGTTGTGCTCGAGGGACTCCGAGTCGAACCAGAGCAGGTTCACCTTCAACCGCTCGGGGATGCCTCCGTGAACGAGCGCCTCGTTGAGGCTCTTGTAAGAATCCTCGTAGTCCGTGTACTTGCCGACGATCGAGATGTCCACCTGATCGATCGGGTTCTTAACGCGATCGACCAGGTTGATCCAGGCGGACATGTCTTTTTCCGGAGGCGTGATTTCCAGGTGGCGGTAGAGGGACTGGTCGAGCCCCTCCTGGGCCAATACCAGCGGCACCTCGTAGATCGATTCGACGTCCTTCGCTGTGATCACGTCCCGCTCCTCGACGTTGCAGAAAAGGGCGATCTTCGCCTTGAGCTCTTTGGACAGAAAGCGATCGGTGCGACACAGAATTATGTCGGGCTGAATACCGATCGCACGCAGCTCCTTCACCGAATGTTGAGTCGGCTTTGTCTTCAGCTCGCCCGCCGCCGCGATGAAGGGCACGAGCGTCAGGTGGACGAAAAGGGAATTCGCCTTTCCTACTTCATGTCGCATCTGGCGCACCGCCTCGAGGAACGGCAGCCCTTCGATGTCGCCGACTGTGCCGCCAATCTCGACCAGCACGAAATCCGCTCCGTTCGCCACGTTTCTCACGGCATCCTTGATCTCGTTGGTGATGTGCGGGATCACCTGGATCGTCTTTCCGAGGTAGTCGCCCCGCCTCTCCTTATTGATCACCGATTCGTAGATGCGCCCTGTCGTCCAGTTGTTGTTGCGGCTCGTGCGACACGACGTGAATCGCTCGTAGTGCCCCAAATCGAGATCAGTTTCGGCGCCGTCGTCCGTGACGAATACCTCGCCATGCTGAAATGGACTCATCGTGCCCGGATCCACGTTCAAATACGGATCGAACTTCATGACGTTTACACGATAGCCCCGGCTCTCGAGCAGGCATCCGATCGAGGCCGCGGCGAGGCCTTTTCCGAGCGACGAGACCACACCACCGGTCACGAAAATGTATTTCACCACGACGAATCTCCTTGACTTGCGGCGGCCGCATCCGGCGGCTCCCTCTCTGCCAGTTTCAGAATCGATTCCACTCTGCCGACGTCATCGGGCCGGTCCACCGCCACGCTCAAGATCTCGAGCGCCGGCACGGCGATACGCGCTCCCGCTTCGAGCGCTCGAAGCTGCTCGAGCGATTCGGCCACCTCCAGGGGGGATGGCAGCATCGACGCGAAGCGCAAGAGAAATTCGCGCCGGTACCCATACAATCCAACGTGCTTGAACACAAGGCCTCCCGCCTGCCGGGGATGAGGAATGCGGGATCTCGAGAAGTACAGCGCCGACTCGTCCTGCCTCACAACCACCTTCACCACATTCGGATCGTCCGCCTCCGACGGATCGCGTATCACCGTGCGCAACGTCGTCATCTCGACCGCCGGATCACGATCGAACGGCGCCACCAGCGCGTCGATCCAGGCCGGTTGCAGGAGCGGCTCATCACCCTGGATGTTCAAGATCACCGAATGCTCGCACCCGCCCGCCACCTGAGCCACGCGATCAGTTCCCGATGCACACTCCCCGGTCATCACACATTCCGCACCGAACCCTCGAGCACACTCGCAAACCCGTGCGTCATCGGTCGCAATGACCACCCGCTCGACCATCCGGCACCGCCGCACGGCCTCCCAGACCCATCGGATCATCGGTCTGCCGTTGATGAGTGCGAGAGGTTTCCCTGGGAAGCGCGTCGAACCATAACGCGCCGGGATCACCGCAAAAACGTCACCCACAACGTTCGACGATCCTAACAGGCCGGTGCATCGAAAGTCAAAGCGACGACTGAAATCACAGCTCGCCCGTCTGGCCCGGACCCTCCATACCACCAAGTCAGCAAGACACCAAGAAATCACGCAGCGCCTTCTCCGCAAGCTGGCGCGGCTTGGTGCACCGGTGGTCCGCACGTCCGCGCGGCCATCCGCACAGCTGACACCATACTGTGTAGGGGACGGCGGCTGAGCGCCTCCCTGCCGGTTAGCATTAACCTCACATCCGGACTAGAATTCGCCCGCATGTTGATCGTGGGCGGCATCACTTTGCTCGTCATCCTCTGGGTGCCGGGCTACCTCACGTGGCGGGCCCTGCGTCCCGAACAGCCCGGCGGTGAGGGGTCGCTGTCCGCGGGTGAATGCGCCTTCGCGACGCTGGCCATCGGGTTCTACCTCGTGTCCTGGTTTGCGATCACGCTGGTCGAGTTTGGCAGGTTTCGTCCGGCCGTCGCATTCGGCGGGCTCAGCCTCTACTGTTTCGTAGCCCGGCTCGTTGCCTATCGACGCGCGATTTCGGGCGCGTCCGCCTCGGGGTGGCGATCGCTTCTTCCCCTCGTCGTGATCCTCGCCCTGGTTCCCGCCTACCGTCCGTTCGAGTACGTCCTTGGGGGCCGGGATCCGGGGCTCTACGTGAATGCCGGGATTATCATCGCCCGGGAGGGGGGAGTGCCATTCCGGGATCCTCTGATCGATCAGATTCCGCCTGAGGATCTCGACCTTTTCCTCGGTGACTACAGCAGTCATGGCATCATCACGACCGAGCGGCTGCAGGGTTTCTGGTACCCGATGAAACCGCTCGAGGCGATCGTCCCCCAGGCGATGCACCTGCTCCCGTCCTGGCTGGCACTGGGACGATGGTTGCTCGGGTACCCCGGCCTGCTATGGATCACTCCCTTTCTGGCGCTTTTCTCGACCGCCAGTTTTTACTACTGTTGTAGCAGGTTCGCCGGGGCTCCCGCGGCCATCATCAGCACGCTGCTGTTCATCGCGAGCCCTGTGCAGATCTATTTCGCGCGCTACCCCACATCAGAGATTCTCGTGCAAGCCCTCATCTGGTCCTCCCTCTATTTCTTCCAGCTCTTCACGACGACGGCGCGCCGTAGCTGGGCGTTCCTGGCTGGAGCCGGCGCAGGGCTCGCCCTTCTGGCTCGACTCGACAGCCTCCTCCTTCTCGTTCCCGTCTGCCTGGTGGCGGCGTACTATTTCGTCATTTTGCCGCGCGAGCGAAACGTGGTCTTCTTTGTCCTGCCGTTCGGCCTCCTCCTCATCCAGACGGTCCTCCATCTGACGTTTATCTCACGACCCTACGTCCTCTCGGTCATCAAGGTGCTCGGAGCCGACAAGGTCCTGACCGACCTGGCCCTTCCCGGGTTCGTCGTCCTCGTCATGGTCGTCTATCTCGTGAGAGAAAGGCTGCGTTCGGCCGCCGCGAGACTCTCGAACAGCAAGCTGCTATCGGCCGCGCTTGCGCTCCTGGTCGCCGCCGCCGCCTCCTACGTCTGGTTCTATAGGCCCTCGCATCCGCGCGGGCACTGGGACCTCGGGAATGCGAACAGTTTCAAATATTTTGCATTTCTCATGGGCGCGTTCGGCACCGCGTATTTCGTTGCCGCGCTGATCTACTTCGTTCACGGGCAGAAGCGCCGCAACGTTTTCCTCAGCTTCCTGGCCCTGGTTTGGATCGGCTTCTATTTCTACAGGCTCCAGATCTATCCGGAGCTGATCTGGGCCGCGCGGCGGTTTGTGCCGGTGATCTGGCCCGTCGCCTTCGCCGTGATCGGATTGTTGCTCGGACGGCTCTGGGCCGGCAGATGGCCGCTGCGTGCCGCCGCCCTGGTGATCGCCGTCCCGATGGCGATCCACACCGTGAAAGTGGCGCCGATGTACTTCTCGCTCCGCGAATACGACGGTGCGATCGACTGGGTCCGGCGCGTGGGCGACATGGTTGGTCCCGAGGACCTCATCGTTTTCGAGCCGCGCTTCGCGGGCACACTCCAGACGCTCTCGCTTCCCCTCTGGAGCATCTCACAGGAAAACGTGCTCCAGTTCGTCTTCGGCAATCCACCTGGGGCGAAGCTCGAGCACCTAGTCGAGCATTGGAAGAGGTCGAGGGGGGGACGCGTGCTGGTCGCCCTGCAGGGGGGCGTCGAGATCGCGTCCCCACACCTTCAGGGACGGCTGATCTACAGCGAGACGGCGTCGTTTCCGATGCTGGAGCAGGTCTACAACGGTTTTCCGAAACGAGTCGTTCCTTTCGTTGTGCCGCTGAAGATATACGAGCTGGAGCTCCGTCCCGGCGGATGGGGCGGGGAGATGGTGGATCTGGGTGGCGGTGACGACGATTTGCTGGTCTCGAGCTTCTTTGCGGCCGAGCGGAGTGGGGAGACGACGTTCCGGTGGTCGACCTACAAGGGCGGTATCTTTCTTCCGGGATTCGATGCCACCGTGAGACAGGTGGAAATCCGGTTGACGCAGGGGCCGCGGCCCGAAGTTCTTGGCCGCGCATCGTGTGTCGTCATGATGAATGGCGTGCGCATCGGCGTGATCTGGCCCACCCCCGACTTCGCCGTGTACCGGTTCGATGTGCCGAAGGCGCTGCGAATGCGGGCCCAGCGAGGAGAACCGGTTTCGATCTTTCTCCGTGTCACGCCGTTTGCCCCGCGGGACTACATCCCGGGGAGCGATGACGTTCGCATCCTGGGTGTCGCCGTCGATTCCGTGAAAATGATCAGGGACGTTGGAGCCGGCGGGACCCAACCCGCCGAGCCCGGCCGCTAGCCCCGCGGAGCGCGGTCCCCACCCTCCATCACCTCTCTGACGACATAGATCTGTTTGTCCACCGATTCGTGATACGTGCGTGCCTGAATCTCCGCGAGCAATCCGATGGTGATGAACTGAACTCCCATGAAGATGAACAAGACGGCGAAGAGCAGAAGCGGACGCCCCCCGATGGCCTCGCCCAGCACCAGCCTGCGATAACTGAGGTAAGTGGCAACCGAGCCCCCGAAAAGAAACGTCCAGATACCGATCAGGCCGAATATCTGAATCGGCCGGTTGACGTAGCTCAGAAGGTACTTGACGAGGATCAGATCCAGGAGGACGCGGATGGTCCTACCGATACCATACTTGGACCTTCCGAACTTGCGCGCCCGATGATTCACGGGCACCTCGGCCACCTCGACCCCCATCCAGCTCGCCACGGCCGGGATGAACCTGTGCATCTCCCCGTACAGCTTGATGCCCTTGACCACATCCGACTTGAAGGCTTTGAGCGTGCAGCCGTAATCATGGAGTTTCACCTTCGTGGTCAGCGAGATCAGCGCGTTCGCCATGGTCGACGGGAGCCGACGGCTCAAGAAGGGATCCTTGCGTTGCATTCTCCATCCCGACACGATGTCAAAGCCCTCCGCGAGTTTCGCGATCAGCTTCGGGATGTCTGCGGGATCATTCTGGAGATCCGCATCCATGGTGACGACGACCTGCCCCCGGGCATGATCAAAACCGGCCGACAGCGCTGCGGTCTGGCCGAAATTTCTGCGGAAAAAGACCACCCGCACGTGAGGATCGGACGCGCAGATCTCCCGCAGCTTTGCGGGTGTTCTGTCCGAGCTTCCGTCGTCCACATACAGGATTTCGTAAGTGGAACCGACAGCGGCCAACGCCGTGGTGAGCTCCTCGTGCAGGGGTCCCACATTCAACTCCTCGTTGTACACGGGGATGACGACCGATACGTACGGAGTCTGGCTCACCTTGACCTCTCGCCGCCGCCTTTCTAGAATCACCTATTGATGCGCGACGACGGCGGCGGAAATATACCACACCTTGTTGAGGCGGAGCACGCCGTCCGGCTTCCCCTGCGCAGCTCGAACCGTCCATGACTGCGCCCATACCGGGATCGGCGCTCAGCGCGGTGCGCAGCCTTCGCCGCCTGATCCCCTACTTCGGCAGGTATCGAGCGGGACTCGCATGGGGCGTGCTGACCGTCCTGGCAACTGTCGGAGTGAGCCTCGCCGGGCCCCAGGTCATCCGCTTCGCCATCGACGACCTGACGGCCGCCGTCACCGGGCGCAAACTGGTCCTCTACGCCGCCGTCATCCTGGCGATCGCGCTTGTCGAGGGGATCCTGCGTTTCCTGATGCGCCGGATCCTCATCGGCATCAGCCGCGATATCGAATTCGACCTGAGGAACGACCTGTTCGAGAAGCTGCTCACTCTCCCCCGCACCTTCTCCGATGCTCATCCCACCGGCGACATCATGAACCGCTGCTCGAGCGACGTGAATGCCGTCCGCATGCTGCTCGGCCCCGGCGTCATGTACTCGATCAACACCGCGGCCATGTTCACTCTCGCCCTCTTTCTCATGATTCGCATCAATCCGCTCCTCACCGGTCTGGTGCTCCTCCCGCTCCCGGTTGCTACTTTTGTAGTATATTTCTTCAGCCGCAAGATCCACGATTACTACCGCAGCGTTCAGGAGTACTTCTCGGATGTCTCCGTGTTTCTCCAGGAGACTTTTTCCGGAATCCGGCTCCTGCGGGCCTACGGCTCCCTCGACCCCCGCCAGACCCGATTCGGAGAGATGATGGAACAGTACGTGGTGATGAACCGGCGGCTCATCGCGACATGGGGTCTCTTCTATCCTGCCATGGGGCTGCTGGGCGGGCTCGGTGGTGTCGGGATCCTCTATTTCGGTGGTTCTCTGGTGATCGCGGGCCGGATCAGCCTCGGCTCCTTCGTCGCATTCTCGATCTACCTGGCCATGCTGGCCTGGCCGATGATGTCCGCGGGCTGGGTGCTGAATCTCATCCAGCGTGGTGCAGCGTCGATGGAGAGGTTGAATCTGATATTCGACGCGGCAGGGGTGGCACCCGCGGCAGGCCCGATGACGCCGTCGACCGGGGCACTCGATCTCGAATTCAGGAACCTGACCTTCTCGTATCCAGGAGCCGCCAGCCCCGTGCTCAAGGCCGTCACGGTGGCCATCCCTGCAGGGTCGATGGTGGGAATTGTCGGCAAGGTCGGTGCCGGCAAGTCCACGCTGGCCGCGGTGCTGGCGCGAGTCTACGACCCACCTCCGGGAACGGTGATGGTGGGTGGCCGGGACGTCAGCGCGATCCCGCCGGGTGAGCTCCGGCGCCTGGTCGCCGTCGTCCCACAGGATCCGTTCCTCTTTTCAGAGAGCATCGCCGACAACATCAGGATGGGCGGGGAAGATGCAGATCCAGAATCGCACGCTGCGATGGCCGGCCTCGGGGTGGACATGGAGTCGTTTCCAGATCGACTGGCGACGCTCGTCGGCGAACGTGGGATCACGTTGTCGGGTGGCCAGAAACAGAGGGTGACGATCGCCCGCGCGCTCGCGCGACGTGCGCCGATCATCCTCTTCGACGACGCGTTGAGCAGCGTCGATGTGGAGACGGAAGCGGCGATCATCCGCAACATCCAATCGCTCCCAGGCCGGCACACTCTGATCGTCATCAGCCACAGGATCTCGTCTATCCGCGACGCCGATCTCATTCTGGCCATGATGGACGGGGAGATTGTCGAAGCTGGGACTCATACGGATCTGATCGGGCGGAATGGTCTGTACGCCTCGCTCTTCCGCAAGGAGGAGATCGAGGCTGAGCTGGCGACGCTATGAGAGAGATAAGAATCCGATCTCCAAGGCTCGATGTCGACGATCGAGGAACCTTGGGGCAGGACCAGGGGCGGGGTCGAAGTCGATGCAGCTGAACGGCGGATCGCTCGAAGACGAAATCAAGGGACGGATCTACGACCACCGCCTCATGAAGCGGCTGATCCCTTTTCTCCGACCCTATCGCGGACCGCTCGGCATCGCGCTCCTTCTCATCCTTGCCGGTGCGGCCTTCGAGCTGGCCTTTCCGTACGTGACCAAGATCGCCATCGACACGTACATTTCGAAGGGCATCGACTCGGGCCTGCTCAGACTCTCGATGGTGCTGATCGGGATCCTCGTGCTGCAGCTCATTGCCGGTTTCCTGGAGACCTGGCTTCTCCAGATGTCGGGGCAGCGAATCATGCGCGACATGCGGAACCAGCTTTTCGATCACCTCCTCCACCTCGAGACGCGGTACTTCGATCGGAACCCGGTGGGCAAGACGATGACCCGCCTGACCTCGGACGTGGACGCGCTGAACGAGCTTTTCACGTCGGGTCTCATTTCGATTGCTGGCGATCTTTGCACACTCCTCGGAATTATCGTGATGCTTCTCTACCTGAACTGGCAGCTCGCTCTCGTGACCTTCACCGTGGTGCCCCTGATTTTCATCGCCACTGAGATATTCCGCCGGAAGGTCCGAGTCTCGTACCGGCTGATCCGGGCCGCAGTGAGCAACATGAATGGCTTCCTTCAGGAGTACCTCACCGGGATGCCGGTCGTGCAGCTCTTCTCGCAGGAGAGGCGCGCGTTCGACAAGTTCCGAGCGATCAATCGGCAGCACCTAGACGCCTTCCAACAGACCATCTTCTACTACAGCGTGTTCTATCCGATGATCGAGCTGGTTGCGGCGCTCGCCGCAGCCCTCATCCTCCTTTACGGCGGATTCCAGGTGATCGGCGGGGTTCTGACGATGGGGGAGATGGTGGCCTTCCTCCAGTACTCACGCCGCTTCTTCCATCCGATCGCGGACATGAGCGAAAAGTTCAACATCTTCCAATCGGCAATGGCCGCCGCCGAGCGCATCTTCACCGTGCTGGATGTCGAACGGGAGAACCGCGGGCCCGCCACTGCCAGCCTGCCTCCGCCGGGCGCCGCCTCAATCGAGTTCAAGAATGTCAGCTTCTCGTACAATTCCGAGAAACCCATCCTTCAGGATGTTTCGTTCCGCGTTGGACCGGGAGAACGGGTGGCGATCGTGGGTGCTACCGGTGCCGGTAAGAGCACGATCATCAACCTGCTTCTCCGGATGTATCGGCCACAATCGGGCCGAATCCTGCTGGACGGGATCGATATCGACTCGTACCCGGAGGGTGAGCTGCGGCGCCGGATCGGACTCGTCTCCCAAGACATCTTCCTTTTCTCAGATACGATTCGCGCCAATGTCTCGCTGGACAACCCCGAAATAGGTGAGGAGCGGGTGATGGATGGGTGCCGGGGGGCGTTCATCCACGATTTCGTCGCTGAGGAGCTGCCGGGCGGGTTTGGACACAAGCTGGCCGAGCGAGGTGCGGACCTCTCCCAGGGCCAGCGACAGCTCCTCTCCTTCGCCCGCGCCCTGGCCTACGGCCACCGTGTGCTGGTCCTGGACGAGGCCACCTCATCGGTCGACGTGCAGACCGAGCGGCTCATCCAGCGGGGGCTCGAGACCCTGCTCGAAGGCCGCACGGCCCTCGTCATCGCCCACCGGCTTTCGACCATCGAGAGCGCCGATCGCATTATCGTGCTCCACAAGGGACGCATCCGGGAGGAGGGGACCGAGGCCGAGCTTCTGGAGCGTCAGGGACTCTACTATCGATTCCACATTTTGCAGGCTGCGGGGGTGGCGTGATCGCCGCCCCTCGTCTGCTATAATCGGCGCCATGTCTCTGTTCGGCTCCCGCGAAGGCGATCGTCGCCTGGAATCGCGACGGGACGAGGATCGGGAGGCACGCCTGTGGGATTTCGAGAGGCAGTCCATCGCGGAAGCGTACGCGCGGAACCATGCGAACATCACACGGACCGCCCACTATCTGGGGCTCGAGCGGAACTGCCTCAAATACAAACTGAAGAAGTTTGGTATCGCCGGGCAGGGGACGAGCGGGTCATAGACGGCCCTGCGGGTAGGACGCGTCGCTCAGACCTGGTCTGCTTCCGTCACGAAGACGAGCGCGTAGGCGATCCAGAACATGGCATAGATCGGCGTGAAGAGAAGCATGCAGTCGACAAGTCCATGGAGGCAAAAGGCCGCAAGCGCGAGGGCAGCAGGAAGGGCCACGCCGGGGTGACGGTCTCGCCATACTACTGATGTGGCAAGAACCCGCCCGGCCGAGATGAGCATCCAGAGGAACGCCGCGAGGCCGAGGATGCCCGAGCCGCAGAGGATCTCCAGATAGACGTTGTTCGAAAAGACCCTATCACTCGTCCTGTAGTCAGGAAGAAGACTCCCGTGCAAATACCTGAAACTGTCCGGGCCCGCGCCCAGAATCGGGTGCTCCTTCCAGATATCGAAAGCGGCATGCCACAGCACCGGCCTCGTCGGGAGCGGCTTCACGGGCCGTCCCGCCTCCTTCGGAAAGCCTGCTGCGGGGATCGTGGTTTCTTCGGTCATCCAGCCGTCAGCAGTCCTGCGAAAGGCCAGATCGAGGCGGGGTGATCCGTGGATGTAGAAAGGCGTCACGTTCTCGGAGAACATGTCGAACGACATCCTGACCATCTCACAATCCGGCGGAAGGTACACATAGGCGGACGTATGGAGGCTGGCGCCGGGCTCGACGTCCTGGGGCAGGAGGGAGGAGAGGGCCCGGATGGATCCGCATTCGGACAGAGCCGGCCAGTAGGACAGGTAGAAGCGGCCGGTCCCCAGATGGTGCCACCGCGCGAGGCCATCGTTGGTCACCGAGAGGCGGATCACGTAGACGCCGTCCGTGTGATGGCGCACATCGGACGACAGCAGCCGGATGCGGGCCGAGTACCAGCGTCCGAGGTCATGTGTGGCCAGGCCCTGCGAGCCTGACGGCGTCGCGACGTAGAATCCCGCGAGGGTGAGAAGGACCGCCGCACCGGAGATTGAGACCGAGGGACGGTTGAAGCGGCGGCCTGCGAGGATCCCTGCGAGGCCGAGAGCGGCTGCGATTCCCACAGACGCCCGGGTGAGACTCGAGAAGATCCCCGCTGCGAAAAGAGCCGTGGCGAAGGGTCCGAGAGGCACGAAGATCGCATAGGGCAGGGCCATCTCCAGATAGCCCGAGAAGATCGTCGGATACGGGAAGACCGATGTGCTCCGTTCAAGGTGTCCCAGGTGATGCGGATCGAGGTGAAACAAGGACGCGACGTGGAAGCCAGGCACCGCCCACTCCAGGATCCCTGCCGCCGCGGGAAGAAGTGCCGAAACGACGATCGCACCGCGGATCATCCTCGCTCCTCCCTGCGTCCGTTGCACCGCTGCCGCGACCGCCGCTGCGAAGATCAGCCCTGAGCCCATCCGGGCAGTGAACTTCAGGGCGTCGACCTGATGGTCCGGCGCGAGGATGGCCGAGAGACCGAGGACCCCCACGAATGCTAGAGCCGGCCACGTGCCGCCCCGCGGAATCGGCCAGGGAGACCGGGAAATGAGAAACAGCAGGCAGACGAGGGATATGGCAATCTCGGGTAGCGTCACTACCAGCACCGACCCGATCGGAAGCCGCGGCATCGCTTCTTCCCATGGCAGAAGTACGATGGCGATGACGATGGCGAGCGGGAGGGCGCGCGTACCGCTACTCATCGGCTGCAAGCCGGCTGCGTCTGGCGAAGAGGAGGACCCAGAAGATCGGCCAGTCGATGTAGAAGGAGACGAAAAAAGAGTTGACGAGAATGGCGATGACAGCAGCCCATTCTGTCTCACGTTGACGGAGCGTCCAAAGAAATGTGACGAAAACCAGCATCGCCGGCAGACCCGCTTCAACCGCGATGTGCAGGAAGAGATTGTGGGGGTCGACTGCCAGCGGCTCGATTCCGAGGTCTCGGAGTGCTGAAGCGAAAGACCCCCACCCGATGCCCAACCATGGATGCGCGAAGATCAGGTCCACTGACGTTCTCGCATACTCCACCCTGGGGCTCACCGACCAGACTGCATCCGACCAGGTCATCCTGACGGCGAGAACGGTCGCGGCGCCGACGATGACCGCTCCGACCGCATAGGCCGCACGCCGCCATCGATTCGATCGCATCGTGGCGAGGACGACGAGACCAACAGCAAGGGCCGCGAGAGCCGCGCGCGATCGGGTGAGAGCGAGCGCAGCGACGAGTACCGTCGCGGTCACGCGGGGGCGCGGGCCCAGGCCTCCGATCGCCAGGATCGTGATCGGCAGGAGGAGGCCGGCGAGAACCAGATGGTGGGAGCCGGCGTCGCCGAGCTTTGCCGCGGCGAGCGATCCGTCTCCACTCTGCACCGCGGTGAAAACTGCCTCACATGCAACTCTTGCCACCGCACCGATGACCAGCGCGTGTTCGACCCCAGCTCGCGAAAAGAGAAGCCCCGCCAGGATCGAGAGTATCAGGCGAGAGAGAAACCAGAGCCCGCCATCCGGGTCCCCCCCCCTCAGTGCGCTCACGGCCAGCAATGCGACGAACGCCATCATCAGCCAGCGCGCCCGCCAACCAACTTCGATCTGATCCCGACAAGCCAGTCCGAGGATCACGACAGCGGCGAGAAGGACCCAGGAGACCGAGACACCCCGGATGACGAAAAAGAGGGGGGGCGGAACAAACGCCATGACGAACGCTCCCAATGCGCCCGCCCGGGCAATCTGCAATCTACGGGCATCGGTGTCCATTCAGCCCAACGCGGCGGAGCCGCAACCAAACACGCAAGACCCAGGCAGGCTGCAAGACCCTTCCGAGCACCTCTCAGGAAAGCAGGAAGTTAGGAAGGCAGGAAGGGGTCTGTTCGATGCCACCCT
>JACPPM010000130.1 GCA_016191015.1 Acidobacteriota bacterium | reverse complement strand
TTCGATGCCACCCTGAGCTCCGGAGATGACTGCTCCGTTCCTGCATTCCTCCCTTCCTGCTTTCCTGAGAGGGGGTTCGGAGGATCTCGCGCTCTCGAGAGTCTTGCCATTTCGTGTCAACACGCAACTTGTAAGAGACTAGAGCCCTGACAGACGCCCGCACCGCCGGGTGGTGCTCTTTGTCGGCGGCCGTTCAGGCCCTTGAGCGCGGCATCAGATGCGTGTCCGGTCGGTGTGTGTCAGTCGACGAGCTTGATGTGGAGCTCCCGCAATTGACGCGCGTCAACCGGCGACGGGCTCTCGGTCATCAGACAGACGGCCGACGCGGTCTTGGGGAAGGCGATGACGTCGCGGATGGAGCTCTCGCCGGCGAGGATCATGCAGATACGGTCCAGACCGAGCGCGATGCCGCCGTGAGGTGGCGCACCATACTCGAGAGCGTCGAGGAAGAAGCCGAACTTCGACCGCGCCTCCACCTCGGACATCCCGAGAGTACGGAACATCAGCTGCTGTACCTCGGGGCGGTGGATACGAATGCTGCCGCCACCGATCTCGGTGCCGTTCAGTACCAGGTCGTAGGCTTGCGCCAGCACCTTCCCGGGATCGCTCTCGAGCAGAGCGATGTCTGCGTCGCGCGGCGATGTGAACGGATGATGGCAAGCCACCCAACGATTCTCCTCCGAATCCCAATCGAGCAGAGGGAAATCCGAGACCCACAGGAACCGATGGGGTTTTTCCGGGACCAGGTCTTCGCGGCGGGCGAGAATAAGGCGCAGGGCTCCGAGGACCTTGAGCACATCCACGCGGGGTCCGATCTGGATGAACGCGCAGTCGCCTTCGACCATGGTGAGGCTTTCCGAGATGTCTCGGCAGTTCGCTTCGGTCAGGTATTTCAGTACCGGCGACTGGTACTTGCCCTCGGCCTTCTTCAACCAGAGCAGGCCCTTGGCACCGAGCTGTTTGACCTCTTCTTCGAGAACCTGCAGGTCCTTGCGCGAATACTTGGCTCCGCCCGGCAGGTTGATGGCGCGTGTGGTCCAACCCTCGGCCGCGGCCTGTTTGAAGAGGGGAGCGTCAACCATTTCTACAATTGTAGTCAGATCGCGGATCTTGAGATCGAAGCGCAGGTCAGGCTTATCCGTTCCGTATGTGTCCATGGCCTCCGAATACGTCATCCGCTCGAAGGGCGTGGGCACATCGACGCCGGAGATGCCGAATATCGTGGCGATCATCGGCTCGATGAGCTCAAAGATGTCTTCCTTCCTCGGGAAGCTCATCTCGATATCCACCTGCGTGAACTCCGGCTGGCGGTCGGCACGGAGGTCTTCGTCGCGGAAGCACCGGACGATCTGGTAGTAGCGGTCGTATCCGGCGATCATGAAGAGCTGCTTGAAGAGCTGGGGTGACTGTGGAAGGGCGTAGAAATTCCCCGGATTGACGCGACTGGGGACGAGGTAATCTCGGGCTCCCTCCGGGGTCGATTTCGTGAGACTCGGGGTCTCGAGCTCAAGGAACCCCTGGCTTGCGAGGTGATTCCTGATGGCCATTGCCGCCTGATGGCGGATGCGGAGGTTCCGCTGCATGCGGGGGCGGCGGAGGTCGAGGTATCTGTATTTGAGTCGCGTGTCCTCGGATGCCTCGGGCGGATCGTCGATGCCGAAAGGGGGAGTTTTCGCGCGGTTCAAAACGTCGAGCTCTGTGGCGAGCACCTCGACGGCGCCGGTTCCGATATTCGGATTCTCTGTGCCGGCCGATCGTCTCTCGACGAGTCCGGTCACTTGGAGGACCCACTCGTTGCGAACGTCCTTCACAGCTCGGTGCAAATCCGGGTTTCGCTCGGCGTTGAACAAGACCTGGCAGATACCCGCGCGGTCGCGGAGATCCACGAACGTGAGGCCGCCGAGATCACGCCTCCGGTGCACCCAGCCCTGCATCGTCACGGTTTGGCCTTCGTGTTCTGGGCGCAAATCCCCGCAGTAGTGTGTTCTCTTCTTCAGTGAATCCATGCTGGTGTACGCTTTCTATTCCGAAAACGACGGAACGATGTCATTCTCGGGCACCACGCGCTGCTCGCCCGTTGTCATGTCCTTCACCTTCACGACGCCGTCGCGGATTTCGTCGGGACCGATGACATAGACGGTTGTGGCGCCGATCCGGTCGGCTTCTTTGAACTGGGCTTTGAGCTGCTTGAGCGGGTTGGCGACGGCGACCGCGACGCCCTGATCACGGAGCTTCTCGGCCAACTCGACTGCCTTCCTGAAGCCTTCCATCTCGAGGTGTGCGACATAGGCGACGGGAGTGGGTTCGGCTGGCGGTCCGGTCAGGGCCAGGATGAGCCGCTCGATCCCGAGGGCGAAGCCGATGCCCACGACCTCGGGTCCGCCGAGGTTCTTCACGAGGCCGTCGTAGCGGCCGCCTCCGAGCAGCGAGTTCTGCGACCCCAGCGCCCCCGAGACCGATGCAAACTCGAACGCGGTGCGCGTGTAGTAGTCGAGGCCGCGCACGAGGCGCGGAGCGAGGACGTAGGGGATGGAGAACTGCTGGAGGTGAGCGCGGAACCCGTCGAAGTGCTCGAGGCAGGGTAAGCACAGGTTCTCCGTAATGAGCGGAAGCCCCGAGAGCTGCTCCTGGCAGTTCTTGCAGTCGAGCACCCGCAGAGGGTTCGTCTCACGGCGTCTCCGGCAGTCCTCGCACAGACTCCCCTCGATCAGATAGATCGCCATCTTCAGCTTCTCGACGTAGGCGGGGCGGCAGGTGTGGCAGCCGAGCGAGTTCACGCGGACCTCGTAGCCGTGGATACCGAGCTCACGGAAGAACCTGCATGTCATCTGAATGATCTCGGCGTCGACATAAGGGCCGGGGTCGCCGAAGGCCTCGATCCCGATCTGGTGGAACTGGCGAAACCGCCCCTTTTGAGGCCTCTCGCGCCGGAACATCGGCCCCACATAGTAGTATCGCTGCGGGCCGCGCGCCTCGTACAGCCTCGCCTCGATCAGCGCCCTCACCACCCCCGCCGTGTTCTCGGGCCGCATGCTGACGGACTGATGCGAGTCCTCGAACGTGTACATCTCCTTCTCGACAATGTCGGTGGCGTTACCGATCGATCGTGAAAAAAGCTCAGTCGGTTCGAGTACCGGCGTGCGGATCTCGCGATAGAGATAGCTCTCGAACACATCCCGTGCAGCCTGCTCAATCCGCCGCCACTGCGGAATCTCCTCGGGCAGAATGTCCTTCATGCCCTTGATCGCCTTGATCATCTCCCGGTCTCCAATCGAAAACCGACATCATAGCAGGAAACGCCGGCGCACAGAAGCGGGTCGGGGCGTCCTCGAAAGGTGGGGGGTGACTCCGCCCCTACTCTATTTTGAAGGTATCTTTCTTCTCAGCCGTGTATTTGGTCTGATCGCCGAGGCGACATTTTGCTTTCCAGGTGAGCGTCGCGGGGACGGCATACTCGGGGCTGTAAATGAGGCCCACCACGTATTCCTCGACATCCGGTTGCTCTTCGTTCACCACATAGTAGGCTTCGTACCCACCGTAGCCCACGTCCGCCGGGAAGATGATTTTGAGCGCCGGAATCATGTAGTAGCCGGGGCTGGCATTCTTGACGTTGAGGATCGCCGTCAGGGCGACCCAGGTCCCGGGGGTGAAGCTCTCGGCCACTCCGCCTGCTTCAAACGTCTCCCAATCGAAATGGCGGGTCTGGAGCTTCTGCACGGTCGCCGTCGCCTGCTTGTTTCCCGGGTCCACACCGTCCAGCCCGCGAGCAGTCAGGATCTGAGTCAGGGTCGCAAGGTTTGCGTTTCCCTCGAGTGCCTTTTCCGCCAGCAGCAGATCGTCACGAAGATCGAAGAGATTGGCACGTGGTCCGAGGCGGTTCAGGGCGTCGAAATAGAGCTTGATAGAGGTGTCTGCACCGAGCGCCTCGCGCATCTGCCAATACAGACCCCCGACGATCAGGCCGGTATGGTGCGTCTCGGCCTGGCCGAATTCTGGATCCTGAACATCGTCCGGATAACGGTTCGTGTTGTCCACGTCCCGGCCCACAAACTCGCCGGTTCCGCGGTAGCTGAGCGCCCATTCGGCAAGCTTGCTGTTTCCGTTCAGATGCGTGGCGATTGCGTCGCCGGTCCCCTCGTGGATCGCCCCCGAGAAGACATGCTCATAGTGTTGAATCAAACCGCGCTGTATCTTGTCGAGCACGGCGTGGCCGTACTCGTGATAGATGACATCGGAGTCTTCGGCCAGGTTGTGGAGCTCCTCACCCGATCCGAACACGAGAATCCCCGTCGACGAAAACCGGTAGTCGCGTGTGAAGAAAGCATTGTCATAGCCCTTCGCGGGATCCTCGTTGTCCTGGACGTTGACCACAACCGGCATCTGGCCGTTGACCGCGGTCGTCAATTTGTTGTCCTTCAGGTAGTCGTGCATGCGCGTCACGTGGTAGTACCCCATGACTTCCGTGAATCGTTTGTCCTTCGTGCTGTAAACGTAGCTGTCGTTCGGGCCGGAGGCCGTTGTGTAGCGCCCCATCTGGGAGCTGTCGGTGAAATCGTACTGCTTGTTCGCGTTGTACGTCTTCGCCCATGACCCCTTGAGTGTGTAGCTGTTGTCCAGATTCGCCAGGTCCACTTTTTGCGGCTGTTTCGTGATCTTCGGGTTCTCGAGGTAGACCGAGCCTTTGCCGGTTTTCACGTCGAGCGCGATGCGCTTCATCGCGTAGGTGATCCCGGGCTCCTCGGCCGAGACCAGAAACTCCCACGCACCGGCCGGCGACGGGAGCTGGATATGCCAGCAGAGGCGGAGCCGCCCCGCGACGTCGTGATAGACAAGGCCGGGGGCCAGCGGCACGGGCGCCGATCCGTATCTGGCCTCGAGGATCCGCCGCGCAGCCTGCGCCGCAGCCGCCATGCCCACGCGCGGAGCCGATGTTGCCGGCGAGCCACTCAATGGGGTTGCCTCGATAAGGTCGATTCTTCCGTCGCGAAGGACGTGCACTGAAACCTGGCCGCCGTAGACGAAGACACCGTTATAGGCGATCCCAAACTCCACTCGCGTACCGCTTGGGCCGCCGCTCGCCGACGTCTGCATGAGATCGAATCCGTTCCTCCCCAGGATCGTCACGCGATGGGAATCCACGAATCGTCGAGCGACATCGACCGGGGAGGCCGAGTCCGGTCCGGTCAGGGACCCGAATGATTTCCTCAGGCTCCCATCCTGCCATCGCACTACGACCACCTCCTCACGTGCCCGAGGGTCGTTCGTTGCGTGACCAGCGCTTCCGGTGAGAGTTGGGATCAGACAGATAATTCCGAACAGCAGGCGTCTCATTTCGGCCTCCTTCGATCTAGCGATGATATACAAATAATCGTCCAGAATCCATGGTAATCCGGTGATCGAACAACATACCTCAGCGAACCGCCCGCAAAGTGCGGGAGTTCCTTGACGAAGGAGCCCGGTGAGGCCATAATTTTCGCAGAAAAGCGGGCCGATAACAGAGCTTAGGGGGGAGTTTCGCTCTCTGTGAACGAGTATCTTGTCAATTGCTGGAATTGCGCCGGCGAGTACGATGCGCTGAGCGCCGTCTGGTGCAACTGCGATCCTCGCAATCCGACCAAGCTCTGCCCGTACTGCATGCACTGCTTCTGCTCGGCGACGAAGGAGTACCTGCTCGGCTTCTGGAACAACGCCCCGCAGGAGCTGATCGAGGAGATGAACCTGCTCAACAGCTCCGCCGGACAGCTCGGTCAGATCCTTGTCGCTGGCGGCCTGATCACCGCACCGCAGCTCATCCGGGGAATGGCGCTCTCCAAGGCCGAAGGCAAGAGGCTCGGCGAGGCCTTGGTCTCGCTCGGTTTCGTCACGGCGCCACAAATCGATCGCGCCCTCGAGAAGCAGGGTGGCCATCAAGCACAGCAGACGCCGTCCTCCCCAACAATCCAGGCGGCCGAGGCGCCCGGTGGCCAAGACAACCTACCGGTCGTGGCGGCGGCGGTTCCGCATGCAGCCGCCCCGTCTTTCGCCAAGGCTCCGTCGCCCGCCCCGCTCTCCGCCTCGTCTCCGGATCTGGTCAAGGATGCCTTCAACAACATTCTGCTGGTGGCGCTGAAGAAGCAGGCGTCGGCCCTGTACCTCGAGCGCGATGCGGCAGAGGTACTTGTCCGGGCGCGAATCGACGGAGTGCTCTTCAAGCTCAAGACGCTCCCGCTCGAATGGATGCCCTCGATCTGCGACCGCCTGAAGAAGCTGGCCAAGCTCAATCCCGGCGAGTCTCGCCTGCCGCAGTCGGGGCGAATGAGCCTGCGCACCGGCGAGAAATCGTACGACATGATCGTGCAGACACTCCCCTCGGCTCAGGGGGAAAGCGTGGGCATGCGCATCATCGACCGCGACAGCCTCACCCAGGATCTCTCCCGCCTGGGTCTCGAGGAGTCTGACTACGTTAAGTTGGTCCGAGCGGTCGAGGGGACGTACGGGATCATCGTCCTGAGCGGCCCGCTGTTCAACTCGGTGACCGAAACTGCCTACTCGATCCTCAACCATCTGGTTCTCAAGAACCGCAAGGTCGTGTCTCTGGAGTCACCGGTGACCTCCGCGCTTTCTGGCGTTAACCAACTGGAGATCCAAGAGACGCAGGGCTTCGATTTCGTTCAGGGATTGAAAACTGTTTTGAATCTGAGCCCGGATGTGATATTCCTGAGCAACATACCGGATGGAGAGACACTAAGGCTCGCAGCGCGGATCGCTTCCGGTGTTCAAGTGATCGCCTTGATGGATTGCCCGACGACGTTTCAGGTGTTCGACAGGATCAGGAGTTTCTCGGTGAATCTCGCGCAGCCGATGGCCGCGATGCAGCTCGTGATGAGCCAGCGTGTGATTCGCCGCAACTGCCCGCACTGCATCGAGCGGAAGCCGATCACGCAGTCTCTGGCGGCCGAGATGGGCCACAGCAACGACGAGATCCATCTCACGCCCGAGGTGGGTCGCGGCCGCGGTTGTTCCCATTGCAACGATCTCGGCTACTCAGGCCGCAAGCTCCTCTTCGAAACGCTCGCCGTCGACGACGAAATCCGGGCGCTCGTCCTCGAAGGCGGCGGGCAGGAAGCGTTCGAGAGGTCGTCGCAGAAACAGGGGTTCACATCGTTAAGGCTCCTGCACCTGAAGGAAGTGGCGCGGCTCGCGAGCAGCCCCGAAGAATTCATCAGGTGCGCCTACCCGCGGCCGATCCTGAAGCGGATCTACAGAGTGAAATGATCCTGAATGCTTGAATATATAATCCAATGCTGGAACTGCCTGGGCGAGTTCGATGTGTTCTCCGCCGTCTGGTGCGGCTGTGACCCGAAGAACCCCACCAAGCTCTGCCCCTTCTGCCTGAACTGTTTCTGCAGCGCCTCGGCCGAGTACAAGAGCCTTTTCTGGAAGAACGCTCCGCCACAGCTCGCCGAAGAGAAGTCTACTCTCAGCAAGTCCAAAGACCTCCTCGGCGATATGCTCGTCAGGATGAAGAAGCTCACCACCGACCAGCTCCTCAATGCCCTGCGCCAGCAGAAATTGACAGGCGAGAAACTGGGCGAAATCCTGGTCCGCATGAACTTCATCGAACAGGAAGATCTCGACGCCATCCTGGCGCAGCAGCAGAGAGTCCTGAGCATCGATCTGAAGAATAAGAAGGTCGACGCCTCGCTCGTCCAGAACCTCGGTCTCGACTACTGCTTCCAGCATAACGTGATTCCGGTCGAACGGGAGACGATGCCGAACAAGACCCTCACGACGATGGCGATGTCGAACCCGACCGACGTCGGCGCGATCGAGTGGGCTCAGAAACGGCTCGGGTCTCAGATTGTCCCCATGTACTCACCCAAAGAAGACATTCTCGCTCACCTCAACGCGCTGCGCGCGCAAGGGATCGGCGGGATCTCGACGGCTCCCGTCCCCGAAGGCGCCGGGGCTGCGGCGGATGCGGCCGCGGCCGCGGCCGCAGCCGCGGAGGCAAAGACCAAGACCGCGATGAACAACCTCCTGGCAACGGCCCTGCAGACGGGAGCGTCCGACCTGCATCTGGAGCCAGCCGCGAGCGAGGTCATTGTGCGCGCCCGGATCGATGGGGTCCTGTTCAAGATGCAGTCGATTCCGAAGGAGCTGGAGGATGCACTTTTTGCGAGGCTCAAGAGCCTCGCCAAGCTCAACGCGCAGGCGCGCGGGTTGCCTCAATCAGGCAAGATCCCATTCAAGTCGTCGGCCACCGAGTACGAGCTCCAGGTGCAGACCTTCCCGACCCCGGGTGGGGAGAGTATCAATCTGAAAATTCTCGACAAGGGCCAGCTCTTAAAGAAGCTCGACGAAATCGGGCTGAACTCGGTCGAGCTGACCTATCTGATGTCGGCGTCAGCAGAGGCGCAGGGACTCATCATCGTCAGCGGCCCGCTGTTCAATGGGACCCCGACGACGCTCTATTCTCTCATGCAACAGATGGCTGCCCAGGGCCGCAGGATCGTGTCGATCGAGAATACGACCCAGGTCCTCCTCCCGGGTGTGACCCAACTCGAAGTGAGGCGGGAAGACGGGTTCGGCCTCGACAAGGCGATTTCCGCCGCGATGAACCTCGAGCCGCAGGTGATCTGCATGTTCGACTTCAACGATATCGAGATGGCCAAGACCGCTCAGAAGGTCGCCAACTCAGTGCTGGTGATCGCCGAGATCGATGCGCGTTCTTCGACTATGGCGATCCCGGCCATGGTCAACCTCGGCTACTCGCCCCAGACGCTCGCTCACCATCTCCGCCTCGTCATGAACCAGCGCCTCGTGCGCAAGGTGTGCCAGCACTGCAAGGAGCGCCTCGAGCCCTCAGATGAGCTGCTCAAAAAACTGGACCTCTCGGAAGAGGCCAGAAAGCTCCCGCTTTACAAGGCCAAGGGGTGTGCCCGCTGCCACAACATCGGCTACTCGGGCCGGATCCCGCTCTACGAAGTCATCTACCCGGTCGACGCAATCCGGCAGCTGACGGAGGCGAAGGCGAGCGCGGCGGAGCTCGAGCGGGAGGCCACGCGTAACGGCCTCCTCACGCTCGGGCAAAACTGCCTCAACAAGGTGAGCGAAGGACTGACGACACCCGAGGAGTATTTGAAGGCGGGCTTCTGAGCGGGTGCCGGGGAGTCAGCCCCGTGTTGCGTGATGAGCCAAGGCGCCAGTTCAAGGCGCCTTAGGGCGCATTCCTCAGCAGCATGTTGTCAGATCAAACGGGGCCGAAGCCGAACAACCGCAGATTTCACAGATTCAACCTCGGAGTATTGACGGCTGCGAGATCGTCGCCCGGGGGAAGCTGCGTAATCGGTGCAATATGCGGTTTCCCTTCCGGTCTTCCGGCTGCCGCAACGCGGCCTCTCGTCGCAGGCGCAGTCCTGCGACGAGCATAGATTCTGACCCACGAGATCACCCCGGGCCGCCGCGACAGTTCGAAACTGCTATTCTTGGGTAGACCGGCATTGATCTCTGGCGTAAGGGCAGTCGACACACGTCTTCTGAAGGGAGTAGCTATGGCCGCAACCAAGATAACGCCGCTCGCGAACGGACCTCTCCGAATCGAGGGGGACTTCAGCATCGTGGATCCGCATGGCAAGGAATTCGGACTCGGGGGCCGGACCGCACTGTCGCTGTGCCGATGCGGGCAGTCGGAGAACAAACCTTTCTGCGACGGATCTCACAACAGAGTGGGATTCCAGAGCCAGGTCGAAGCTCGCGATCTGCCACCCCCCAAACCCAAGGTGTGACCGACAACTCCCGTCATGCCCGCAGTCCCAGGGTTTGCGCTGGCACGCGCTCAGAAGTGATTTCGGTTGCATCCCCGACTGTCTCAGGCGGGCGGCGCCGACAAGGGGGAGTGCCCTTTGCCGGATTCCGGCATGCCCTGTTCTGCAGCACGATCGAGATCGTCCGGCGCGATGAACGCCCTCGCCTCGGCGAGGTGCTGGTCTCCCTTGGCGGCGGATAAGTGGGATGTCATAATGAAGTTCGGCGCCGCGATCGCGGAGGTCCGTCCGGACCCGAATAGAGGGCATTCGACTGGAAGGGGGCGGGATCCGCGTGAGGGCTGCGGGAACCCGGTGCGACACGTCCAGGTTCACAGGTCGGCTGCGGCCTGAGAGGGGCGTGTTCCGAAAGACGGAAAACTGGGAGCGGCCTCGGCACCAGGAGAAGCGAGGAGGGCGGCGTGGACGCGATGCGGGTGTTCGACCGCATGGAGGCGATGGAGTACCGGCTGTCCTCATTGTACGCCCACTATCAGCGGCTCTTCGCCGCCGATGTTGAGGCGGCCAAGCTGTTTGCCTCCTTGAGCAGAGACGAAGTGTCCCATGCCGGCATCATTAGGTTCCAGAAGAGGTTCGTGGCGAAGGGGGAATTCCCGGCGGTGAGTGTCGACCTGGCGGGAGTGGAATCCATGATCACCAGGATTGACGGCCTGATGGGGGAATCGCCCTCGCTGGAGAACGCTCTGAAACTGGCCCTGGAAATGGAGGCCAGCTCGGCCGAGTTGCATTACAGAACCGCCGCCGAACAGGAGGATTCCGGGATCGCCGGACTCGTTAAGGGGCTCGGCGACCAAGACAACAAGCACCACCGTAAGCTGACGAGTTTTGTCGTCGCGCGGTTTGACCGGGGGAAGTTGGCGAGCGACTTCGGCGCGTTTCCCGAGCTACTCGCGGAGTGGACTGCAGGCCGTGCCTCGGGGGAGAACACCCCAAAACTCAAAGAGCTCTCGGACAGGATTAGCAAAACACTCGCGCATTTCGGCAATATGAACCACTATGAGGTCTTGATTGTGGGACGGGGCGCTGGCCCGGACGAGATACGGCATGCCTATCATCGGGCCGTCAAGGAATGGCACCCGGACCGGTTCGATGGCTACCCGGACGATCTCAGGACACGGCTCCACTCGATTGTGGCCGGAATCAACGAGGCCTACAGGGTGCTCTCGAACGTCGAGCGCAGGTACGAGTATGACCGCCTCCTCGCAAAGAAGGACCGTATGAAGGGCTCGCCCGTATCCGAAGACGAGCAGAAGTCCATCGATGGCCTGTCACGGCTGGCCGATAAGGACTATTCAGGCGCGCTCGAGGCTTTCGACGCCGCCTTGCGTCTGTCCCCTAAGGCCAAGTATTCCTATCACCGCGCCGCGGCACTGAGGGGCCTGGGAAGGCGGAAGGAGGCACTGCAGGAGATTCGGACGGCGCTGGCGAATAGCCCTTCCAGCGCTGCCTACCACCTCTTTGCCGCTCAGGTGAGCCTGGAGCTCGGCGATCAGAGCGGAGCCGCCAAGGCGTTCCGGCGGGTCCTGGAGCTCGACCCGGGGAATGAGCGAGCCGTGCACGGGCTCGAGCGAAGCGGGGCCCGAGCGCGGGCGTCTCCCGATGCCCGGATGTTCCGGAAGGGCGCCGATTGATGCGACTGGGAATTCCGCCCACGATCGTCCACCAGGTATCCACAGCTCGTCACCCAGAACTCGAAATCGGAGCGGCCGCCGCAGGATCAGAAGAGCTCTCCAGGATGGGCGGGATGAGTCGCCGCTGCTCCTATTCGAACACCTTCTCGACCGGAATGATTTCAACATTCTCGGCGGGGATCGGTAGCTTGAAGTCCTGGATGATCTTGTCCTCGTCGAGGATCGCCTGAGGGGTCGGGGAATCGTACTTGATCGGGCTGGAGGCGTTCTCGAGGAGGGCTTTCTTGAGTGGTGCAGACTCCTGGGTGATGATGACGATGTCGAGATTGGCCGGGTCGATGTATTTCCTGATCGCGGCGTTCACCTGTTCGAGCGTGGCGTTCTTGACCCGCTCTCTGATCCTGTCGAGGTGGCTCTGCGGGAGCCCGTAGAACAGGTCATCGAGCTTCAAGCCGAGCCGGTAGGATTCGGTCGGGGCGTAGTTGAGGCTGTAGTTGGGGACGAAATCCCGGCTGAGCTCAAAGGCGTCCTTGGTCATGCCGTTCTGCACGAGCAGCGAGATTTCGCGGCTAGCCTGCCGCAGGGCGAAATGGCGGTTGTCGTTGACCACAGGCCGGATCCAGACCTCGAACATCTGCCGGTGGCGGGCCGCATTCGGCGGTGGAAATGAGTATCGGCCGCCCATCGGAAACCATTCGATGTAGCTGTAGTCGCCGTAGTTGAGGCCGCGGGCTTCGCGCATGACCTGGTAGAGATGGGCGGAGGAGTTGCGGTGTTCCCCGAGCCATGAGTTCGCGATCATCATCGGGTAGAAATCGTCGTTCGCCCGCGTGAGTCCGATCGGATGACCGAAGGAGATGGCGGTGGAGCGGGTCTCTTTTTCCACAATGTAGACGTGCAGTCCCTTCTTGGCCGGCATGGCCGGCGGGAGTGTGGCTGCAACGGGTGAGCCTGCCGGGAGCGCCTCCATGTCCTTGCGAATCTGGGTGACCAGGTTCTCTCCGAATCCACCCGCGATTCCAATGACGATGTTACTACGCGTGTAGTGTTTCGCGTAGAAGGCGCGGACGTCGTCGAGCGTGAGGGTCTTGACCGAATGGACGAGTCCCTGCTGGGGGTGAGCATAGCTGGTTCCAGCGAAGGCGACGGAATGGAGGAGGGCCTTGCCGAGCTCCTCGTCGCTGCTGTACCGGAGAGTCGTTGCGAGGAAGTTGGCCTGATCGGTCTTCAGGCGCGTGAAGTCGTCCTCCTGGAAGGCCGGGGCGAGGAGCGCCTCTTTGAGGAGGGTGTAGTATCCCTGGAGGTGGTCTTTGTGCACGGTTCCGCGGAGCACGGTCATCTCGCGGTCGACCTGGACGCTGTAGGAGGCGGCCATGGGGAACATCTTCTTGAGGATCATTTCATAGGCATTGGCGCGGGTGCTGCCTTCGCCGATGAGGCCGGCGGTAAGGTACGCGAGACCCTCCTTGCCGGCCGGATCCGAGGCCGATCCCGCCTTGATCCAGATGCGGAAGGTGACGAAAGGGGACCCGGCATTCGGCATCTGGACGAGCTCGGGTCCCGCCTCCGCCGCTCCCGTCGTTGCTCTCATTGTGGCTGCCATGAGTATTGCGAGGGCTATGGTCTTCATGACTACTTGGCTCCTGACGAAAGGGTGCCGACCGTGCGATGCGCGGCGACGAAGTACTTCTGCGCCGCGGCCTGGATGTCTGCCGGTGCGATGCTATCGATGGTCTTGTAGTATGTCTCGATGGGCATCAGGCTGCCGGTCAGCTGAATGATCTCGATCAGGTTCATGGCCGTGCTCTTCGTGCTCTCAAGGCCCATGAGGAAGCCGTACTTGAGATTGGACTTGAGCTCGGCCAGCTCCTTCTCATCCGGCGGCGTGGTCTTGGCCGCTTCGAGCGTCGCCTCGATGCGGCTCTTCACGGCATCGAGGTCCTTCTTGTCCTTGAGTCGGGTGAGGACGCTGAACGGATACGGGTCTCGGTGGTTGGAGATGCTTCCGTCGATGAAATCGACCTTCTGTTCTTTGAGCACCAGGTCCTGGTAGATCCTGGATGTTTCGCCGAAATTGAGCTTGCCCAGCACGGTGAGGGCTGCGAAATCCTTTCCGGCGGGATCGAAGGCAGGCCCTTTGTAGCCCACCCAGAGCAGTGGAAGTGTCTGGCCTTCGTAGTCCACGTGGCAGGTCCGCTCCGCCGTCTGCTCAGGCTCCTCCGGGTAGGCGGCCGTGTACGTCCCAGGCTTCCAGTCGCCGTAGTATTTCTTCAGCAAAGGCATCACGGCGTCGGGATCGAAATCGCCGACGACCACAACCACGCAGTTGCCCGGCCGGTAGAAGCGATCGAAGAACTGCAGGCTGTATTCGTACTGGTTGGGCATATCTTCAATATCTTTGATAAAGCCCATCGTGGTGTGTTTGTACGTGTGCTTGTCGTAGGCGGTGTCGAGGAACTTCTCCTCAAGCTGGAAAAACGGGTTCGCATAGTTCTTGTTGTACTCGCCGAGGATGGCCTTGGCTTCCTTCTGGAATTCCGGCACGGCGTATTTGAGGTGCATGAACCGGTCGGACTCGGTGTCGATGACCTTCTCGAGAAACTGTTTCGAAAACGTCAGGTAGTAGCAGGTCAAATCGTCACTGGTGAAGGCGTTGTCATCCGACCCGATTTCGACGTGGATCCGATTAAAAACATCGGCCGGATATTTTTCCGTGCCGCGGAACATCATGTGCTCGAAAAAGTGTGCGAATCCGGTGTGACCCGGCTCGATCTCGTCGCGGCTCCCCGTCCTGACGACCGTCAAATAGGCCACGAGGCCGGGGTTGTCGAGGGGCACCAGGATGCATCTGAGGCCGTTGGGAAGAACTTCCTCACGATACTTGTAGGGGAACACCCCGCCGTGAGCAGCGAGGCACGAGAGAATCAGAAAAGGCAGCACGAGCGCGCTGGTTCGCATGGATCGCTAACCTCCATATTCCTGACGGTCAACCGGCAAATGCCAAACTTCCACTCTAGCGTATACGGGAGTCGAGAGGCAAAGTTCAGTGTCCGTAGGGCCTCAGTGGTGTGGGGCGCGCCATTCCCATGGCCTCGGGCCTACTGTCTCGTGGCCGTTAGCCCTTAGCCTTTGGCCGCTAGCCCGGGAAAGGATCACGGCTGTTGACGGGCAGCGATCAGCCGAGAACAACGCTCCGCACAATTCGCGCCGGTCGGCCGTTCGGAGCTGAAGGCTAAGGGCTAACGGCTAAGGGCTAGCAATCTGGATCGCCCCGCTCTACTGAGGCATTACCGGTGTCCCAGAAGTTGAGTGCTTACATCAGATGGCAAGACCTCCGAGGGGACGGGTTCTTCCGGGCTGCTCTCAGGAGTGTAGGAGGGGAGGAATGCAGGAACGGAACGGTCGCCTTGGACGATCAGAGTGGCTCGGGAGAACGCTCTCATCCCTTCGCTTCGCTCAAGGGCTCCGGCTCCACGCTCGAGGCCCGCGAAGCGGGCCGGACGCTCTCACGCGCGGCCTGTTGTAGAATCAGCGCACGGCAATGGCTCATTCGCTGGCAGGCAAGGTCGGGTTCGTCACGGGAGCCTCATCGGGCATTGGTGAGGCGGTGGCCCGCGAGCTCGCGCGGCGCGGCGCCGATGTCGCGCTGGCGGCGAGGCGCATCGAGAGGCTCGAGGCGCTCGCCGCGGAGATCCGGGCCATGGGTCGGCGTGCCGCGGTTCTCTCGTGCGATGTGACACGAGAGGGCGATCTGGACGATGCCGTGGCGAGGACCATCGCGGAATTCGGCCGCATCGACATCGTATTCGCCAACGCCGGCTTCGGGGTCTCAGGAAGCCTGGAGTCGCTCTCGATCGAAGACTACCGCCGCCAGTTCGAGACGAACGTGTTCGGCGCTCTGCGAACTGTTCAGGCGACACTGCCCGAGCTGAAGCGCACGCGCGGGCGACTGGCGATAACGGGAAGTGTCCTCGGTCATGTCGCCTCGTGGTATCAGTCGGCATACTGCATGAGCAAATTCGCGGTCCGGGCTCTGGCGGGGTCGTTGCGGAGGGAACTGGAGCCGTCTGGCGTGTCTGTGACCCTGATCAGCCCCGGCTACGTGAAGACAGAGATCCACCAGGTCGACAATCTGGGCGGTCGTCATCCGGAGGCCACGCATCGCCTCGAGTGGCTGCGCATGCCGGCCGGCAAGGCAGCGCGGCAGATCGTGTCCGCTGTCGTTGCGCGTCGCCGCGAACGCATCATCACAGTCCACGGGCGGTTGTTCGTCTATCTCGATCGCTATCTTCCGTGGCTCCCGTACTGGGTCATCCGTTTCTCGCGGTGGCTGCGATACCGACCTAACAGGCGGTCCCGGGTCAACTAGCCTCTCCTCACGGCGCTACGTCCACAAGGACAGTCCGATCAAATGGCCTTCGTCGCAGCAGCTCGACGCAATGTTCTCGAAAACTCGCAGGAGCGGAGCGTCGAAGGGCCTGAAGATCTGGGAGATCTCTGTCTGAGCGGATAGACTCGGGCCATCATGACCAGCGACCGGGTCCTCCTCAGAGGGATCGGGAGGATTCAGCATTCTCAAAAGTCCTGCCATTTCGTGTCAAGACCCAACTTGCAAGACATTAATACATACTTGACATTGCGGTCATAGGTCCGTCACGTGGCCGAGCTACGATGGTGCCGTGGAGCACAAGAACACCGCGACCCCCGCGGATTAGCCCCCGCCTCGTGCGCGGGACCCCCGGACCACACGGCGTCGCATCAGCTGGATCGACGGCGGTATGGTGGCTCTCATCCGCTTCGGCGGCATGGCAGTCATTCTGGCCGTCACGGGCATCCTCGTCTACCTCGTCATCGTCGTGCAGCCGCTGTTCCACGGGGCGACTCTGGCTCGCATCTCGGAGCATGCGGTTCTGGACGCTTCCGAGGCACGCGACGCGCCGCTCACGGAGGTCGACGAGTATCGGAGCATCGGCGTCAGCCTCCTCCGAACCGGGGAGATGGTTGTCTTCAACGCGCGAACCGGCGGCCGCCTCGACCGAAAGCAGGTGGTTTCGTCATCCGCCGAGATCGCATCGCTCTCACACCCCGCCCAGAGCGATCTCCTCGCAATAGGCCTGACCGACGGAACTGTCCTGACGGGCCGGCTGACATTCGAGACAACGTTCATCGACGATGACAACCGGGCGCCGTCGATGGCTCGGCTGCGTGCCGGAGAGACCCCGCAGGACGCTGCGTCGGTGGTCGAGCGTACGGTCGAAGGAGATCTGCGTCGCGTGCGGCCTCGTCGCTCTCCTCATTGCCGACTCCCGGTGGCTAAGCAGGCTTCCGAAGCTCTCGACGCCGACTGCCGGCGGCCAGCTCGTCCGCTTCATTCTCACGCTCTTTCTGTCAGTGCTTTTCGCTGCCGCCCGCGGCTCTCTCCGCGGCGCACTCGGCCTCGATCCCCGCGGCAGTCTGGTGAGCACGTATTTCCAAAGGAACGCTCTCGTCGTCGGCTTCGTCATGGGATTTGCGGTCATCCCGATCATCTACACGATCGCCGAGGACGCACTCACGGCCGTGCCGTCCGCCCTGCGGTCCGCGTCGTTGGCTTGCGGTGCCTCGCGCTGGCAGACGGCGACGCGAGTGATCCTGCCTATCGCCATCCCGGGCATCTTCTCCGCAATCATGGTCGGTCTGGGCCGCGCCGCCGGTGAGACGATGATCGTCCTGATGGCGGCTGGAAACACGCCGGTGCTGGAAATGAACATCTTCGGCGGGTTGCGAGCTCTCTCGGCCAACATCACAGTCGAGCTTCCCGCAGCCGTCAAAGACGGGACTCTCTACCGCGTTCTCTTTCTGGCCGCCCTGACGCTTTTCGCGATGACCTTCTGCATCAACACGGTCGCCGAATTGGTCCGGCAGCGCTTCCGGAAGAGGGCGGTGCAGCTCTGAGCGTTGTCACGATGGACCAACCCGAGGTGCGCCGGCAAGTGCCGACGGCATCGCCGACGGCATCGCCGAGGGCGTCGGCGTGCGGATCGTTGGGGAGATGCGGTTGAACTGCGATTCAATCTACGCGCCCGAGGTGGATGTGATCGATTTGCGCAAGCGCATGGGGATGGTCTTTCAGAAGTCGAACCCGTTTCCGATGTCGATCTACGAGCACGTGGTCTACCCGCTGCGCATCGATGGGGAGAGCCGGCGGAGGATTCTGGATGAGACGGTGGAGCGATGCCTCAAGGCCTCGGCGCTGTGGGACGAGGTGACGGACCGGTTGAGGGGGTGTGCCCTGGAGCTGTCGGGGGGGCAGCAGCAGCGGATGTGCATCGCGCGGGCCATCGCGGCGGATCCCGAGATGCTCCTGATGGGCGAGCCCTGTTCGGCGCTGGACCCGTTTGCAACCAGCAGGATCGAGGAGTTGATTTTCTCGCTGCGCGGCGAGTACACAGTGCTGATGGTCACCCACGACATGCAGCAGGCGGCGAGGGGCTCGGACTACACCGCGTTCATGTATCTGGGGCGGATGATCGAGTACGGCCCGACGAAGGGGCTTTTTGTGAAGCCGCGGCTTCAGGAGACCGAGGACTACATCACGGGGCGATTCGGATGAGTGGAGGCGGACGAGCGGCGATGGTAAGGCACATGGATCGCGATCTTGCGCATCGCAAGGAGATGCTGTTCGGCATGGGGCGGCGCGTTCAGGGCATCTACGAGCAAACGGTCGAGGCGCTGCCGGACGGGGACACCGAGCGGGCGCGACTGATCGTGGCGGCCGATGACAAGATCGAGACGGGAATGGCTTGACTGCTAGCATCGGTTCTCTCGGCGGATGAAGGTCCACACGAGCTCGAAGCGGGCAGATCCGTGACCGGGCCTTCGGTTGCCGCCGTAATACACACTTAACACCGCCGTCATTAGCCCGTCACCGCGCTTCGCTACCATCGTGGCATGAATAACAAGGAGACAACAGAATGATCGGGGTTCGGCAAACGGTGAAATCTGCAATTGGGATGGCGTTGGTCCTTGCTGCACTCATCCTGCCGCGCGGCGCCGTTGCGCAGGGCGCCTTCTACCAGGAGGAGGTCCGCGATGGCAGGATCTACGTCTTCAACAACATGGTGAGCTACGACAACTGGCGGAAGTCCGGTGAGATGGGGGTGGCCATCACGCGCCTTGGCGCCGGCCCTGCCGGCGAGACCATCATCTTCGACACCGAGGAGGCGATCCACCTCTACAATTTCCGGCACAATCTTCAGGGCGAGGTCATGATCAAACCTGCGGAGAAGAAGCCGGTGATGGTGGTGAGCTGGAAGGACGGGAAGACCAAATTCGAAACCGACTCCGCGGGCATCGAGATTTCGAACCGCATCCAGTTTCGCTACACCTATACCGACCCGGAGGTCGGCGACCCGCTCGGCGCCTTCCGCATCCGCCGCGCCAAGACCAAGTTCGAAGGATGGTTTTTCAACAAGAAGCTCACGGGCGAGCTGCAGCTCAACTGGCCCGACACTGCCAACCCTCTCGAAGACGCGAATCTTAACGTGGATTTTCGGGGCAACAAGAGCATCATGATCAAGGCGGGGCAGTTCAAGGTGCCGTTCGGGCGGCAGGAGCTCACATCGTCGGGCAGCCAGGAATTCGTCGACCGCTCGCTGGTATCCGGCGAGTTCGCCAAGGGCCGTGACATCGGCGTTCAGGTCTGGGGCATGGCGATGAACGGCAAGATCGATTGGCGCGCTGGTGTTTTCAACGGAGCCGGCCGCACGGTTGCGAAGAACGACAACAACAAGTATCAGACCGATGTGCGGATCACGTTCATGCCGAACGGCGATCCGAAATACAGTGAAAGTGATTTTGAGAGCAGTTCGAAACCGCTCTATGCGGTGGCCGTGCAAGTCGAACAGAATAACCTCCACGGCGCAACCACCGGCGTGGATCTGAAAAAGACCACATTCGGATTTGACGGGGTCCTCAAGTACAAGGGGTTGTACTTCTTCGGCGAGTACTTCAACCGCGACAACGAGCCGGAAACCGGGGCCAAGTACACCACGTCGGGGTACGGGGTCCAGATCGGGTACTTCGTGGTTCCGAAAACCTTCGAAGTCGCATTCAGGTATGCTTCGCTCGATCCAACCGACGCTAAATCTTCCGACGATCGCACCGAGACAGGGATCGCCGCCGGATACTTCCTTAACAAGCATGCCCTGAAGTGGCAGACCGACTATCGACGGTTGGAGGATGATGCCACCGGCAGGACGGACAACGAACTGAGATCGCAGCTTCAGTTCATCTTCTAGATGGGTCGAGTGAGAAAGGAGAATTCGCAAATGAAACATCGGATCACATCACTGGTATGCGGCGCGACTCTCGCGGTGGCACCGCTGGCCTTGGCGGAGGCTGTTGCGGTCGATCCTGCAATCCCGCAGTACACCGCCGTGCAGGGCGTCTCCGGCAGCATCAAGAGCGTCGGCTCGGACACGATGAATAACGAGATGGCCCTCTGGGCCGAGGGGTTTCGGAAGTTGTACCCGAACGTAAAGATCGAGATCGAAGGCAAGGGGTCATCTACCGCCCCGCCGGCCCTCACGGAGGGGACCGCCCAGTTCGGCCCGATGTCGCGCTCGATGAAGGACGATGAGAAGAACAGGTTCGAGCAGAAGTACGGCTACAAGCCTACGGAGATCCGGACCTCGATCGACATGCTCGCCGTCTACGTCCACAAAGACAACCCGATCAAATGCCTTTCGTTGCAACAGGTCGACGCGATCTTTTCGAAAACCCGCAGGAGCGGGGCGTCGAAGGACGTGAAGACCTGGGGAGATCTCGGACTGACCGGCGAGTGGGCGAACGCGCCGATCAGCCTCTACGGACGCAACAGCGCCTCCGGGACCTACGGCTTCTTCAAAGAGCACGCACTCGCCAAGGGTGATTACAAGGACACCGTGAAGGAGCAGCCCGGCACCTCGTCAGTCGTCCAGGCCGTCGCCAGCGACAAGCTCGGCAACGGCTACGGTGGCATCGGTTACAAGACAGCCGACGTGCGAGCAGTGCCGCTCGCAATCAAGACCGGCGGTGAGTGCGTCGACACGATCCCCGAGAACGCCTACACCGGCAAATACCCCTTGGCGCGTTTCCTCTATGTCTACATCAACCAGAGCCCCAGTGGATCCCTGAATCCTCTCCGCGGGCAGTTCGTGGGCTACGTGTTGAGCCAGCAGGGACAGGAGGCTGTCGTCAAGGATGGTTACCTGCCTCTGACTGCCAAACAGGTCGACGAGGAAAGGGGAAAGCTCGGGCTCAGATAGCCGACCAGGCCACCCGGCGATTTGGATTCTCCGTTTCTGCGGCGCTCGCGGCGAAGCGGGCGAGCGCCGCGGCCTCGGGAGTCGCGTTTTTGACCTGGCACTCTCCGGACGATAGACTCGGGTCATCATGATCAGCGACTCACGCGGTGTTGGCCGGCACTGGGCCGTGGCATTCACCGTTGTGCTCGTCGTGCTGATCATCACGGTATCCGCTCTTTACCTCTTCAAGCGCGCGGCGGAGCTGCCGGGCAAAGGTGCCGACAAGGCCGTCGAGGCGCTGAAGACAGTGGCGGATGCCTTCCGTCATGGAACGGTCTCGACCTCATTTGTCAGCTATGCGACATCCGTCACGGGCACCAGTTACTTCCAATTCGCCACCTTGCGCCAGATGGAGATCTTCGAGAGGAAGGATGAGCGGACGAGCTTCTGGATTCCGCTTCCGGACGTGGTCGTCGAGGCGCGGGCGCCTGTCGAGTACACGTACTACGTGGATCTGAAGGGCGAATGGAAGATCGCGATGGGCGACCGGGTGGTGCGTGTCCAAGCACCGCCGATCCAATTCAACAAACCCGCCGTTGATGCGTCGAAGATCGAGTACACTGTCAGGAAAGGCAGCATATTCAGGCGTGAAGAAGCGGTCGTGGAGGCGCTGAAGCAGAGCATCACGAACGAAACCATGAGACGTGCTCAGGAGAACACGGCGCTCGTACGCGAAGAAGGTCGCAAGCAGGTCGCAGCGTTGATGAAGACCTGGATCGTGCGGGAGTTCGCCGACGGGAGCAACTTTTCGGTGGACGTGGTATTCGAGGGGGAGCCAGCGGAGGTACCGGTACCCGCTCTGGACCCCACCCGGCAATGAGATTCCTGAAGGACGTCCTGGTTTTCTGTGTCGGCGCTGTGGCGCTCATCTATATCCTGAACCCCGGGGCCGGGTTTCTCGAATTCCTTCCGGACAACCTCCCCCTTCTCGGCAACATCGACGAAGCCGCTGCGGCCGGGATCTTGATCGCCTGTGTCAGGTATTTCGGATTCGATCTGACCCGATTGCTAGAGCGCGACCCACGCAACAACACTCCCAGGTAGTTCGCGGAAGGCCGCCGAGCCGGGCAGGAGGGAGACCGTTCCGACGGAAGGAAGGAGAGCAACCGGGAACGGCAGGCCGGCGAAGAGCACATCTTGAAGCCGTGCCGATTCGTTGATGGTGAAACATCCTTTATCCGTCAGGACTTGGAAAAGGCTGATTCCAGACGGATCAACACCCGGCTGTGAGGGGGGTACAAGCCCACTGAATACAGCAGCCAGAAGCACCGTCAGAACGATGCCGATGATCAGCACCAGTCCCGGTCGCTTGAACCGATCCTCCGCGACGGCTGGCACCTTGGAACCGGCGGTCGCGATCGAGGCAGCCTCGTCCGTCATATGGCAGCACCTGAGTGCTGCCATATTACCAGAATTCCGGATCGGAAAACGGGACTGGGTAGTTTGCCAACCGTCTGCGCTCGGGATTCCTGGTGCGCACGTGAGTCACCGGTCTACGCCGAGCAGGCTCACAAAGGAATCCTCTTTCGACACGCGCAGGGAGCGTTCAACCCTGAATCCGCGCGTCTGCTCTGATCGCGTCACCAACCCTCCAACAAGAAGTACGCCAGCCCATACCCCAAGGCTATTGCGACGGCGAAGAGCACGCCTCCTCTGATCGATGACGTCATCGGGCGCTCGTCGTCAGACAGAGCTCCCGCCGCGATTGGAATGATCGGGAGGAACATGAAGAACTCGCCGAGAGGGATGTAGAGCGCGCAGAACTTCCCGATCATGACGTCCGCGGGCTCGTACCTCCACCATTGCGCACGGTAGGCGAAATATTCGTAGAAGCCCACCGTGACGCCGGCACCCACTGCTGTGATCACTGATGCGATCACGGTGGCGGCCATCGGAGCCATCCTTTTTCGGAAGATCGAGAAGAGCCTGAGCGCCGGGTATCCGAGCTCGACGATGACGCACGCCCACGCCAGCGGCATCCAGACGGGCGAGCCCAGCAGAACGACGTCATTGCCACTCGTGTAGATCAGGCGCCCGTGGCTCACCCAATGGATCAGCCCCCAATCGATGAGCAGCTCGCATGTCCCGGCCACGATTCCGAGGGTGAACAGGCGAAACAGTGTCTCACCACCTCGCCCTCGCAGGCGCTCGCCCGAGGTCAAATAGATCCCGGCACGGATGAAGAGCCCCGCGTAGGCCCAGAATTTCCCCGATTCCGTGAAGGCGAACGGATACGCCGCGACAAGCGTGAAGCCCAGTCCTACATTCAGCGCAATGAACCAGGCGAGATCGGATGCCGACGTCAGCTCCTCGATCCGCCTCACGAACCGACTATCCTCAATCGCACTCACCATGGGCGTGACCGCCTTTCTCATCAACGCGTCAGCGATGCATCTATTTCCATCAGGCGACGAGATCATCGTCAACGCAATTCGCGATGCGCCACCCCGACGCCAACTGCCTCATCCAGTGTAGCATTCGTGGCGCCCAGCGGCCACAGTGACCTGAATCCGCGCGTCTTACGCGCGGATTCAGGAATTAAGAATGCAAAATTAAAAACGCAAAAGCGGGAAAAGCCTGAGTGACGGGCCCAGCGCAGATGCGACGCTCATCGTGGCACCGAAG
>JACPPM010000129.1 GCA_016191015.1 Acidobacteriota bacterium | reverse complement strand
CATCCCCGCGAATCGTTCGATTCGCGCCGACATTCCGCCCTGCTCCGCCTGCCAGACCATCATGGGCAGCCCCACCGGGATTCGCCGTCCTTCCGGTCGCTCTCCTCCGGGAAGGGAGTCCGATGTTTCACGCGGGAGGATGCCGATCCGCGATCCGGGCTGCATCCCGACGAAGAGGTCGCTGTAACGATCCAGCGCACGCTGCCACGAGCCGATATCACCAAAGGTCTGTGGCCAGGGAAGCTCGTTCCGCTTCATGCGTCAGGAATGACGGCAGTCACTTCGATCTCCACCTTGGCGCCTTCCTCAACGAAACCGGCGACCTGCACTGCCGTCATGGCCGCGCCATACGTGCCGATGATCTCGCGAAAAACGCGACCCACCTGCTTCTGCGCGGCCAGATACACATTCTTGTCAAGAAGGTACCAGGTCATGCGGACGATATGCTCGGGCCGCGCGCCGGCTTCTGCCAGCACGGCGACGACGTTTTTCAGCGCCTGCTCGACCTGACCAACGAACTCATCGGTCTGGAAACGGCACTGCGCATCCCACCCGACCTGGCCGGCCACGAAGACCAATTGACCGCGAACCGAAACGCCGTTGCTGTATCCTTTGGGCTGCGTCCATCCCGCCGGCTGGAGTTTCTTCATCTCCATTCCTCCCCTCAAACCCTGACGCCGAGGCGATAGCCTTCATGGATGGCCTGTTCGAGGCCGCGCGGGATCAGCGCATCGCCGATGCCATGGAGCTCGTCGATCATCCACTCGAGCTCGTGAAAGAGCTGGTGGTTAGGTTCGCGCGGAGCGGCCAGCAACACCATATCAGCCGGGACGAAGGTCTCCGCGCCCTTGTCACTGACCACCGTGACACCTTCTCTGGCGATCTTCGTTGGGCGCGAGCTGGTCAAACACGGAATCCCCAGCTCCTCCACCCAGGAGGCGTGGCGCCACTTGAAGGATGGCTTGATATCCCCGGCGATGCGCTTGGACCGCTCGACAATCGTGACCTCAGTGCCATTCTTCTTGAGGTATTCCGCGACCGTCAGACCGATCTTGCCTCCGCCGATCACCACCACCTTGGAACCCGGCTGGATCCGACGATGCGCTACATCGAGGACATCGATCAAATGCTCATGACCTTCCACTGTGCGCATGGCCCCGCGGTCCATGCCCGCGCCGGCGGCGACGACACAGACGTCGTACTGGTGCAACACGCTCCGCATGAACTTGGCTTCGACTTCGGTGTTCAGGAGAATCCGGACGCCGTGCTTCCTGGCCATGACCTCATAGTGAGTGATAATCGACCTCAAATCATCGGGCCGCGCCAGGTCGTTGTCCGCATAAGCCGCCAGATTACCTCCGATGCGGCCGGCCTTTTCGAAGACGGTGACGTCGTGACCGCGCCTGGCAGCCGTGATCGCGCATTCCATTCCGGCCGGACCGGCGCCGATGACCATGATCTTCTTCTTGAACGCTGCGGCAGTGACGTGATACTCGGGTTCGACCTCGTGGCCCAGGGCCGGGTTCATCGTGCATGTATAGGGCAGATCGCGGAACAGGCGCGAGAGGCAGTTGAGCGACCCGATGCAACGGCGGGTTTCCTCGAGTCGGTCTTCAGCGGCCTTGTGGATGAGATCGGGGTCGGCCAGCAGCCTCGAGCAGATCGACCAGAACGGAATCATCGCTCAAGTTCCGCTCAACGTACCGCGAATTGCGAGTTTGCTCTCGGAGATAACCTCAGCGCCGTGCGGTCCCTACTTCACGACAGGGATCTACTTCATACTGCAGTACGACGACCTTACAGCGAGCCCAATCCGCTTGGATACTCAATCCCAGGCAGTCAACCAGGACATGTGGCTCCCCGCCAGCCGCGGCACCATGACTTCTTCCTGCGTCGGGGTTGACGAAAAGGTATGGGTCCCAGATCGGATGAACTACCATTTGTTTGTGGTGACCCCGTGATGGGGCACCGGAGTTGCGGGGTCGCAATGCGGTGAGGCCCGTCGGTCCCAGCATCGCGCTTGCGCGCGGGGGGATGTCGGATTCAGCGCGCCCATTCTGTCCCGCGGGATCACGGGCCAGCGCGTGCCGGTAGACGGAAAATTCGTGTTGGCCGGCCCAGACACCGTGACCTTTCAGGTGGCGGCGTGCGACCCGCGGCAGTCGCTCATCATTGATCACACGCTCGCCTATGCCGGCTATTTCGGAGGAAGAAGTCGGCACGACGGAGGAGCCATCGCGATGGGCAGCACGGGCGCTGCCTACGTGACGGGAAGTGCCGGTTCGACGCGGGCCACCTGTCCCATCACGGTGGGGCCGGATCTGACCTCTAACGGTCGGGTGTATATCTGGGCTGATGCCTTCCTCGTCAAGGTGACCGCCGGTGGGCCCGTCCTCCACCCGACAATCACGGCCGTGAAGAGCAAGACCTCTGAACCGGGAACCGCCGCGACGGCTCGCGGGACAGGGTTTGCGACGGTTGCCGAAAAGAACGTCGTCCACTTCGACGGTTACGATGCGAATGTAATGAAGGCGAACACCATCCTCCTCGTTGTGGAGATTCCCGTCGAGATCAAGAAGGGTGTGGCCGACGTGTATATCGTCGCGGACGGACTCGCGAGCAACGAAATCGAGTTCACGGTCAAGGGAGCCAATGCCCGGACGGCTCCCAAGAGCAAAGGTATGGCAGTACCATCAAACATGGTACCCAGTGGGGGCATCAAGCGGCAAGGTGCGGTCAGGTTGACGGGCAACCTCGCCGGTCGCGCTTCTTGACTCAACCTACAAAAAATCCTACTCTGACCCCGTGCTTCCGACGTCCCAGCCAAAGGTGTCTGCCTCTCGCACGCTTCTGTTCCCCCCAAGGAGAACATAAGGGTGCCAGAAATCGTTGTGCTGAACCGGTACTACTACAAATCTGGCGTTTTCTGTATTCAGTCCGAAAAGGAAATTCCCATAACTTGGTACCGCATGTCGCTGGCGATCGAGGAAAAGCAAGGCAACGGGCACGGCGTCGCGAGCAAGTATGGCAAGCTCAGCGTCCTCGCAGGCCTTCAGGGGCACCACGAGGAGTCCGCGCCGTGGCTGATCAAGCCCGTCGTTGCGTTTCTCCGCTGCAACGACCCGCACGGTGAGCGACGAGATACTCTGAACTTCCTGATGATGGTCAGACGAGCGCCGGAAGACGTTCAAGCCAAGCTGGTCGCCATCTGGCGCGACGCGGGCCTCGGGGAGCTTCCTGAAGCTTCGCCCCAGCAGTCGTCCGCGGGAACCGAGCCATGAGCACACTCCGCATCCAGGACGATGCAGATGGCCGCGGGCCGCGTTTCGTCGTGCAGCGCGTGCGCGACGGCAAGAGCACGCAGCCGGTCAGGGTGGCCTCGCCGGTGGGCTTCCCGGTGGAGGGACGTCCCGGCAACGACCTTGTCGGCGAGCTGCGCTGGTACCTGGAGGAGTTCCTCGGCTACCCCTTCTCGCCCGAGACCGAGCACGCCGAGCGCGTGCTCGCGGCGCTCGCGGCTTGGGGCAGGCAGACCTTCACGGCACTATTCGAGCACCTTCAGGCGGCGGAGTTTCTCAACGAGGCCAAGGACGGCGGGCGATTCGACCGGCTCTGCCTGCAGATTGCAAGCGACGACGCGCGCGTGCTGGCCTGGCCATGGGAGGCGCTGGAAGACCCGCTGAGCGGGAGATTGGCGCAGACCTGCCAGGTCGAGCGTCGCCTGAACGAGGTCGCCGATCCACCACAGCTCGATCCCGATCTCCCCCGCGACTGCGTCAACATTCTCCTCGTGACCGCGCGGCCCTACGCGGACGACGTGCGCTTCCGCTCGATCTCCCGGCCGCTTGTCGAGCTCATCGAGGAGCATCACCTGCCGGCCCATGTCGAGCTGCTGCGCCCACCGAGCTTTGACGCGCTGCGTCGTCACCTGCAAGAGCACCCGAACACCTACCACGTTGTTCACTTTGACGGTCACGGAGGCTACGGCGCTAAGCTCCCCGGCCTTGCCGCCGATCGTCATCGCTACCAGGCCGAGGGCGTGCTGGTCTTCGAGGATGAGCAGGGACAGCCGGAGGAGGTCACCGCCAAGCAGCTCACCGACCTCCTGCGCGAGCACGCAATCCCCGCCGTGGTGCTCAACGCCTGCCAGTCGGCGATGCTCGACGAGCACGCCGCCGACCCCTTCGCCTGCGTCGCCGCGGCGCTGGTTAAGTCCGGTGTGCGCAGTGTCGTCGCCATGGCCTACTCGCTCTACGTCAGCGCCGCGCGGCAGTTCGTTCCCGCCTTCTACGAGCGCCTGTTCACCTCGGGCGATGTAGCAGAGGCGGTGCGTGCAGGGCGGCAGCAGATGCTCGCGCACCCGGACCGCGTGTGCGCGCGTGGCGCCTATCCACTCGAGGACTGGCTGGTCCCGGTCACCTACCAGCAGGACCCGCTCGACTTCTCCTTCGCGAGGGAGGCTCCCCGCGCGACAGCGCGGGAGCCGAAACTGCCGCCCGAGGCACACGAGACGGAGAATCCCTACGGTTTCATCGGCCGCGACGGCGCGCTGCTCTGCTTGGAGCGTGCGCTGCGCCGGAAGCCGGCCTCGATCTTGATCCAGGGGCTCGGCGGCGTGGGCAAGACGACGCTCGCCCGCGGCTTTCTTGCGTGGCTCGATCGCACCGGTGGGCTAGGGCACGGCTGCCTGTGGCTCAACTTCACCGATGTCCGCAGCGCGGAGTTCGTGATCAACTGGATGGGAGAGGCGCTCATCGGCGGCCAGTTCAGCGCTGCTGACATGGAGAGAAGGCTCGCGGCGTTGGTCCGTGTCCTGCGCGAAAACCGCGCCATTGTGGTGTGGGACAACTTCGAGGTCGCCCGGGGCATCGTTGGCACGTCGATCTCGGGAAACCTTACCGAAGAGGACCAGCAGCTCCTGGCCCGGCTGCTGACCATGCTGCGCGGTGGGCAGAGCAAGGTCATCATCACCAGCCGGAGCCGCGAGGAGTGGCTGGGCCACGAACGCTGCTGGGAGCTTCCGATCGGCGGCCTCGACGGGGACGAGCGTTGGGAGTACTGCGAGGTTGTGTTGCGCGACCTGGGGCTTTCTCCCCGCCGCGACGACCCGGCGATGATCGAGCTAATGGAGTTGCTCGGCGGCCACCCCCTGGCAATGCGGGTGATCCTCCCGAGGCTTAAGGACCACTGTGCCACGGCGCTGGCCCAGGCGTTGAAGAGTAACCTCGCAGCGCTCGACCTGCCCGAGGACGACGTGACTCGCAAGCTGGCGGCCACGCTGCGTTTTGTCGAGAACTCTCTGCCGGCGGAGTTGCGCCCCCTCCTCATCCCCCTGAGCTTGCACGAGGGGTTCGTTGACGCGGACTACCTCGAGCGCATGGCGAAGCAAGTAGATGGAGGCCCTACCCGGGCAATGATTGATCGCGTCACCCAGGCGCTATGCGCCGCCGGCTTGCTGCGCGGCCGGGGCCAGGCGATTTTCGAGCTGCATCCGGCGCTGACCGGCTATCTGCGTGCGAGCGTCGCGGGTGCACTGGACATGCCCTCGCGCGACGCCTGGTCCCGCGCCTTCGTGGACGTCACGGGACGGCTGGCCGATGCGCTGGCTCCGCGACCGCTGCACGAGCAGCGGGTGCCATTGTTCATCCATGGCGCGAACTTTCACCACGCTCTTACCGAGGCCGAGCGGCTGCTAGTCGATGACGGAAAGTGCGCGCTCCTGCAGGCGCTGGCGTCATACGCACAGAACACGCGCGACTTCGCTGCCGCGGCTCGACTCTTCGGTAGGCTGGCGCTCGCCGACCGAGTGGTCGGCGATCAGGAAGGCGAAGCGGCCGCCTACCACCAGCTGGGCACCATCTTCCAGGAGCAGCGGGACTTCGCCACGGCCCAGCAGTGGTACCGCGAATCGCTCGCGATCAGCGAGAAGCAGTGCAATGAGCACCGGGCCGCGAGCACCTACCACCAGTTGGGAACGATCGCTCAGGAGCAGCGGGACTTCGCAGCGGCCGGGCAGTGGTACCGCAAGTCGCTCGCGATCAAAGAGAGGCTGCGCGACGAGCACGGCGCCGCGAACACCTATCACCACTTGGGGACGATGGCCCAGGAGCAGCGGGACTTCGCCACGGCCGAGCAGTGGTACCGCAAGTCGCTCGCGATCAGAGAGAGGCTGTGCGACGAGCACGGCGCCGCGAGCACCTACCACCAGTTGGGGACGATCGCCCAGGAGCAGCGGAACTTCGCCGCGGCCGGGCAGTGGTACCGCAAGTCGCTCGCGATCAAAGAGAGGCTGCACGACGAGCACGCCGCCGCGAGCACCTACCACCAGTTGGGGAAGTCCGCCGCGGAGCAGCGGGACTTCGCCACAGCCGGGCGGTGGTACCACAAGTCGCTGGCGATCAGTGAGAAGCTGGGCATCGAGGAAGGCGCCGCGTTCACATGCCACCAATTGGGGAGGATCGCCCAGGAGCAGCGGGACTTCGCCGCGGCCGAGCAGTGGTACCGCAAGTCCCTGGCGATCAGCGAGAAGCTGGTCATCGAGCACTGCACCGCGAGTAGCTACCACCAGTTGGGGATGATCGCGGAGGAGCAGCGAGACTTCGCCGCGGCCGAGAATTGGTACCGCGAGTCGCTGGCGATCACGGAGAAGCAGAGCAAAGAGCGCGGTACCGCGATCACATGCGGGCAACTCGGCATCCTCGCCGGCCTGCAGCAACAGTACGAAGAGTCTGCGCGATGGTTGATCAAGTCCGCCCTTGCGTTTGCGCGATGCAGCGACCAGCACGGCGTACGCCAAGGCGGGGGCAACTTCCTGGTCATGGTCAAGACTGCCCCGGTCGACATTCGGGCCAAGCTGGTTGCCATGTGGCGCGACGCAGGCCTGGGCGAGTTTCCTGAAGCCTCTTAGCAGCAGGCACCTCCAGGTACCGAGCGATGAGTACTCCCCGCACCAAGCAGGTTGGAGATGGCAGTGGGCCGCGTTTTGTCGTGCAACGGGTGGGCTATAGGAATCTCGTTTTGCGAGTGGACATCGCAAACACTACGTCTGTGGCAACAATGGGGCAGCACAACCACTTCTGACACCCCCCGGGGGTGACAGACGGGTGCCAGCGACAGTCATTCTTGGCGGAGAGTGGCGGAAACATGGGTTCAGAAAAGCGCGTTTTGTGAGCTGAGTCAAGAATCGCGGTCGACGAGAAGGTTGTCAGGCGGAGACTGGCCGTTCCGTGGATGATTGGGGCTGTTCAGAAGCAGAAGCCGCCGGGCCGGGCGCCATCGTCCTGTGCCCCGTCGGAGTCCGGAGACAATTCCGGTGGTTGACGTTTTGGAAGATTGAAACTCCGAAGACGAACTTGATGCTCGCCAGGATCTTGGCAACGATGTCCGATTGGTTGCGCGCCTCGATGACCGAATTGACGTCGAACTATGAGCCGTGCTCGCAGAGAAGGGGGTCTACTTCGAAAGGCGGTCCATCGCTGAGTCGGATCGCCTCGGTCGGGTGCGTGCCGCCGACGCATCAAGCATCATGATGTCTAGACACTTGTCAGACACGCTGTTGCAGTGGATCAGTCGTCGTCATATCCTCGCTGCTGAAAATTGTCCGCGCCAGGAGGCGGAGATGGCAGGGAAGCGAAAGCGGCGGATCGGGGACCCCTACGAGGGGCAGGAAAACCGGAAGACGCGGAAGGAGCCGCTGATGGTCTGCTGTGACCGCGACTTGTTCTTGCAGTTGCGCGCCGCGGCGCTGCTGGCGCATACATCGTTGGACGCGCTCGTCGCGATCGGGTTGGAAAATGTGCTAGGGCGCGTGCGGGAAGAAGTCGGCAGAGCAGAGTCGGAAGAGGCGCTGAAGCTCGCCGCCGAGCCCGGGGATGTCGGGCCCGACCCGTGGGTCTCCGAGTTGGCGGATTCGGAATAGCGATCGCCGGGCGCACTGAAACGGTCCAAGACTCAGTTCACCGCGAGGAATTTAGATGAAGGCAGAACACAAACTCTTCTTCGCCATCCCCTTCGATTCGGCCACAAAGAACCTTTATGATTGCGTCACCGCAGCAATCAAGAAGCGATACCCGCACGTCACGACTGTAATCGGCAAGGAGGAAGTTGGTCCTTCGCCGGAGTACTCTGAAATCGCGTCGTTCAAGGCCCAAAACCGAGAACTTAGCGATCAGTTTGTGGACCAGATTCGAGACGCCGACATAGTAGTTGCCGACCTGACGCACAACAATCCCAACGTTCACGTTGAACTTGGGTTAGCGCTAGGGCAGAACAAGAATATCCTGCGGGTGACTGGGAGATCCGTTTCAGAGCTCGGCTTTGATATTCGAAACCTTGAGGCCTTCCAGTACAAGGACCAGTCCCAACTCATCGAGAAAATAGCGCGCTATCTCGACACCTTCTTGAGGATAAAGCAACTTGAATTCTCAACGAACCTGGCCGCGTTGCATGCGAAGGAACCTTCCAAAATAGAACTGAGGGCATTCCCACCAAACAAGGAGTTTGATACTCGTTCGAACGTTTCGCCCAACTTCCGGATGAGGGATGGGGCGGTGCGGGTTGAATTTGAAATTCTCCAAGCCCGCCACCCGCACGATTGGTTTGGCGTCTTCATTCGAGCGGGATACTATCCTTGGCAAGATAGCAACTTGGTGTACATACGGCAAGACGGGCGACTGGAGGTTGTGCCATATCCGGGTGCTAGTATTCTCGGGGCGACGGCGGGACAACCTACGTCGGGGAGGCAGACGCTGAATATCGAGTTTGAAAACAACTACCTTCTGGCGGAGGTGGGTCAGACCCGACTTGAAATCAGCACGCTTTCGTCGCAAGGGTTCGGTCGAGTCCTGCCGGCTGTGTTCGGCGTCGATGCCGACGTGCACGCGATGCAATTGGTTTGTCGAGACACGATAGATCGGTAGACGCGGCGGCGAACCGCGCCACGAGACCGATGCTGTGGTAGGCTATCCTGACGACGAGCCATGAGCATTGAAAAGGACTTCGATCCGGCCTTCGCGACGGCGCTTGCGCTCCGCGAGAAGCAGATACAGCAGAACTACCGGCCGATCATCGGCGTCCATAAGTGGTTCGCCCGGCGCCCGGGCACCATCTTCCGCAGCCTCCTCCTAGCCGAGTACAACTGCAGGGAGCCCCTTTCCGCGAGTTATTGGCATTCCCACAGCTTGCGCGGCGTCATCGCCGACCCGTTCATGGGAGGCGGCACCCCGGTCTTCGAGGCAAGCCGGCTGGGGTTCGACATAGTCGGGGTCGACATCAACCCGATGGCCTATTGGATCGTCCGGCAATCGCTGGCCTCCCTCGATCTTGATAAGTTCGCGTCGACCGCGGAGAAGGTCGTTCGCCGGGTCGAATCCGAGGTAGCCGATCTTTATCTGACCGCCTGCGCGACATGCGGCCAGGCGGCGGGGGTGAAGTATTTCGTTTGGGTCAAGACCGAGGAGTGCCCGAATTGCGGGGTCCGCAACGACCTGTTTCCGGGTTACATGTTGGCGGAGGCCGAGCGCCATCCGAAGTTCGTCGTGGCGTGCGGCGGCTGCGGATTCCTGAACGAATTTGACGCGCCGCCGCGCCTCTCGAATCCGTCGCCGTGCGCCCGATGCGGCGATTCGGTGCGGGTCGATGGCGGCGTCCGTCGCCAAAAGACGACATGCAAGGGATGCAAGTCGGACTTCGCGGTCCCCGTGAAGCGGGCTGAACCGATGCCTCCCGCGCATCGCATGTGGGCTATCGAATACCACTGCGAGCGATGCCGCCCCCGGCATTGGGGGCGGTTTTTCAAGCAGCCCGACGATGCGGATCGGGAAAAGGTCGCGCGCGCTTCTGCGATGCTTGCCCGAACCAGGGCGCTGCCCATTCCAGGAGATGCGATCCCGGCTGGGGACGAGACGGGGAGGCTGCATCGGTGGGGCTACAGGCGCTATCGCGAGATGTTCACGGACCGCCAGTTGCTCGGCCTCGGATTGCTGATGCGGCAGATCCGCCGCGTCGCGGACGAATCTGTACGGCATGCGCTCCTGACTGTGTTCTCCGATTTCCTGCGGTACCAGAACATGCTCTGCCGATACGACACGTACTCGCTCAAGTGCCAGGACATCTTCAGCGTCCATGGGTTCCCGGTGGGCCTCGTCCAATGCGAGAACAACTTGCTCGGCATCCCGAGAATCGGATCCGGGGCGTTCCGCCACTTCGCGGAAAAGTATTTGCGCGCGAAGAGATACTGCTGCGCGCCGTTCGAAACGTTTCAGCAAGGCGCCCGGAAGCAGATCGTTCCGATCCGAGGCGAGCGCGTCGCGGCCCGGATCTGCAAGCGCTTCCCCCGGCGAGGACGTCGTGAGGCTTGGCTGAAAGCGGGGTGCGCGTCCAAGACGAGGCTGCCGCGATGCTCCCTCGACGGCGTGTTCACCGATCCGCCCTACTTCGATAACGTGCAGTACGCCGAACTCATGGATTTCTGTTACGTCTGGCTGCGGATCGCCCTGCGCCGGGAAATCGGGGAATTCCGCCGGAAGACGACCCGAAGCCCCGCGGAGCTCACGGGCAACGAGACGATGAGCCGCGGGGTGGAGCATTTCGCCGGCGGGATCTCGGCCATCTTCCGGCGATACGCCAGCGCGCTCAAGCCGAACGCCCCGTTCGTGTTCACCTATCACCACAATCGTCCCGACGTGTACGCGCCGATCGTGATGGCGATACTGGACGCCGGGCTCGACTGCTCCGCGGTCGTCCCTGCGGCGGCAGAAATGAACGCCTCCCTCCACATCCACGGGACGAAGTCGTCAGTCCTGGACTCGGTTTTCGTCTGCCGCGAGGCGGTCGCCGGGTCGCCCGACCGGATCGATGATGCGCTTCTTCTGGATTGCACGGCGATGCGGCGGGCAGGGCTGCGCTTGGGCATCGGCGACGTGAAATGCCTCCTCTCAGGCCACATCGCGCGGACCGCGATCAATCGCCTCCGCGCCGATTGGGATTCCTCGAAGCCGACGTCGGCGAGGCTGGCGGCGGCGACCGATGCCCTTCGCTCGGCAGGGGGGGAAGCCGACTTCGACGCCCTCGTCGATCGAATCATGTCGGTGCCGAACAATCACCCGTCTCAATTGGAGTTGAGCTTTGAAGAGGCCGTTTGAAGTCAAACACCCATATCTGAAGATCCATATCGACGATCTCGTCCAAACGACCTTCGACGATCTGCAGTCGCAATTCCTGATTCTCCCCCTCGGCTCGAATTTCGTGGAATACCCGCGCTTCCAAGATGCGTACGAAGTGCTGAAGCGCCGCACATCGACCTTCAAGAATTGGAGCGCCGGGGCGGTTTGGGACGCTCTCCGAGAGGACTCGCTCGCTTTCCTCGTGCTGCGGACGATCCTCGGGATGTCGACGCCGGAATGGGCAGAGTTGGCGAACTCGGACCTCCGGGTGGACATCGAGCAAAACGCCGCCAGGCGGCTCGACGTGGTGTGCAGGAAGGGCAAGGACTTCTTCGAGCGCCTCGCCAAAGGCCGCGGCGAGGAGACGAGGCGGCGGGTCGATGCGCTGGTCGAGATCGCCGTCCAGTATATTGGGAGGGGAGCCGGCAGCGCCGTCGAAGGGGCTGTGCATCGCCTGAACAAGGTCGATACGTCGCTGGGGTTAGAATCGCTGCGCCACGTTGCGTCGCGGCATGTCCCCTACGCGGTGCTCCTCTACGAGCGCTACCTCGGCCGACCCTTCGCGAGCCACAGGGATTCCATTTCGGGGATCATCGGCGACGGCATGGAGAGCGTCATCGAAGATTGCCTCTCCCGCGCCGGATTGACCTTCAGAAAGACAAAGGGCGCGGAGAGAGTCGAGGGCTTCGAGCAGGCCCCGGACTTCATAGTGCCGGACGAATGGAACCCAGCAGTCGTGATCGAAGCGAAGATCACGGGCGACGACGGCACCGCCCGGGACAAGGTGGCCCGCATCGAGAGGCTCGTCGCCATAGCGGCCCAGCGGATGAAGGATCGCGGAAGGGCGTTCCAAGTCGTTGCATGCATCGATGGCCGCGGATTCCGCGTGCGGAAGAAACTCATGGAGCAGTTGATAATGGCCACCAAAGGCAAGGTATTCACTTTCAAAACCATTTCCAGCCTGATCGAAAACACGCGCCTTAGTGTCTTACAAGTTGCGTGTTGACACGAAATGGCAAGATTCTTGACAATGCTCAATCCTCCCGATCCCTCTAAGGAAAGCAGGACGAGAGGAATGCAGGAACAGAGCAGTCACCTCGAACTGATCAGAGT